>DXDU01000103.1 GCA_019115285.1 Candidatus Acutalibacter pullistercoris
GGCCAGCAGCTGGTCGTACTGCTTTTCAAAGGCCTGGTTGAGCAGGGGCAGGGCCTGCTCGGTGCGCTGTAGCAGGTCCACCACCTCCGGCGAGCGCACCCCCGCCTTCTGAAAGGCCTGGTACCGCTCCAGCAAATGGGCGGCGGTGTCCAAGTAGTAGAGGAAAAACTGCCGGGCCTGGGGGAACTTCCCCGGTTCCTTTTCCAGGTAGCTTACCAGGCTGCTGCCAGTGGTCCACAACCGGCGGACCTGGTCCCTATCCTGGGGGCTGTCCATAATTTCCTCCGCCTGGGCCAGCACAGCCAAGTCTTTGCGGGCTTCCGCCAGTACCGCCTGGTATTCTTCTTCATCCACACCGTAGGTCATGCGCAAGGTCTGCTCCTTGGCCTTGGGGGCCAGCAGCAGGTAGACGCCCCCATAGAGCCCCGCGGACAGGGCCAGCCCCACCAGGGGATGCCACTTGAGCACCAGGAACAGCAGCAAAAACAGCCCCGCCGCGGAGATGGCAGCAAAGAGCACCCGTTTCCATTCCCTCATCAGTTATACCCCTTTACGCTGCGGAAGGCCCCCGCCAGGTCCTCCCGGCCGTCGAAAACTCTCGCGTTGGTGAGCTCCGCCAGGTCCTCCAGCTGGCTCTCGTCCGCGTCCCCGAACATGATGGAGAACACCGGCACCTGGGCACCCAGCTCCTGGTAGGCGTCGGCAAACGCTTGGTACGAGCCCTCGGACTGGCCGTCTGTGAGCAGGATGATGGCCGGGGTGTACTGGGACAGGTCGTAGTTTTTCAGTTCCTCCAGCCCCTGGAGGGCGGCGGCGTACATGTCGGTGCCGCCCCCTGGCTCCAGATCCTGCACGGTGGAGTTTAGACTTTCCAGCTCCGCCCCGTTGCCCTGGGCGGTGCAGACTTCCATGGGCTCGCCGCTGAAGGGGATGAGGATGTTCACCTCCCGGCTGGAGGCCTGGAGGAAATGTTCCCGGGCGTTTGACTGAATCAGCAGCTGCTCCATGGCCGCCTCCAGCTGCCGGTTCCCCTCCCCTGCCATGCTGCCGGAGTAGTCCAGGCAGTAGACGTTGAGGGAGGGCTTTTTGAATTCCGTCTGGTACAAATCCAAAGCCTGGAACAGCACCTGCTGGGCCGGCATCTTCATGGGGGAGAGCACCCGGTCCGGCTGCAGGCCCCAGTCCTCCCGGAACACGTCCCGGTTCTCCTCATTCACCCCGGTGTAGCTGGACCGCCGCCCCGTGCGCTGGATGGCGCTCTGGGTGTCTGCCGAGAGCAGGTACTCCTGTAATTTCAGGAACAGCTCCTCTTTCTCCCTGTCCCCCTGGTCCACATAGGCCAAGGGGGAGTCGGCGATAGTCAGGCCATCGGTGGGGTACACCACGTACAGGGGCTCCCGGCCCTGGGCCCCCAGCTCCTGGTTGGCCTGGATCACCAAGCACTCGTAGTTGACCATGGCGTCAAAGTCCCCCTGGAGGAACATATCCTTCAGCCAGTCGGAGCTGCCGGAGGAGCGATCCACCCCGGAGAGGAGCTCGGTCATCTGGGTACGCAGGCTTTCGCCTTCCAAATCGGCGGATGTGAGGGATTCCGGGTTGCCCAGCAGGGCGTAGAGGAACCCGATGTAGGCGCTGGCCCCGGAGTTGGACTGGGTGGCGCTGGTCATGCAAAATTTCAGCTCTCCGCTGCGAATGGGTTGCAACAGATCGCCTACGGTTACCTCCCGGCCCACAAAGCCCAGCTCTTCGGCTAAGCTCTGCCGGATGCCGAACACCACCGGGGTGATGGAGATGGACTCGGCATGCTTGAGATTCAGGGGCGTGTCAGCCGCGTCCAGCCACAGGGAGCTGGCGGGCCACACCGCGTCATAGGGCAGCTCCTCCCCCTCCAGCAGGCGCATGATGTCCAGAGAGCCCTGGTAGGTCATCTCGATGCGGACTCCTTCCGACTTGGCGAAATCCTCTAGGATGGGTTCCAGCTCCCGGTTTTCCGACCCGGACACGATCCTCAATATTTTTCCGCCGCTGCCCAGCACGGCGTCGGCGCCGCTGTCCCTGGCACTGTCACAGCCAGCGAAAAGCATCGCTGTGGTCAAAAGGACCAGCAGCAATGTCACAAATTTCCGAAGTCTCATATAGTCCTCCTTGGGTTGGGCATAATACCCCAGCTTCTGCTTCCATTCTAGGGGAAACGGCGCCGCTCTTCCACCGCGCCAAGGAAAAGAGCAGGTAAGAACTGTGTGAAGTTTGGGGGAGGGGCCATTGAGAAAAGAAAAAGGCCGGGAGCGATCCCGGCCTTTCCTGTGCATATTACTCTGTTTTATTGCTGTACCAGGTTCTGGTCGAACCGCATGAGGATGGCGGCTGCCTGGGCACGGGTGGTGGTGCCAGCAGGATCCAGGGCGCCGTCGTCATGGCCGTTGATGAGCCCGTTGCCGTTGGCCCAGGTCATGGCGGGGAGGGCCCACTCCTGCACCTGGTCCCCGTCGGGGAACTGGCTCAAGTCGCCCTTGGCGGTGAGGTCACAGCCCTTGTACCTGGCGTAGTTGTACAGCATCTGGGCAAACTCTTCCCGGCTGATCTCGTCGCCGGGGCGGAACGTCCCGTCTCCGTCGCCTTCCGCCACTTTGTGCAGCCTGGCCCAGTACACAGCCTCTGCGTACCAGGCCTCCCCTTCCACATCCGTGTAGGGGGTCTCCAGATCTTCCTCGGAAAGATCCGGCTGGCCTTCCAGGTTATAGAGGATCTGCACGGCCATGGCCCGGCTCAGGTTGGTCTCGGGCTCGAAGGCGGTGCCGCTGGTGCCCTCCATCAGGCTGTTCTCAAAGGCGTACTGCACGGCATCCACATACCACTTCCCCTCTTCCACATCGGCAAAGGGAAGGACGGTCAGGGTTTCATCCCCCATCTGGTACACAGCCACGGTGCCGGAGACCTCGCAGGCGGCCAGGAGCAGGGGTTCCCCGTTGGGGCTCTTCTCCTCATCCAGGAACAGCAGCCCTTCCGGGGCCACGTCGCCGCCGGTGACCCACTTGTCCAGCTCGCCGTCCTCGTACTGCTCCGAGCCCTTCACAATATCGTCAAAGTCCCGGGTGTTGATGTAGTTGACAAAGG
>DXDU01000104.1 GCA_019115285.1 Candidatus Acutalibacter pullistercoris
GCAGGCACCCGGCCTCCTTGGCGAAGTGGGTGTTGTTGTCGGTGTTGGAGAGAAACAGCAGGAAATGGGCCGCCGTCTCCGGCTCCTCCGAAGCGGCGCTGACCCCCCAGCCCACGTACTGGTCGCAGATCACTGCGGCCCCGGAACCGCCCTGCACCGGCCCAATCACCGCCCAGCTGCCTTCCGGCATCTGCTCCCGCAAGGTCTCTTCCGCCTGAGAGCTGGCAAAGAGAATGGCTCCCTCTCCCCGGACGAAGGCCTCCACGGCCTCCTCCTCGGTCCACTCCAACGTCTCCGGCACCGCCAGGCTGTTGATCCTGTCCCGGAAGTTCTTCACGCTCTGCTCCGCCATGTCCCAGGTGCAGATGGTCACGTGCTCGTCCCCCGCGGCGAAGTAAGCCGCGGCGGCGTCGGCCATCCGGCCCCGGGCCACGTCGCTCCACAAATTGGAGTCAAACAGGTACCCCAGCTTGTCCGCTCCCCCAAAGAGCACACGGCACTTGTCCCCCATGCGGTCGTTGCCCCGCTGGATCTGGTCCCAGCTCCGGCACCACTCCCTGGGGGTGATGGCGCTCTCCGCCGTGGCGTTGTACTCCTCAAACCAGTCTGTCCTGTAGTAGGTGACGAACTGGTCGAAATCGTAGGGCAGCACGTACACGTAGTCCTTTCCCATGGAGCGGGCGGCCTGCCAGGCCTCCTGAGAAAGGGAATACCGGTCCTTCCAGGTGTCCACCGCCTGGTACAGGTCCAGCAAGAGCCCGTCCATCACCGCGCCGGGCACGTTCTCCTCCCGCAGCTGGGGAATGTCCACCTCTCCCGAGGCCGTGGCCTCTTCCAAAGCCTCCCAGCTGCCGTAAGAGCGCACCTCCACCTGGGTGTTGGGGTAGTCTGCCTCATATTTCTCACCGATCTCCTCCACCAATTCCTGCACCGCGGCGTCCGGTTCCGCCAGCCCCACCACCAGCAGGGCCTCTTCCCCGTCGTTTTCCACAGGCTGGTCCTCCGGCGCGGTGGAGACCACCTTCCGCTCTTCCTCCTGCTGGCACCCGGTGAGCGCTCCCCCCGCCAGCACCAGCCCCGCCAGCAGCAGGGCCATCCATCGTCTGCTCATAGACAAAAACCTTTCCATTTCCACATTTCCCCGGGGAACTCCCGGCTTTGTTCTATTATAGCCGCCCCTGCAGGGAATTACAAGCCAAAACACCTCCCACCGGCAAATCCCGTCAAACCGGCGGCGGCCCGGCAGCTTCCCCCAGCCCCAGAGAAACCAAGTTCTCAGCCCGGGCCTCGGGGGGCCTCCCAGCCCCCGCCCTCCGGGAGGGCGGGGGCTCTTCCCCCTGTGGGGGAAGCGGCCTTGGGATGCCCCAAGGCCGGGGAGGCCCCCCGAAGCTCCCCCACTCCGCCCGGCTGCCCCGGGGCCGCTGCCCCCCAAAGAAAAACAAAAAAAGAAAAGACCCCCGGGCCGCCCCGAGGGATCTTTCTCGCTCACACTTTGTGGATGTAGTCCGCCTTTCTGGGCTTGGGCTCCGGCGCGGGGCCGTCTCCATAGCCCAGGGCCAGGGACCCCACGCCCCGCAGGTTCTCAGGCAGGCCCCACTCTTTTAACAGGGCCTTGCCCTCCGGCAGCTCGAACATCTCCTTCTCCCCGTGGATCCAGCAGGAGGAGAGCCCCAGGGCGTGGGCGGCGTCCATCATGGTGCACAGCACGCAGGAGCCGTCCTCCACGCAGGTGCCCCGCTCCGGGTCCGCCAGCACCAGCACGATGGTGGGCGCCCCGTAGTAGGGGTCCCCCGCGCCGCCCCGAACCTTCTTGTTCAGCTCCATCACCGCCTGCCGGTACTTGGGGTCCTGCACCGCCACAATCACCGGGGACTGCTTCCCCTGGCCCGTGGGGGCCCAGGTGCCCGCCTCCAGCACGGCGTCCAGCTCTTCCGCCTTTACCTGATCGGACTTGTAGGCCCGCACGCTTCTCCTGGTCCGCAGCAGTTCCAGCATTGTCTCTTTCATAGAACGTTCCTCCTTGCCCATGGTTTTTCTCTATCTTACCCCGTCTTCCGCCTCTACGTCAAGGCGGCGTCCAGCAATTTCAAAAGCAGCTCGCCCGTGCCCACATTGTACCCGGCGCAGGCGAACAGCCCGTTGCCTTCCCGGTCCGCCAGCAGCAGCAGGGGGTACCTGCCCGGCTCCACAAACATCCGCCGGGCCAGTCCTTCCTCCCCGCCCAGGCTCTCCTGGGGGAGCACTCTGGCCTGCGGCAGGACTTCCAGGGCACGGTCCAGAGTGGGGTCCCCCCCGCCCTGTTCCCGCACGAGCAGGATCTGGCACTGCTCCCGCCGCCGGGCGAAGCCCCCCGCCGCCTCCCGCAGCTCGTTGAGGATGTGCTCCGTAGGCTCCCGGCCAGGCTCCAGCCACACCAGCAGGCTCAAAGGACGCCGGGCCAGCAGGGAGGCGCTGTCCGTCGTCCCGCCCCGGTCCTCCAGGGAGAAGGGCGGCAGCGGCAGGCTGGTGAGGAGCCGGTCCGGCCCCGGCTGCTGGAAGGAGAGCAGGATCTCCCTTGCCTCCCCCTCCTCCAGGGTGAACTCCCTGGCCTTGGCAAGCTGGCCGCCTCCCGGCAGCCGCTCCGCCGTCAGCAGCAGGTACCGGCCTGGGGCCAGGGCCGCCCCCTCCCGGAAGGCCGCTTCCCCGGCCCGGGCCGGGGCCCAGGCCTCTCCGTCCCACCGGGACAGGGAGAAGTTCTGGCTCTCCCGGGCCTCCCGCCCCTGGGGAGAGCGAAGCCGCAGCCGCCCGGGAACCTTCTGGCTCCAGGCGGGGTGATAGGTTCCCTCCTTCCAGCAGAGGGGCGGCCTCCCCGGCCCGTCCAGCTTGGCGGGGATCCCCAAACTCCGGCACAGGGCGCAGAACAGGACTTCCCTGCCTCCCGGCGCGCACCGGCCCAATTTCAGCGCCGCCCCCGGGGAGCTGGGGATCTGGGAGAACCACCGCCGGTCCTCCGCCACCTGTTCCTCCACCCAGCGCCACAGCTTCTCCGGTTCCTGCCGGAACGCCTGCCGCTGCTGGGGAGAGAATCTCTCCCCCAGGTTCCTCCAGGGGGTCAGGGGCTCCAGCCCCACCCGGGGGCACAGCAGCCCTTCCCGGAACACGCTCTCCGGCAGTCCTTCCTGCCAGGCGAAGGCCTGCCGGCTGTCCGCCAGCACCTCCTGGGGGACACCGGCCTCCCGGTCCTTTTCCGGCAGGGTGGCTAGGATCTCCTCCTCCCAGTCCTCCCGGCAGGAGGCGGCTTTCCCGGCCTGGCCAGCCTGGCGGCAGCGGGCCGCCTCTTCCAGGTCCAGCCGCCGCTTTCTCTCCTGCTCCCCGGTGAGCACCGGCGGGTAGTCCCGGGGGGCCTCCGGCGCCTGGAACTCAAACAGGTTCCAGACCGTCTTCCCCGGCCCCGGCTCTTCCAGGGTCAGGGTCACGTCCCGGTCCTCCCCGGTGTTCACCAGGCAGGCGGCGGCCTTCCCCGAGAGGGACGCCGCCACCCCCAGGCTTCCCTTGCCCACCCGGAGCGCGGCGGTTCCCTCGGGCCCTGTCACCCGGGTGGCAATCTCCAGAAACCGGCTCATGTTCAGCACCGAGAAAGACACCTTCGCCCCGACCACGGGCTTCCCGCTTTCATCGGTCACCGTGACACGCAAGGGCACCGTGTCCCCGTACCGGTGGGTCAGGCTCTCGTACACCACGCCCTCCCGCTGGTCCAGGTCCAAGGGGTCCACCCCCGGGTAGAGGAAGGCCGCCTCCCCCAGGTCCCCGGGGTAAAAGCTCCTGGTGTGGAGCAGCATGGCCCTGGCCGCCGCCCCGGTGAACCACCCCCGGTCCAGCACAGGCTCGGGCTCGCAGGCCCCCAGGTACCGCCAGGCGTTCCCGTCCCAGGCCTCCACCCAGGCGTGGTTGTCGTCGCAGTGGGACCACCAGGGGGCGTACACCTGCCTGGCGGGAATGCCCACGCTGCGCAGGGCGTTCACCAAAAACAGGGACTCCTCCCCGCAGCGTCCATAGCCCCGGCGGACCACCTCCAGGGCCGAGGCGGTCCTGTCGTCGCTGGCCCGGTAGGTGACCTTCCCGGCGCACCAGCGGTTCACCTCCAAAATGGCCTCCTTCAGGGAGAGCCCCCGCACCCTGGGCGCCAGCTCCCCCCGGAACAGTTCCCGGCAGGGGGCCAAGCCCTCGTTGTTCACCCTCGGGCATGCCACCTCCCGGAGGAACAGGGCGTCGGGCAGCTCCCGCCCCCAGGGGAGCTCCTCCCGGGCGGCCAGGGCCTGGCGCGCCTCCCCCAGAAACAGCTCCGGCCCGTACTCCCCCAGGTCCCACAGGGGCAGGGTGGCCAGCTCCCACCGGAGCACCGGCGCCTCTTCCCCCCGGCAGCCCAGAAGCGTCCGCTCCCCCTGTTCCGCCAGCTCCCTGGGCAGATCCCGCCGGCGCTGTTCCCACAGCCGGCTCCCCAGCTCCTCGATCCTCTTGAGAAATTCCCCTTCCATATCCTGTCCTCTCTCACTCTTTCAGTGTGACTTCCAGCACCGTGTCCACCGGGTCCGGCAGCACCGGGTCGGGCCCCAGGTCGGCGAAGACCACGTCCGGGTAGTTGGCGCTGGCCCAGTCCGTGGCCAGGGGGATTTCCGCCCCGGTGGCCAGCATCCGCAGGTGGTCCACTTCCTCCCGCTTCACCCCGGCCAGAGGCATGGCCCCCACGGTGTTCTCGAACAGGTGGAAGTACAGCTTGTTTCCCTTCCGGGTGATCCGCCCGGTGTCGGGCTTGGGCAGCCCGGCCTTGCCGCAGCCGTAGATGCTCTCCTTGTTCTTCTTCATCCAGGCCCCCATGTCCTGAAGGATCTCCATGGACTGGGGCGGGATGTTCCCCCGGGCGTCCGGCCCCACGTTGAGCAGCAGGTTCCCGCCCTTGGAGACGCACTCCACCAGCTTCTTGATGAGCATGGAGGAGGGCTTGAAGAACCGGTCCCGCTCACAGTAGCCCCAGTTGTTGTTCATGGTGACGCAGGCCTCCCACACCAGGTCCCGGCCCTGCTTGTCGGAAAGCCCGTTGGGGGGAATGATCTGCTCCGGGCTGACAAAGTCCCCGTGGTAGGGAGTGGGCTCCCCCTCCCACAGAGAGCCGAAACCCTCGCCGCTGACCTCCAGCCGGTTGTCGATGATTACCCCAGGCTGGAGCGTGCGCACCATGTCCACCAGTTCCGAAGCCCGCCAGGTCTCCCCGCGCATCACCCCGTTCTCGTTCTCGTAAGAGAAGTCGAACCACAGGATGTCGATCTTCCCGTAGTTGGTGCACACTTCCCGGACCTGGTTGTGCAGGTACTCCACATACCGGGAGAAATCCCTGCCCTCGTTGGAGTAAGCCGGGTCGTCCCGCATGGGGTGATGGAGATCCCCGTAGTGGGGGTAGTCTTCGTGGTACCAGTCCAGCAGGGAGAAGTACAGCCCCACCTTCAGCCCCTCCGCCCGGACGGCCTCGGTAAAGTCCTTCACAATGTCCCTGCCCAGTTTTGTGTTGGTGGACTTAAAATCGGTGTACTGAGAGTCGAACAGGCAGAACCCGTCGTGGTGCTTGGCGG
>DXDU01000105.1 GCA_019115285.1 Candidatus Acutalibacter pullistercoris
CGGTGGGCACCGCCCCGGAGATTGCGGAGAAAATGGCGGAGTTTGTGCCCATTGCCCGGGCGGTTCTGGGCGTTCGGAACTTGAAGATCATCACCTTCGGCCCCCGGCCCCAGGACTTCTTCGCCTGCAACGCCCCCATCCAGGGTCTCTATGACCTGGGGGTGGAGATCGAGGAGAATTCCGAGCTGGACCTGCTGGTCTCTTACAAAGAGCACGCCGGCGACCCCCGCATCCCTGAGGTGTGCGCCGATATGGCCAAAGAGATGGGCGAGGGCCGGTACTACCCCGACCTGCTGGAGCGCATGGCCCAGTTTGAGCTGACCCTGCTGGATTGGGCGGAGAACCACAAGGGCGCCAGGAAGTACGTGGCCTTCGCTGACAAGTGCTGGCCTGCCTTCCCCAGCCAGTTCGGGTTCGAGCCCTGCTTTGTCAACTCCCGCCTGGCTTCCCGGGGCATCCCCGTGTCCTGCGAGGTGGACATCTACGGCGCCCTGTCTGAGTACATCGGCATCTGCGTCTCCGGCGACACTGTCACCCTGCTTGACATCAACAACTCCGTGCCCGCCTCCCTCTACGAGGAGAAAATTCAGGGCAAGTTCGGCTATGACTACAAGCTCACCGACACCTTTATGGGCTTTCACTGCGGCAACACCCCCTCTTGCAAGCTGTGCGCCGACCGGGCGGTGAAGTACCAGCTCATCCAGCACCGTCTGCTGGAGCCCGCCGGTTCCGACCCCGACTTTACCCGGGGCACCCTGGAGGGCGACATCGCCCCCGGCGACATCACCTTCTTCCGGCTGCAGTCCACTTCTGACGGCCAGCTGAAGGCCTACGTGGCCCAGGGCGAGGTGCTGCCCGTGCCCACCGGCTCCTTCGGGGGCATCGGCGTGTTCGCCATTCCCGAGATGGGCCGGTTCTACCGCCATGTACTCATCGAGAAGCGCTACCCCCACCACGGGGCCGTGGCCTTCGGCCATCACGGCAAGGCCCTGTTCGAGCTCTTCAAGCTCCTGGGCATCCAGGACGTGGGCTTCAACCAGCCCGCCGGTATGCTCTACAAGACGGAGAATCCCTTCGCCTGAGTGCTGTAAGGACATAAAAAAGAGGAAGGCCGCCCCGTGGGGGCGGCTTTTCTTTTTGCGCAAGAGGGGATTTCTGTATAGGCTGCCCATGGACAGCGGCCCGGGGGATGTGCTATAGTAAAGCCGGAAGATCGCGAACTGGGTGCGGCGTCACGCCTTAGCAAAGGCGAGGAAACCACCCTGGCGGGAGCGCGGGTCTGTAAGGGATTGCGGGCCGCGGGGGAGAGATCGCGAATTGGGTGCAGCGTCACGCTGCAAGGAGGCAGTGCCATGGACGAGAAAAGCTATCGCCGGAGTGTGCTGGCGTTTTTGATCCCTCTGGGCGCCCTGGTGGGCGTGGGAGCACTGCTGCTCCTGTTCTGGGGGGCGACCAGCTTGTGGAGCTCTTTCCACACCGATGACCAGATCTACCGGGAAAGCTGGGGCCTGGCCCTGCCCCAGGAGGTGACCCAGGAGTACAGCGCCCTCTCCCCGGACCGGGCCATGGGGGACGGCTGGCGCTACACCGTGTTCCAGGCCGGGGAGGCCGCCCTCTATTTTGAGGAGCTGTGCCAGGGGACGGACTTCCCCCAGGAGAAGCTGCGGGACTGGGCGGCCCGTGCGGAGGCGGCGGAGGAACAGCTTCCCGATTTTAACGCCTGCCGGGCCTGGTCCCAAAGCCAGGAGGACGGCAGCCAGCTGTGGGTGCTCTACAACCCTGGGGTGGAGAGGGCCTACTTTTTCTGCATGACCATGTAAGACGGGAAATACAACAGCATCCCCCGGTTCTGGCCGGGGGATGCTGTTCTGTTGGGCTTTTTTACGTTACAGGGTGAAGGTCACGGGGGAGAGCTGGCTGTTTACGGTGAGCTTCAGGCCCAGCTCCGTATCCTGGCTTTCCGCGCCGGTGAGGTTCTGCACCTGGTGGACGTTGCGCAGCACCAGGGAGAGGTTCTCCGCCCGGCCCTGGAAGGTCACTGTGACGCTGCCGTTCTCGTTTTTGGCCCAGGCGGTGAGCAGGTCGCCGCCGTCCATGTCTTTCACGTCGGCCCGGGCCTGGCCTTTCAGGGCGAAGAGGTGCAGGGTGAGATCCTTGCTGTAGTCGTACTCCACGTTGTGGTCGTCGGCGCCGATGGGCAGCAGGGTGTTCTCCCGCACCATGAGAGGCAGGCTCAGAAAATCGTGTACCTCGTGGAGCCACCGGCCGCCCTCCACCACCCGGTTGTCCAGCAGGCTGGTCCAGGTGCCGGCAGGCAGGTAGTAGTCCACGTCCCCGCTCTCGGTGAAGACGGGAGCCACCAGCAGCCGGTCCCCCAGCATGTACTGGCGGTCCAGGTCCAGGCAGGGGATGTCCTCGGGGAACTCCAGCACCATGGCCCGCATGGAGGGCAGGCCGGTGCGGTGGGTCTCCACGGCGGCGGCGTACAGGTAAGGCATCAGGGTGCACTTGAGCTTGGTGAACTTCCGCAGCACCTCCACGGCCTCCTCGCCGAAGAGCCAGGGCACCCGGTAGGACTTGCTCCCGTGGAGGCGGCTGTGGGTGGACAGCAGGCCGAAGGCCGCCCAGCGCTTGTACACGTCGGCTGGGGCGGTGCCCTCAAAGCCGGAGATGTCGTGGCTCCAGAAGCCGAAGCCAGACAGGCACAGGGACAGCCCGCCCCGGAGGGACTCGGCCATGGACAGGTAGTTGGAGGAGCAGTCGCCGCCCCAGTGGACGGGGAACTTCTGGCCCCCCACCGTGGCGCTGCGGGCGAAGAGGCAGGCCTGGCCCTTCCCCTTGTACTCCTCCAGCAGGTCGAAGACGCACTTGTTGTACAGGTAGGCGTAGTAGTTGTGCATCAGCTCCGGGTCAGAGCCGTCGTAGTACGCCACGTCGGTGGGGATGCGCTCGCCGAAGTCGGTTTTAAAGCAGTCCACCCCCTGGTCCAAAAGGGCCCGGAGCTTCTCCTGGTACCAGGCGGTGGCGGCGGGGTTGGTAAAGTCCACTACCGCCAGGCCCGCCTGCCACAGGTCCCACTGCCACACGTCCCCGTTGGGGCGGCGGAGCAGGTAGCCCCGCTCCATGCCCTCCTTAAAGAGGGGGGACTTCTGCCCGATGTAGGGGTTGATCCACACGCAGATCTTCAGCCCCCGCTCCTCCTTCATCCGGCGGAGCATGGCGGGGGCGTCGTCGAACATGGCGTCGTCCCAGGTGAAGTTGCACCACTCGTTCTCCTTCATCCAGAAGCAGTCGAAGTGGAACACGTGCAGGGGGATGTCACGCTCCGCCATGCCGTCCACGAAGGAGCGGACGGTTTTCTCGTCGTAGCTGGTGGTAAAGCTGGTGGTCAGCCACAGGCCGAAGCTCCAGGCGGGGGGCAGGGCGGGCCGGCCGGTGAGGGCGGTGTAGTTCTCCAGGGCGGTCTTGCAGTCCCCGCCGCCCACCACCATAAAGTCCAGCTTCTCCCCGGGCAGGGAGAACTGGGCCCGGGTGACCACCTCGGAGCACAGCTCGAAGGACACTTTTCCGCTGGAGTTTACCAGCACCCCGTAGCCCTTGCTACTCAGGTAGAAGGGGATGTTCTTGTAGGCGATCTCCGAGCAGGTGCCCCCGTCCTCGTTCCACATGTCCACCACTTGGCCGTTTTTCACAAAGGGGGTGAACCGCTCCCCCAGGCCGTAGAGGCGCTCGCCGATGTCCACGTCCATCTGGCAGCGCATAAAGGGACCCTCCGGGGTCTGCATGGTGCTGAGCATGGCGTGGCCGAACCGGTCCCCGATGTTTGTCAGCTTCTTCCCTTTATAGTAATAGGTAAAGGAGGCGGGGGAGGTGGTGACCCGCAGGGAGGTGCTGCCGCTGGTGATGGTAAAGCCCCCCTCAAACTCGCTGACCTCCAGGGGCAGGTCCTCCGTCTCCAGCTCGAACTGGGGCTCCTTTTTCCCGCTGCCCATGAAGTGGTAGGCCTGTGTCCGCAAAATGTCCCGACGGGGAGAGGAGAGAAAGATCTCCAGGGCGGGGCCGCCCACCGCTCGCTCGTCTTCGGCGTAGGGCACAGCGTACAGGTACACCTGGTCCCGGGAGACTTTCACCTCCCGGATCTGCACGCAGTCGTAATTTTCCACCCCAGGCAGGTTGAGCCAGTAACCTTTGGTGAATTTCATTGGTTCTCCTTTCCGTCGGAACACTCCGGCGTCAAGATTTTTCTCTCCCGGTTGAAAAATGCCGGGAAGTATACTATAGTTATACCCGTAGTATAGCGCACCTCAAGGCGCTTGTCACGAAAAATCCGTGGGAAAGGGAGTTTTCTCTATGATCGTGCTGCTCATCCTTCTGCTGGTGTTGGCCCTGTGCGTCCTGCTCTGGCTGTGGGCCATCGCCCCCCAGCTGCCCCGGGCGGACTTCTCCGCCTTTTTAAAATACGACTACGCCCACCGGGGCCTGCACGACAAGGACAACGGCGTGCCGGAGAACTCGCTAAAGGCCTTCTCCCTGGCGGCGGTGTGCGGCTTCGGCATGGAGCTGGACCTGCAGCTGACGAAAGACAACCGGGTGGTGGTCCACCACGACGACAGCATCCTGCGGACCTGCGGGGTGGACAAGCGCATCTCTCAAATGACCTGGGAGGAGCTCTCTGGCTACAAGCTGACGGGCTCTCAGGAAGGGGTGCCCCTGTTCTCCCAGATGCTGGAGGCGGTGGGGGGCAGGACGCCGCTGATCATCGAGCTCAAGGGCTATAACGACCCGGCCCTGCTGTGCCGCCTGGCCATGGAGGAGCTGCAGGGTTACCAGGGCCTGTACTGTGTGGAGTCCTTCGACCCCAGGATCGTCCGGTGGTTCAAGCTCCACCACCCGGAGATTGTCCGGGGCCAGCTGATGGAGAAGATGAAGGCCGGGGACAACGGCCTTTCCGGGGCCCAGGCCTTCTTCGCCCGGAACATGATGACAAACTTCCTCACCCGGCCCCACTTCGAGGCCTACGACTTTCACGCCCGGGACATCCCCTCCCTCCACGCCGCCCGGCGGGTCTTCGGGATGCAGGAGGTGAGCTGGACCATCCGCACCCAGGAGGACTACAAAAAGGCCAAGGCCCTGGGGAACCTGTGCATCTTCGAGAAGTTCCTCCCCGCCGCCACCTCTCTGGAAGAGAAACAGAGCTTCCGGGAGCTGCTCTCCGCCGCGGGCCGGGGGGCTGTGTGCAGCAGCGCCGTCAAAAGCGAAAAGTGAGAAAGGCCCCTAAGGGGGCCTTTTTTCGTGGGGAAGCCTGGCGGCGGCCCGCCCTCCCCCTTCGCCCGGGGGGCGAAGGCAGCGCCCTGCGGCCGCTGGCGGGGCATCGCCCCGCGGGAGGGCGGGCGAGTAGGGCAGGGAATGAAGGGCAGGGAAGTAGCAATCGTTGTGCAAGGTACCCAGAAATTCACGCTCTGCTTTGTGCGAAAGGGAGAAAATGGAGGAGATGGGTAAAATCCCGGAAAAAACCGGAAAAAGGCTTGCAAACCGGCAGGGGCTGTGGTATTATAATCGAGCGTGACTGCATGAGATATGCGATGAAGCGGGAGGTTGCGGCCCACTGCGGCCGGTTTTTCCGTGGAGTATGTCCGATTTTAAACCGGGCGAAAGAATTTGAAGAGCTGGAACCGCCGGGCGTGCCCGGAAGGCCGATGCTGTGCCCTTCAAAGGATGTATGGGTTTTGACTCTGTCCCCGGGGTCCGCCTTGCGCGGATCGCCGGTTTTCTTATGTCCAGGGTGGAAACACCCGGAACTGTGGTAAAAAACCCAGCCCGCCGAAGAGATTCCAAGGAGGCGATTCAAACATGGCAGTCAAGGAAAAAATCAGGATCAGGATCAAGGGGTACGATCATCAGCTGGTAGACCAGTCTTCCGAGAAGATCGTGGCCACCGCCAAGCGCACCGGCGCCCGGGTCTCCGGCCCCGTGCCGCTGCCCACCGAGAAGCAGATCATCACCATTCTCCGCGCTGTGCACAAGTACAAGGACAGCCGGGAGCAGTTTGAGATGCGCACCCACAAGAGACTGATCGACATTCTCCGTCCCAGCAACAAGACCGTGGAGGCCTTGATGGGTCTGGAGCTCCCCGCCGGCGTAGAGATCGAGATCAAGCTGTAAGGCTTCTTCTTAAGCTACTCTGGATCGGAGGGTCATGTTGGAGAGATCCAACCAATAACTCTACTAGGAGGAAAGGAAGAAAATGAAAAAAGGTATCATCGGTAAGAAGGTCGGCATGACGCAGATCTTCAACGAAAAGGGCAAGGTCATCCCCGTTACCGTGGTGGAGGCCGGCCCCTGCGTGGTCACCCAGAAGAAGACCCTGGAGAACGACGGCTACGAGGCCGTGCAGATCGGCTTCGGCGACCAGAAGCCCCAGCGGGTGAAGAAGCCCCTGACCGGGCACTTCAAGAAGGGTGACGTGGCCCCCAAGAAGGTCCTCAAGGAGCTGCGGCTCGAGGACATCACCGCCCTGAACGTGGGCGACCTGATTAAGGCCGACACCTTCGCCGCCGGCGAAAAGGTGGACGTCACCGGCACCAGCAAGGGTAAAGGCTACGCCGGCGTCATCAAGCGGTGGAACTTCCGCCGCCTGAAGGAGACCCACGGCACCGGCCCTGTGGCCCGGCACGGCGGCTCCAACGGCGCCTGCTCCACCCCCTCCCGTGTGTGGAAGGGCCTGAAGATGGCCGGCCATCTGGGCGCCGAGACCGTCACCATTCAGAATCTTACCGTTGCTAAAGTAGACGCGGAGAACAACCTCATCGCCATCAAGGGCGCCATCCCCGGCCCCAACGGCGGCATCGTGGTCATCCGCGACAGCGTGAAAGCGTAAGGGAAGGAGGAAGTAGAATGCCTACAGTAGCAGTT
>DXDU01000106.1 GCA_019115285.1 Candidatus Acutalibacter pullistercoris
GGGGCCCGGTGCATGAAGTGCTACCGGCTGCGCCTGGAGGAGGCGGCCAAAGCCGCCAGGGACGGTGGCTTTGACTACTTCACCACCACCCTCTCCATCAGCCCGCTGAAAAACGCCAAGGCTCTCAACGAGATCGGGGAGCAACTGGGCCGCCAGTACGGCGTGGCCCACCTGCCCGCCGACTTTAAGAAGAAAGAGGGATACAAGCGCTCCATCCTCCTCTCCCGGGAATACGGGCTCTACCGCCAGGATTACTGCGGCTGCGTCTACTCCCGGCTGGAGCGGGAGCGCCAGAAACAGCAAGGGAAGAAAGGAGAAGAAGACTGATGCCAGTACAGCACCAGGGCGTGACGTACCGGGCCGCCGATGCCCACGCCCATATCTATCCGGGAAAGATCGCGGAGAAGGCCACCGCCTCGGTGGGGGACTTCTACAGCATCCCCATGCAGAACGTGGGGCTGCCCCACGTGTTGGCCCAGCGAGGGGGAGAGGCCGGAATCGACAGGTTCCTGGTGTGCTCCGTGGCCACCAAGGTGGAACAGGTCCGGTCCATCAACCAGTTCATCCAGCAGAAGTGTGAGAAGTACCCCCAGTTTATCGGCCTGGCTGCCTGGCACCAGGACGTGGAGGACATCCAGGGGGAGATGGACGACATCCAGGCCCGGGGCCTGCGGGGCATCAAGCTCCACCCGGATTTTCAGCAGTTCTTCATCGACGACCCCCGGATGCTCCCTGTGTATGAGGAAGCCCACCGCCGGGGCCTGCCGGTGCTGTTCCACACCGGGGACAGCCGGACGGACTACTCCTCTCCCTATCGGCTGATGCGGGTCATCGAGAAGATCCCGGAGTTTACCTGTATCGCCGCCCACTTAGGGGGCTACAGCGAGTGGAAGGAAGCCCGCCGGGAGCTGTCCGGCACCAATGTGTACATCGACACCTCCAGCTCCCTGTTCAAGGTGAGCCGGGAGGAGGCGGAGGAGAACATCGCCCACTTTGGGGTGGACCACACCATGTTCGGCACGGACTTCCCCATGTGGCAGCCCAAGGAGGAGCTGGAGCGCTTCTTCACCCTGGGCTACTCCCAGGAGGAGAACCAGGCCATGCTCTACGACAACTTCGCCCGGCTGTTCCATCTGGACTGACATGGACAGAGAGCGGTTCCAAGCCCTCTGCCGGGAGGCGCTCGCCGGGGAGCGCCGGCGGGAGGGCATAGGCACCCTGGGGGAGAAGATCCTTCACGCGGTGCTGAAAGCCTATTTCGCCGGGCCCGGCGACGGGCTGGAAGTGCCCGTGGGCCCCTTTGTGGCGGACGTCCAGGGGCCGGAGGGCGTGGTGGAGATACAGACCGGGAACTTCCGCCGGCTGCGGGAGAAGCTTCCCCTGTTCCTCTCCCTGGGCCCGGTGACGGTGGTGTACCCCGTGGCCGCCAAAAAGTGGCTGGTGTGGCTGGAGGAGGACGGCACTCTGACTCCCCGGAGGAAAAGCCCCAAGGCGGCAGGGCCCTGGCAGGTGCTGCCGGAGCTCTACGACATTCGCGACCTGCTGCTGGCCCCGGGCCTGCGCCTGTGCGTGGCGCTGCTGGAGCTGGAGGAGTACCGGCTGAAAAACGGCTGGGGCAACGGGGGCAAGCGGGGCTCCACCCGGCAGGAGCGGCTGCCCTTGGACCTGCTGGAAGAGGTGTGGGCCCACTCCCCAAAAGAGTGGGGCCGGCTGCTGCCCAGAGAGCTGCCCCGGGAGTTTACCGCCAAGGATTTTTCCAAACTGACAAAGCTCTCTCCCAAAAAGACCTACTTCGCCCTAGGGACCCTCCAGGCGGTGGAGGCGGTGGCCCGCTTGGGGAAGAGAGGAAACGCCTACGTCTACGAGCGCGCCCCCGCCACCGGGGAGAAGGAGGACTGACATGGAAGAGATGGATCTGCAGAAGCTCACCTTTTTTACCGAGGGGAACACCTTCACCGGCAGCAAGACCAAGGACTGGGAGAAAGGGGTCATGCTCCGGTACCTGGTGCGGCCCAACAAAGAGGCTGGGGAGCTGGAGGCCTTCACCTGGAAGGAGGACCTGTGCTTCGACCGGGCGGCGGAGAAGAACGAGGCCCATTTCCCCTTAAACGAGGAGGGGCTCTCTCAGGTGCAGCAGTGGCTGCAGGGGGAGTACGCCGCCTTGTAACAGAGCGGTAAAACGAGAAAGCGCCGGACAGGGAAGTTCCTGTCCGGCGCTGGTTTTATGTGGGATCACTCTTTGCCGTTCCAGCAGTAGGTGCACAGTTTGCACTTGTCGATGCCCACAGAGTCCATCATGTCGTCCAGCCTGTGGTAGTGCAGGGTGGTAAAGTGCCGCTGCTTGCCGATGGTCTCCACCATCTTCTGGTACTCGCAGGTCTCGGGGTCCGCGTAGCGCTCCAGGTTCTGGGGGTGGGCGGTGCCCTCCATCTCCTTGATGACCCGGCGGGTGATCAGGTCCATGGAAGTGGTGGACCGGGAGAAGTTCAGGTACTTGCAGCTGTACAGCAGGGGCGGGCAGGCCGGCCGCACGTGGACCTCCTTGGCGCCGCTTTTAAAGAGGAAGTCGGTGGTGTCCTTCAGCTGGGTGCCCCGGACGATGGAGTCGTCGATGAGCAGCAGGCGCTTGTTCTGGATGAGCTCGTGGACGGGGATGAGCTTCATCTTGGCGATCACGTCCCGCTGCTTCTGGGTGGTGGGCATGAAAGAACGGGGCCAGGTGGGCGTATATTTGATGAGGGGCCGGGAGAAGGGCACCCCGGAGGCGTTGGCGTAGCCGATGGCGTGGGCCAGGCCGGAATCGGGGACGCCGGCCACGGTGTCCACCTCTACGGTGTCCCGCTGGGCCATGTGCTCGCCGCAGCGGTAGCGCATGCCCTCTACGCTCACCCCTTCGTAGGAGGAGGAGGGGTAGCCGTAGTACACCCACAGGAAGGTGCAGATCTTCATCTCCTTCCGGGGCTCCACCAGGGTGGTGACCCCTTCGGGGGTGATGAGGGCCACCTCTCCGGGGCCTAACTCCCGGTAGGAGGTGTAGCCCAGGTTCAGGTAGGCGAAGCTCTCAAAGGAGGCGCAGTAGGCGCCCTCTTTTTTGCCGATGGCCACCGGGGTGCGTCCCATCTTGTCCCGGGAGGCGTACAGCCCCTGGGGGGTCAGCAGCAGGATGGTCATAGAGCCGTCGATGGAATCCTGGGCAAAGCGCAGGCCCTCCACCAGGTCCTCTTTCAAATTGATGAGGGAGGCCACCAGCTCTGTGGCGTTGATGTCCCCGCCGCTCATCTCCAAAAAGTGGGAGTGGCCCGCCTGGAACACAGAGTCCACCAGCTCCTCTGTGTTGTTAATCCGCCCCACGGTGACGATGGCGTAGGTGCCGTGGTGGGAGCGGACGATGAGGGGCTGGGGGTCGTAATCGGAAATACACCCGATGCCAAGGTTGCCCTCCATCTCGTTTACGTCCTTGTCGAACTTGGTGCGAAAGGGGGAGTTCTCGATGTTGTGGATGGCCCGGTTAAAGCCGGTATCCTGCCGGTACACCGCTATGCCCGCACGGCGGGTGCCCAGGTGGGAGTGGTAGTCCGTGCCGAAAAACAGGTCCAGCAGGCAGTCCTCCCGGGAAGCTACTCCAAAAAATCCGCCCATAATTACCTCCATTTCCCAGTCTGCAACGAATTTACCGGGGAGAGACCCATTTCCCTTCCCCGGAACACGACGACTCAGTATACCACACTTTTCGGGAAATCACAAACAAAAACCCAGGTTTTTCCCGGAAAAAATGGCCGGTTTCCGGAAGTTCTTCCAGGTTGCACAGAAAAGCCAAACGGGAGGGCGGGGAATCGTATAAAACATAAAAAATGCAGGATTGTAAAATTCGAGTTGCATTTTTGTGGTTGATAGAGTACAATGTAGAAAGTTTGAGCCTTAAAAATGATAGCATCGAATTTGTGATTATTCAAAAATTCCAAAGTACAGGGAGATGTTGTGATGAAACTGGCGGCGATGGAGACAGCGCAGCTGCGGCAGCTCAACCAGGAGACGGCAAAGCGGTACGAGGACTTTAAGGCCTTGAACCTGCAGTTGAATATGGCCAGAGGCAAGCCCTGCGCGGACCAGCTGGACCTGGCCCTGGGGGTGCTGGAGGCCCTGAAGGCCCGCAGCGAGTTCGCCAATTCCAACGGAGACGACAGCCGGAACTACGGCATTTGGAACGGCCTGCCGGAGATGCGGGAGATCTTCAGCCACATGATCGGCCTGCCCGCGGACCAGATCATCCTGGGGAACAACTCCAGCCTGCAGATGATGTACGACTGTATCTCCCAGGGGACGACCCACGGCTGGGGGGGCTGCAAGCCCTGGGGCCGCCAGGAGAACATCAAGTTCCTGTGCCCGGTGCCTGGCTACGACCGGCACTTCGCCGTCACCGAGTATTTCGGCATCGAGATGATCCCCGTGCCCATGCTGAAGACCGGGCCCGACATGGATATGATCGAGCGGCTGGTGGAGAAGGACGAGAGCGTCAAGGGCTGCTGGTGTGTGCCCAAGTACTCCAACCCCACGGGCGTCACCTACTCCGACGAGACGGTGCGGCGGTTCGCGGCCTTAAAGCCCGCCGCCAAGGACTTCCGTATCATGTGGGACAACGCCTACTGCGTCCACGACCTCACCGACACCCCGGACACCCTGCTGAACCTCTATGAGGAGTGCCTCAAGCAGGGCACCGAGGACAATGTGCTCTACTTCGCCTCCACCTCCAAGATCTCCTTCCCCGGAGCGGGCGTGGCGGCCCTGGGGGCCAGCCCCCGGAACATCATCGACCTGAAGAAGCGCATCACCACCCAGACCATCGGCCCCGATAAGCTCAACCAGCTGCGGCACATTCTGTTCCTCCACGACATCGACGGGGTGTACTCCCTGATGCAGGGCCACCGGAAGATTCTGGAGCCCAAGTTCCACATCGTCCAGGAGTCCCTGGAGCGGGAACTGGGAGGCCTGGGAGTGGCCCAGTGGAGCAAACCCAACGGCGGCTACTTTGTGAACCTGGACGTGATGAACGGCTGCGCCAAGCGGGTGGTGGACCTGTGCAAGTCTGCCGGGGTGGTGCTCACCGACGCGGGAGCCACCTTCCCCTACGGCCAGGACCCCAACGACAGCAACATCCGCATCGCCCCCACCTTCCCGCCCCAGGAGGAGCTTGCCCAGGCCATGCACCTGCTGTGCATCTGCGTGGTGCTGGCTGCCACGGAAAAACTGCTGGCCGACCGGCTGTAAGCGGTTCTATCGAGCTGAAAAAGATTCCCCGGGAGAGGCAGGGAAGCCTCCTCCGGGGAGTTTCTTTCATTTGTTTATTTAGAAGAACAGAGATCCCCCGCCCGTGAGGGGCAGGGGACCGGTTCGACGTTCTTTTTCACTCTTCTCCGGTGAGCAGCCAGTTCACCGACACATTTAAGATCTGGGACAAGGCGAGCAGTTCGAAGTCCGTGACAAAGCGGATCTGGCCCTCCAGTTTGGAGAGCCCGGACGCGTTTAAGTCCACCCCCCGGACTTGCAGCTGGGCCAGAAGCTCTTTCTGCTTCATCCCCTGACTCTTCCGGGCGGCTTCCACACGGGCGCCGATCAAATTCTTGTTTCCAAGAGGTTGGCTCCTCAGACGCATGGCAACTCTCTCCTCTAGTGTTTCCGTGGGAAGGGGCATGTTTTACGGATTCCTAACTTTTGTCCTATTATAGTAGACCCAAAAGGGAAAATCAATGCGTTTAAGGAATTAACCTGGAAATTCCCCGGCTGGAGGGGGAAATGGGCCGCTGAATTTTCGACGGGGAGATGGGAAAAAAATATGTACTTTTCCCGGAAAACTGGTATAATAAAGGGGAATCTCCGGCCCTGGGGAGGGCTTTGGGGCCGGTTTGGACAGGGGCGAAAAAAATGCGGAAAAATTTTTACGATCAGCAATTTAACCTGACGATGCTCACAGATTTCTACGAGCTGACCATGGCCAACGGCTATCTCTCCAACGGCTACGCCGACACCATTTGCTACTTCGACATGTTCTTCCGGAAGGTCCCCGACGAGGGGGGCTTCGCCATTATGGCCGGGGTGGAGCAGCTGGTGGACTACCTGAAAAACCTGAGCTTTACCCAGGAGGACCTGGAGTACCTGCGCTCCAAGCAGATTTTCCGGGAGGAATTTCTGGAGTACCTGCGGGACTTCAAGTTCGCCTGCGACGTGTGGGCCATCCCCGAAGGCACCCCCATTTTCCCCGGGGAGCCCATTGTCACCGTCCGGGGGCCGGCCATCCAGGCCCAGTTTATCGAGACCATGGTGCTCTTGTGCGTCAACCACCAGAGCCTCATCGCCACCAAGACCAACCGCATCGTCCGGGCGGCCCAGGGGCGGGCCGTCATGGAGTTCGGCTCCCGCCGGGCCCAGGGCTTTGACGGGGCGGTGTACGGCGCCAGGGCGGCTTACATCGGGGGCTGCGCCGGCACGGCCTGCACCATCAGCGACCAGATGTTCGGCGTGCCCGCCCTGGGCACCATGGCCCACAGCTGGGTGCAGCTCTTCGACAGCGAGTACGAGGCCTTTAAGGCCTATGCCCAGTCTTACCCCAAAAACTGCGTGCTGCTGGTGGACACCTACAACGTGCTGAAGTCCGGGGTGCCCAACGCCATCCGGGTTTTCGACGAGGTGCTGGCGCCCCAGGGCCTGCGGCCCGGCGGCATCCGCATCGACAGCGGCGACATCACCTACCTCTCCCGCAAAGCCAGAAAGATGCTGGACGACGCCGGGTATGAGGACTGCCCCATCTGCGCCTCCAATTCCTTGGACGAGTACATCATCCGGGATATGCTGATGCAGGGGGCCAGGGTGGACTCCTTTGGCGTGGGGGAGCGGCTGATCACCTCTTCCTCCGAGCCGGTGTTCGGCGGGGTGTACAAGCTCTCCGGGGTGGAGCGCCCCGACGGCACGGTGCTGCCCAAGATCAAGATCAGCGAGAACGTGACGAAGATCACCACCCCCTGCTTTAAAAACGTGTGGCGGCTGTTCGACCGGGAGACGGACAAGGCCATCGCCGACGTGATCACCATGCACGAGGAGATCATCGACGATGAGAAGCCCTACACCATTTTCGATCCAAACCACACCTGGAAGCGGAAGACCGTGGAGAACTTCTACGCCGTGTCCCTAATGACCCAGATCTTCAAAGGGGGAGAGTGCACCTACCAGCCCCGGGCCCTCAGCGCCATCCGGGCCTACTGCGCCGCGCAGGTGGACACCCTGTGGGAGGAGGTCACCCGGTTCGAGAACCCCCATACCTATTACGTGGACCTTTCCCAGAAGCTGTGGGACGAGAAGAACCGGCTGCTTTCGGAAAAAGCCTATTGACAAAGGACAGGCGCGTTCCGTACAATAGAGGGCGTGTGAGCAGGCCGGACAGTCGCGGGCGATAGGGGAAACCCTCCGTCTGAGGAAAGTCCGGGCTTCCCAGGGCAAGGATAACGGCTAACGGCCGCCGGGGGCGACCCCAGGGATAGTGCAACAGAGAGATACCGCCGGGCTTGCCCGGCAAGGGTGGAAAGGCGAGGTAAGAGCTCACCGGCGCGGGGGAGACCCCGCGGCCCTGTAAACCCTATCCGAAGCAACACCGTGGAGGGACAACCAGCGTGGCCCGCGCGTCCCGTGGAGGTGGCGTGAGCCGGACGGCAACGTCCGGCCAAGATAGATGACTGTTCAAGACAGAACCCGGCTTACAGGCCTGGTCACATGCTTAAAAACAAAGCCCTGGAGGGAGAACCCCCCAGGGCTTTTGTTATGCCGGTTTATTCGCCGGTGAAATACAAGGTGTACTCTTTTGGAAAGGTCAATACCAGGGTAGGACGGCGCTCTCCGGTGTCCAGCTCCGTCCAGGAGCAGAAAGCGTGCCCCCAGCCCCAGTCCTTTATCTCCATCGCATAGAGCCTACCATACGCCTCACGCTGAGTCTGGCGGTAGGTCCCTTGCCGGGTGTCCTCCTCTGTCTGGAAAGTGACCGTTCCGTCTTTGGCGGTGCAGGTCAGGGAGAGCTGTTCCGCGCCGGGGTGATCTTGGGCCGCCCCGGGGCCGCAGGCCACCACTTGGCCCTCCGCGTTTTGGAGGGTGTCCAGGGACCAGGCGTAGTCCTCCACTTTTATCACGCTGCGGGCGGCATAGATCGCGAAGATGGCAAGCAGCGCCAGCGCCATTCCCAGGGCGATAGCCCTTTTCTTTTTCAGGCTCATTGCGTTATCCTTTCCGCCGCAGCCGCCAGGTGAACCATACAGCGCATACCAGCCCCACAGCCGCCGCTACCAGCAGCAGGGGGGAGAGGTCTGTCCCGCCCATCACCTGGATATTCGTGCTGCCTGCCGCCCCGCCGATGGCGTTCTCCGGCAGGCGTCCGCTCTGGCTCCAGAGAAACAGGGCCAGACACACCCCGCACACCAGGGTGGAGAGGGCCAGCCCCAGGGCAGCTTTCTCCGGCCTGGGCGCATAGCCGGTCTGGGCCAGCACCTCTTTGGCGTACTCCTCCGGGCTGCCCAGTCGGTCCAGCACCTGGGCCTCGCTCTCCCCGTGCTCCCCGGCGGAGGCGAAAATCTCTTCCAAATCCCGCAGGACCTCCCGCTTCTGTTTTCCGGGCAGGGGCAGGGCCCGGCCCACTTGATGGATGTACTCCTGTTTCATCGCGATGCCTCCTTATACTCCTGGACAAACCCGTCTACGCAGCGGGAGAAGTCCTCCCAAAAGCTGGTGAGCTGGCCCAGGGCCTCCTCACCCTGGGGGGTGAGGGAATAGTATTTCTTCATGCCTCCGTTGGCGGGGGAGGGGGCCATGCGGGTCTTCAGCAGGCCCTGCTCCTGGAGGCGGTAGAGGATGGGGTAGACCGTGCCCTCCCTGGCCCAGCCCAGAACGCTCCCCGCCTTGTCGTTTAGGGTGGTGAGCAGTTCGTAGCCGTAGGTCTCCCTCTGGGCGATGAGGCACAGCAGCACCATCTCCAGGGACCCTTTCTTAAACTGGCGGACCGTCTTGTTTTCCATCCCGCTCCTCCTTTCCACAACTATTTAGCAATACTTAGTAGTTTAAGACAAGTATACCCTCTCCCGAAGAGAATGTCAAGGGGGAGAGGGCAGGAGGCCCATTTTTTTGGGCGCGAAAAAGGCGCCCGGCCAGGGCGCCTTGGGGGGAGGCTTACTTGCCCTCCCAGTTTTTCAGAATCTCCTTGGTGGAGCGGTCCATCTCCCAGGCAAACTCGGAGACGTACTTTCTTTTGCAGAAAGCCCTGGCCTTGTCGTCGGGGTAGTATGCCTGCAGCTCCTCGTCCGTCAGGTCCCGGTAGCCGTTCTCCATGACGATCATCTCCTTGGGGAAGCGGCTGGTCTGGGGGCGGTCCTTCTGCTGCTGGGTGGGGTAGCCGAACACCAGCATGGACACCGGGGCCACAAACTGGGGCAGGTGGAACATCTTCTGGTGCTCCTCCCAGTTCTCGATGATGTCCCCGATGTAGCAGGAGCCGATGCCCAGGCTCTCCGCGGCCACACAGGCGGCGTGGGCGGCGATGACCGTGTCGTTGGTGGCCAGGATCAGATCGCTGAGCCGGGGGGCGGGCACCTCTTCGCAGCCGGCCTGGTGGAACTTCCGCACCCAGCGGCGGTAGTCCGCCAAAAATACCAGCACCATGGGTGCCGCGGCGATAAAGGGCTGGTGGTCGCAGGTTTCAGCGAGTTTGTCCTTCAGGGCCTGGTCGGTGACGTCCAGGATGGAGTAGAGCATGGAATTCCCGGCGGTGGGGGCCCGCATGGCGGCGGCCAGGATGGCCTCCTTGGCCTCCTGGGGGATCTCCCGGTCCTCGTACACCCGCACGGACTTCCGTTTCATCAGCACGTTGATGGTCTCATTCATGGCGGTTTCCTCCTCGCAAAATCTTTTCCCAGTATAGCACAGGGACGGGCAGGTGAAAAGGCCTTGGCGAATTTTTTCCAAACCCCTTTCCAAACGCGGGGGGATGGGGTATAATGCCCTTAGATCGGGGCGTTTCGCCCAGAAACAGAGAGGAGTTTGCTGGTCTTATGAAAGTAGCTGTCATCGGCTGCGGCACCATCGCCAACGCGGCCCATATCCCTTCCTACATGAACAACTCTGAAGCGGAGATCAAGTATTTCTGCGACATCATCCCCGAGCGGGCGGAGAAGGCCGTCAAGCAGTACGGCTGCGGCACCGCCGTGGTGGATTACCACGACGTGCTGGCCGACCCCGAGGTGGAGGCCGTCTCCGTGTGCACCCCCAACAACATGCACCCGGTCATCGCCATGGACGCCCTGCGGGCAGGAAAGAACGTGCTGTGCGAAAAGCCCGCCGCCCGCACCTACGCCGAGGCCCTGGAGATGCAGAAGGTCCAGCACGAGACCGGCAAGGTGCTGAACATCGGCGTGGTCAACCGTTTTAACGACGGCGTCAACCGCATCAAAGAGTACATCGACCAGGGCAAGCTGGGGAACATCCACCACGTGTATGTCAGCTTCCGGGCCCACCGGTCCATCCCCGGCCTGGGCGGCGCCTTCACCACCAAGGAGATCGCCGGGGGCGGCGCCCTCATCGACTGGGGCGTCCACTACCTGGACATCGTCATGTACTGCTGCGGCGACCCCAAGGTGAAGACCGTCTCCGGAGAGACCTTCTGCAAGCTGGGGAAGGACATGAAAAACTACGTCTATGAGGACATGTGGGCCGGCCCCCCCACCTACGACGGCGTCTACGACGTGGACGACTCCGTCACCGGCCTGGTGCGCACCGAGGGCCCTGTCATCACTATCAACGGCGCCTGGGCCCAGAACATCGGGGAAGAGGACCGCTACATCGACTTTATGGGCGATAAGGGTGGCATCCGGCTGCAGTACGGCAAGGACTTCACCCTGTACACCACGGAGAACAACGCCCTGGTGTCCTACACCCCCAAGTTCCAGACCCGGGACATGTTCCAAAATGAGATCGACGCCTTTGTGGACTGCTGCAAGACCGGCGAGAAGCTGCCCTCCCACATCGACACGGTGATCGTCACCGCCCAGATGATGCAGGCCATCTACGATTCCGCCGAGCAGCACAAGGAAATCACTTTGGAGTAAGTTTCAGAGAGGAGTTTGATCGCAATGAATCCCTTTTCCATCGGCGTCATGCTGGACTCTTTCCGCACCGACGTGAACACCGCCCTGGATAAGGCCCAGGCCCTGGGGGCCCAGGGTATCCAGGTCTACGCCACCCGGGGGGACATGTCCCCCGCCGCCATGACCCCCGCCCGCCGCAAGGAGTTCCTGAAAGCGGTCAAGGACCACGGCATGGTGGTCTCCGCTCTGTGCGGCGACCTGGGCCAGGGCTTTGTGGACCCGGAGAAGAACCCGGCCCTCATCGAGGAGTCCAAGCGCATTTTGGACCTGGCCAAGGACCTGGAGACCGACGTGGTCACCACCCACATCGGCGTGGTGCCCGAGGACAAGTCCCACCCCCGTTACGCCGTGATGCAGGAGGCCTGCGGCCAGCTGGCCGCTTACGCCGACTCCCTCCAGGCCCACTTCGCCATTGAGACCGGCCCGGAGAAGGCCGCCACCCTCAAGGAGTTCCTGGACGGGCTGCACTCCACCGGCGTCGCGGTGAACCTGGACCCCGCCAACTTTGTCATGGTCACCGGGGACGACCCGGTGCAGGCTGTCTACACCTTAAAGGACTACATCGTCCACACCCATGCCAAGGACGGCCGGCGCCTCCACTATGTGGAGCCCGAGGTGCTCTACGGCATGGTGGAGTCCGAGATGCTCCAGGACGCCTCTTTCATCGAGCTGCCCCTGGGCCAGGGGGACGTGGACTTCCCCAACTACCTGAAGGCGCTGCATGACATCGGCTTTCAGGGCTTCCTCACCATCGAGCGGGAGGTGGGGGACGACCCCGAGGCGGACATCGGCCTGGCGGTGCGGTTCCTCCAGGATCTGATCCGGTAAGTTAAATTTGTGTAAGAATGTAAGAGATCTGCCCCCGAGCTTGCGGTTCGGGGGCGATTTTTTTGGAAAAGCGGTTGTAAACCACCGGTTCCTGTGGTAAAATCTCAATGCTCCACCGGGAACAGAGGTGGAAAAACTCACAAAAGATGCGAGGGCGATGGGCCATGGCAAAAGAGGAAGGCGCGGGAAAGCCCGCCATTCTGACTGCGGAGAACCTGAAAAAATTCCTGCTTGTAAACCTGGGCGTGTTCCTGCTCACCACGGGAGTGTACTTCTTCAAGCTCCCCAACAATTTCTCCACCGGCGGTGTCAGCGGTATTTCCATTCTGCTGGGGAACTTTGTCCCCATCTCCACCGCCAGCCTGATGGCGGTGATCAACGTGGCCCTGCTGGTGGTGGGGTACATCTTCATCGGCCGGGAGTTCGGCTTCTGGACCACCTACTGCAGCTTGATGTACTCCCTGGAGACCTGGATTTTAGAAAAGGCCTACCCCATGACCGCCCCCTTTACGGACCAGCCCCTGCTGGAGCTGGTGTTCGCCATGATGCTCCCGGGGCTGGGGTCGGCGCTGCTGTTTTACTGCAACGCCTCCTCCGGCGGCACGGACATCGTGGCCATGATCTTGAAAAAGTACACCAGCATCTCCGACATCGGCAAGGCCCTGTTTGCCAGCGACAGCGTCATCGCCCTGGCGGCCTGCTTCCTCTTCGGCGTGGAGACAGGCATGTTTTCCATCCTGGGCCTTTTCTTAAAAGCCTTTGTGGTGGACTCCGTCATCGAGAGCATCAACCTGTGCAAGTTCTTCTCCATCGTCACCTCCAAGCCCACGGAGATCTGCGATTTTATCATCAAGGACCTGCACCACAGCTCCACGGTGGTGGACGGGGAGGGGGCT
Source organism: Candidatus Acutalibacter pullistercoris (assembly GCA_019115285.1). GTDB lineage: Bacteria > Bacillota > Clostridia > Oscillospirales > Acutalibacteraceae > Acutalibacter > Acutalibacter pullistercoris. The sequence continues at coordinate 12,893 of DXDU01000106.1, forward strand.
TTCTCCCACCAGGACAAGAAGGTGGTGCTCACCGCCGTGCGCCGGGGAGAGGCCATCCGCCTGCGCCAGCGGTGCAAGCAGATCGACCCCCACTGCTTTATGTTCATCACCAACACCAGCGAGATCATTGGCAAGGGCTTTACCTCTGTGTGAGAAAGCCTGAAAAGATCGGACCCCCTGCCGCCAGAGTTTGAAAACTTTGGCGGCTTGTGTTATGATAGGGAGAAGATACGGGAAGGGAGGCGGCGGGATGGAAAACGCCAACAAAGAGGAATTTTGCCGGATCTTTCAGGAACACGTGACGAGAGAAGGGGCGGAGCGGCTGCTGGCGTGGCTCTCCACCACGGATTTCTTCACCGCGCCGGCCAGCACCAAGTTCCACTGCGCCTGCGAGGGCGGTCTGGTGCTGCACAGTTTGAATGTGTACAAGACCCTGCGGGAAAAGTACTTTGAGGAGGCAGACAGCGAGGAGAGCTTCGCCCTGTGCGGGCTGCTCCACGACCTGTGCAAAGCGAACTTCTACAAGGTCTCCACCAGGAACGTGAAAAACGACGAGACCGGCCAGTGGGAGAAGAAGCCCTTCTACGCGGTGGAGGACGCTTTCCCCTACGGCCACGGGGAGAAGTCTGTCTATCTCATCGAGCGCTTCCTGCGGCTGAAGCCGGCGGAGGCCATGGCCATCCGCTGGCACATGGGGGGCTTTGACGAGGCTGCCCGGGGCGGCAGTTTCGCCATCAGCGCCGCCTACGACAAATACCCCCTGGCGGTGAAGCTCCACCTGGCGGACCTGGAGGCCACCTACCTGCGGGAACACGGCACCTCCGCGGTGCGGGGATGACCCAGAAAGGAGCGGGGAATGGACGCGATCGTCGCCTATGACTTGACAAAAGAATACGAGGGGGGCCGGGGCGCCCTGCGCCGGCTGAACCTGCAGGTGCCCCGGGGGGCTGCCATGGCCTGCGTGGGCCGGGAAAACGCCGGGAAGACCACCCTGGTGCGGCTTCTCTCCGGCCTGTGCCGGCCCACCAGCGGGGAGTGCGCCGTGCTGGGCCGGGCCCCTGCCTTAGAGCAGGAGGGCCTTCACCAAGTGGCCGGCACGGTGATCAGCTCCGCGGGGCTGTACCGGCACATGACCCTCCAGGAGAACCTGAACTTCTTCGCCGCCCTCCACGGGGTGGACAGCTACGACGCCGTGGAGCGGTCCTCCTTCCTTCTCCACAAGCTGGACATCTGGGAGGAGCGGGAGGAGAAGATCCGGGAGCTGCCCACCGGGGTGCTCCGCCGGGCCGCCCTGGCCCGGGCCCTGATGCACCGCCCCCAGGTGCTGCTGATGGACCTGCCCCCCGAGGGGCTGGACCCGGAGAGCGAGGCGGCCACCAAAGAGCTGCTCTCTCACCTGCGCCAGGAGGAGGGCATGACCCTGCTGCTGTGCACCAGGAACCTGGCCTACGCCCAGGCGGTGTGCGACAGCTTCGCCCTGCTGCGGGAGGGTAGCCTGCTGGCAAAAGGGACGTTGGAGAGCCTGCGGAAAGGGGCCGGGGTCCGGTTCCAGGCGGCGCTGCGGCTGGGAGCGGGAGAGGAAGGCCCCCAGGGCTTCCGGTACCGGGAAGAGGACAACACCTGGCGCAGGGAGATCGACTCGGAAGAGGAGATGCCCGCGGTCATCGCCAAACTGGCCGCCGGGGGCACGGCCCTGGTGGAAGCCAGGGTGGTCCGCCCCACGTTGGAAGAGATTTTTACCGCCTGCCTAGAGGGCGGTTCGGGAAAGGAGGGGACAGGGGATGAAGAGACAGGACCCCAAGGAGCGGAAGAGCGCCCCGAGGAAGAGGGAGCGTAAGTTTCGGTGGAGCGCACTGTTCTCCTCTCGGGAGATGGTGCTGGTGAAAAAGGACCTGGGCGCCCTGTGGAGCCGCCGGGGCTTGTCCGGGCTGCTGCTCCTGCTGCCCTTGGCCTTGATGGTGGGCATCCCCCTGCTGTGCTTGCTGGCCTTGCAGCTGCTGCCCCAGGAGGGGGTCCTTGTGCCCCAGGAGCTGCTCCGGCTGCTCCCCGGGGAGGGGAAGGGCCTCACCTACCAACAGGGCTGGATGGAGCTGCTCACCACCCTGATCTGCCCGGCCATTTTTCTCTGCGTGCCCATTTTGTGCTCCGCCATCGGGGCCTCCTGCGCCTTTCAGCTGGAGCGGGAAGAGGGCACCCTGGAGACCCTGCTCCTCTCCGCCGGAGGGGAGAAATCTGTGTACCGCACCAAGGTGACGGCCTGCACTCTGCTTTCGGTGGCGGTGTCGGTGCTGTCCTTCCTGGCCTTCGGCATCACCGCCACGGTGGCGGACGTGGTGCTGGAAGCCCCCTTCTTCTTCAATGTCCGGTGGCTGGTGCTCCTGTTCCTGCTCATGCCAGCCCTGGCCCTGTTCACCACGGTGTTCTTCAGCTGGATCATCCCCCGGGTGCACAGCGCCCTGGAGGCCCTGCAGACCGTGGGCTACCTGCTGCTGCCCGTGGCGGTGTTCCTTTTGCTGCAGCTGACCGGGGTCCTGCGTTGGAACGCCGGGCTGATGCTCCTGGCGGCGGCGCTGCTCATCGCCGGGGACGTGGCGTTTTACAACCGGTCCGGCCGGCGCTTCCAGGCGGAGGCCCTGCTGGGACATCCTGGGAACAGGCCCGGGGACTCTTGACAAGACTCCCCAGACTGTGCTACATTCTTGAGGAACTGGACAGAAGAAAGGAAGATTCACTATGGAGATCCATTACACTCCCCGGGGCGTGTGCTCCCGGAAGATCGATATTGTGGTAGAAGACGGCGTCATCCAGTCGGTGAAGTTCACCGGCGGATGCAGCGGCAACACCCAGGGCGTGGCTGCCCTGGCCCAGGGCATGAAGGTGGAGGACTACATCGCCCGCTGCAAGGACATCAAGTGCGGCTTTAAGCCCACCTCCTGCCCCGCACAGCTGGCCCAGGCCCTCAGCGAGGCCCTGCAGAACGGCTGAACATAAAAGAACCATAGGGAAGAGGGCGCTGCTCCCACAGGGGAACAGCGCCCTCTCTTTGCACCTTTTTAGCAGCCGCAGCCGCACCCGCCGCAGTCGTTGTTGTTGCCGCAGCCGCCAAACCCGCCGCCGCAGCAGCACAGCAGGACCAGGATGATGAGGATCCAAGAGCAGTTGTTGTTACCACACATGGGGAAACGCCTCCTTTCGAATTACACTCCATCTTATGGCGGCGGGGAAAATGTGTGACGGTGTTTTGGGGCCTTGTCCCCGGAAGAAAAAAACTTTTCATTTTGACCTTATTTGACCTTGACAAGGGGCGAAAACCGTGTATAATAAAAGTCAAAGAAAGTCAAAGACAAATAGGAGGCGAAAATCGTGCGGATCAGCGACAGTGTGGCCAATTACATTCTGCGGCTGCTGCAGGAGGAGAACGGGACGGCGGAGATACAGCGCAACGAGCTTGCCAATTACTTAGGCTGTGTGCCCAGCCAGATCAACTACGTCATCACCTCCCGCTTTACCCCAGAGCAGGGCTATCTGGTAGAGAGCCGCCGGGGCGGCGGCGGGTATATCCGCATCACCCGGCTGCAGCTTTCCCAGGCGGACAGAATCATGCACGTGGTCAATTCCATCGGCGGGGAGCTGGATGGGGGCACGGCCCGGGCCATGCTCCAGAACATGGTGCAGAGCGGCGCCCTCAACAGTTCCCAGGCGGAGCTCATCCACGCCGCCGTGTCAGACAAGACTTTGTCCGTGCTGCCCCGGGAACTGCGGGACACAGTGCGGGCGGCCATCTTTAAGAATATGCTGTTAGTGACCAGGACGTAAAGGAGGTCTTAGCTATGCTTTGTCAGATCTGCGGGCAGCAGCCCGCTACCACCCATATCAAAACCATTGTCAACGGAAAGCTCACCCAGGCCCACCTGTGCGCCGAGTGCGCAAGAAAGCAGGGCTACGGCAATCTCTTTTCCGACTGGGGAGCGGGCTTTGGCAGCCTGCTCAGCGGCCTGATGGGCCAGCCCCCCGCCGCGGCCCAGACCCTGCGCTGCCCGGTGTGCGGGGCGAGCTTCGAGGACATCGCCCGCAGCGGGAAGATCGGCTGCGCCCAGTGCTACCAGACCTTCCGGGGCCAGCTGCTGCCCATGATCCAGCGGATTCACGGGGCGGCCCAGCACAAGGGGAAAGTCCCCGGGGGATCGGCCCTGCGGGTGACCGATCCCAACAACCAGATTGTGGCGGTGGAGGAATCCCCCCTCGACGAGAAAAAGCGGCTGCTGCAGCAGGCCGTGGAAGCCCAGGACTTTGAACGAGCCGCCGTCCTCCGGGACGAGATCAAGGAGATGGAACAACATGGCTGAACTGCTTAAATGGTACCAGCGGGCCGGCAGCTGCGCCGACGTGGTGTGCAGCACCCGGGTGCGCCTGGCCCGGAATTTGAAACACTATCCCTTTCCCGCCTACGCCAGCGTAGAGCAGAAAGAGGAGATCGAACAGAAGGTAAAGGACGCCATGCTCTCCGGGAACAGCATCCTCTCCCGGGAGTTCCGCTTCGTCCCCCTGGAAAATCTCTCCGAGGAGGCGGCGGTGTCTTTCGTGGAGCGCCACCTGGTGAGCCCCGAGTACATCTCCGACCGAAAAGGGAAGGGGGTGCTCCTCTCCCAGGACGAGAGCGTGTCCATTATGATCAACGAGGAGGACCACCTGCGCATCCAGGTGCTGCGGGAAGGGCTCTCTTTAAAGGAGGCCGCGGAGACCGCCGACAGGATTGACACCCTGCTCAGCGAGACGCTGCAGTTCGCCTTCGACCAGGAGTTCGGCTACCTGACCCAGTGCCCCACTAACCTGGGCACGGGGATGCGGGCGTCCCTCATGCTCCACCTGCCGGCCCTGACTGAGCAGGGGGCCATGGGGCGCATCGCCGGGAACCTGACAAAGCTGGGCCTGACCCTGCGGGGCACCTACGGTGAGGGCACCCAGATCCTGGGGGCGCTGTACCAGCTGTCCAACCAGATCACCCTGGGGCTGAGCGAGAACGAGGCCATCAGCAATCTGTCCTCCATCGCCTCTCAGCTTATGGAGGAGGAGCGCCGGGCCCGGGAAGAGCTGTGCCGGACTTTGCCGGTACAGGACAAGATCGACCGGGCGGCGGGAGTGCTGCAAAGCGCCAGGCTCCTCTCCAGCCAGGAGTTTATGGAATTGATCTCTTACCTGCGCATGGGACTGGCGGCAGGCCTGCTCCAAGGGGCGGCCCCCCAGGACCTGAACGCGCTGACCATGGAAGTCCAGCCCGCCACGCTGATGGCCAAGGCTGGAGAGTCCCTAGACCAACGCCAGCGGGATTCCCTGCGGGCCAAGCTCGCCAGGGAGGCCTGCGCCCATATCACAGTTGCAAAGGAGTGAAATGAGTATGTATCGTTTTCAAGGATTTACGGAAAAAGCCAACACCGCCCTGAACCTGGCCATCACCTGCGCCGGGGAGCTGGGGCACGACTATATCGGCAGCGAGCACGTGATGCTGGGGCTGCTGAAAGAGGGCAGCGGGGTGGCCTTCACGGTGCTCAATAAACTGGGCGTCACCCCGGAGAAGTACGAGAAGCTCCTGCGGGAGCGCATCGGCGTGGGCACGCCCACCAACCTGTCCGCCGACGCCTTTACCCCCAGGACCAAACAGATCCTCCAGGTGGCCGCCATGGCTGGGGCCCAGATGCACAACGCCTACGTGGGCACGGAGCACATCCTTATCGCCATTTTGCAGGACGAGACCTGCTACGCCATGCGCTTCCTGCGGCTGCTGGGGGTGGACCCGGAACGGGTGGTGGGAGAGCTCACCGCCCTGCTGCGGAACACCTCCATGCCCGGGGCGCCGGAAAACGCCGCCGGGGAAGAGGGCAAGCAAAGCGGCAAGGCCCTGGACCAGTTCGGCCGGGACCTGACCGCCCTGGCCGCCCAGGGGAAGATCGACCCTGTTATCGGCAGGCAGAACGAGATCCAGCGGGTGGTGCAGATTCTCTCCCGCCGGACCAAGAATAACCCGGTGCTCATCGGC
>DXDU01000107.1 GCA_019115285.1 Candidatus Acutalibacter pullistercoris
GAGGACTGGCAGTTTCCGCCGGGCGGGCACATAGGTATGCACAAACCGAGAAAAGGGAGTGGCAGCCTATGTTCTTTGCCCAGCTTTTGGAACTGTTTTCCCACGTGTTCGCCTTTTTCCTCCACGTCACCGGGCCGGGGAGCTTCCCCCGGGCCCTCACCGCCGCCCAGGAGCGCCAGTATTTGGAGGAGATGGGCCGGGGGAGCCGGGCCGCCCGGCAGAAGCTCATCGAGCACAACCTGCGTCTGGTGGCGCACATCGTAAAAAAGGGGTAAAGCGGAAGGAGCCCTGTTCCCGAAAGAGGCTGGCCCGCCAGCGGCTGCCCCCTGTGAGGGCAAGCTCCAGCTCCAGGGCGGCGCCCTCTTGCCCCGGGAGGACCACCGCCCTTTCCAGTATGATGGCGGCCAGGGGGGAGGGGTCCTCCGTCTCGAAGCGCAGTTCTTGGGACAGGGCCTCCTCCACCTGCCGGCGCTGGGCCGGGGACAGGGAGCGCCGGTCCCGCTCCAGGAGCAGCTCCCGGCGGCGGTCCTCCAGGGTTTCCAGCTGCCCGTTGAGCTGGCTGTTCCAGGATTTGAACTCCTCCGGGGACAGGGCTCCCGCCAGGCTCAGCTCCAGAAGCCTGTCTTTTTTCGACCCCAGGGCCTCCCGCTGCCGCTCCAGGGCCAGCAGTTCCCCGGGCAGGTCCCCCAGTCCGGCGGCCTCCTCCAGGGCCTGGAGCACCGCCTGGCGCAAGACATCGGGCCGGGGGAACACCTGGGGGAACAGCTGGGCCAGGGCCCAGTCCAGCTCCCTTGTCTCCAGCCGGGGCAGGGGGCAGCCGGCCCGGCCCTTTCGCCGGTACTCCCGGCACTCCCACACCTCCCGCTCCCCCTGCTGCCGCCGGTGGAAGCTGCACCCGTGCAGGCCGCAGCGGATCTTCCCGCTGTAGGGGTAGCGGCGGTGGTACTCCGCCCCCTGCTGGCGGGCCTTCATCTCCCGGCTGCGCCGCTTGTACAGGGCATTGGCCCGGTCCCACAGCTCTTCCGAGACCAGGGCGGGGATGGCCGGGTCCCGGTAGGTGGTCCACTGGCTCTCCTCCAGCTGGACCTTCCGCTTGCTGCGGTAGTCCACGGTCTGGGACTTCCCCCCGCAGTACCAGCCCTTGTACTTGGGGTTTTGCAGGATGTGCCGGATGGTCAGCTCGTTGAAGGGCCCGCCCTGCCGGCTGGTGAAGCCCTGCTGGGTCAGGCGCTGGGAGATCTTCCGGATGCCCAGGCCCTCCAGGGCGTAGAGCCTGAAGATCTGGCGCACGGCCTGGGCCTCCCGCTGGTTTACGGTGAGGACGCAGTCCTTCTTGTCGTAGCCCCACAGCTGGCTGTTGCCCAGGACCCTGCCGTTTTTCACCGCCTGGCGGAAGCCGAACTTCAGCCGCTGGGAGAGCTTGCGCACCTCGTCCTGGGCCACCCCGGCCATGATGGTCAGCCGGAACTCGCTGTCCGGGTCCAGGGTGTTGATGTTGTCGTTCTGGAACAGCACCCCCACGTTGTGGTCCAGCAGCTCCCTGGTGTAGCGGATGCTGTCCAGGGTGGAGCGGGAAAACCGGGAGATCTCCTTGGTGATGATAAAGTCGAACCTGCCCGCGGCCCCGTCCCGGATCATCCGGAGGAAGCTGTCCCGGCGGCAGGCGCTGGTGCCGCTCAGGCCCTCGTCGATATAGCCCGGCACCAGGGTCCACCGGGGCTTTTCCTGGATAAAGGCGGTGTAGTACTGGACCTGGTGCTCCAGGCTGCTGCGCTGCTCCTCCTTGTCCGTGGACACCCGGGCGTAAAAGGTCACCCGCAGGGGCAGGTCATACAGGCTCCTGCCCTGGGCAATCTCGCGGCGGACGGCCAGCAGGTCCATGGGCTCCCTCCTTTCCCCGGCGCTTCTCCAAGGCCTCCAGGGCGGCGGCCCAGGTCTCTTTTGGGATCAGGCCCCGGTCCAGCAGCCGCCCCAGCAGGGCCAGGGCCGCCTGTGTGGTTGTTTCCATGGCGTCACCCCCCTCCATCCTATGAGGGCACAGCGCGGCCTATGAGGGCAAAGAAAAAAGCCCCCATCGGGAGCTTTTTCGTTCTGTTGGGAGCGTTCAGCTCAGGAAGCCCTCCACGATCTTTTCCTCGGCCTCCTGTTCTGTCAGGCCCAGGGTGCGCAGCTTCATGATCTGCTCCCCGGCGATCTTTCCGATGGCGGCCTCGTGGATCAGGGCGGCGTCGCCGTGGTTGGCCACCAGCTCGGGGGAGGCGTCCACCCGGCCCCGGTCGGCGATGATGGCGTCGCACTCCGAGTGGCCGGCGCAGGGCACGTTCCCCACGATCCGGGAGCGGTAGGCCTGGTAGGAATCCCCCCGGGCCACAGACCGGCTCACCAGGTTGACGGTGGAGCCCTCGCCCTCCATCACCACCTCAAAGTCGGTGTGGGCCTGCTGCTCCCCCTCGGTGAGCAGCCGCTCCCGGATGACCAGCTTGGCCCCCTTGCCCAGGGTGGCCTTGGTCTTCCGGGTGGTGCGGTCCACCCCGCCGATCTGGGAGGTGTCCATCTCCAGGACGGCGTCCTCCTTCAGGTCGCACTGGGTGACGGGGTCGATGGAGCGGATGCCCGCGCCGCGGCCGGTGCCCACGTGCTTTTCCACGTACTTGACCCGGGCGCCCTTCTCCAAAAAGAACCGGTGGATGCCGTTGTGCCGGGCGGGTTCGCCGTTTTCCGTGTGGACGCCGCAGCCCGCCACAATGGTGACGTCGGCGTACTCGCCCACGTAAAAGTCGTTGTACACCAAGTCGTCTACGTCCCCGTGGGTAACGCAGGCGGGGATGGACACGGTCTCTCCCTTGGTACCGGGGAGGATGCGGATGTCAAGGCCGGGCAGGTCCTGTTTCGTCTCGATCTTGATGTGCTCCGTGGACTGGCGGCCGGCGCAGCCCCCGTCCTCCCGGATGTTGAAGGCCCCGGTGAAAGTGCCGTCCCAGTTGGAGATGAGCTTTAAAAGTTCCTCGGTCTTGCTCTTCACGCGAACACCGCCTCCCTTCTGGCGCAGGCGCCGCACTGGGGGCTGCCCGCCATAAGCTGGGGCAGGATCTCCGCCGCCGGGCCCTTTTTCTGCAGCGTCCCGGCGGAGATGACCACCAGCTCGTCGGCGATCTCCAGGATGCGCTCCTGGTGGGAGATGATGATCAGGGTGCCGTGGAGCTTCCCCCGCATGGACTGGAACACGTCGATGAGGCTGGAGAAGCTCCACAGGTCGATGCCGGCTTCCGGCTCGTCGAACAGGGAGAGCTTGGTGTGCCGGGCCAGCACCGTGGCGATCTCGATGCGCTTGATCTCGCCTCCGGAGAGGGTGGCGTCCACCTCCCGGTTCAGGTACTCCCGGCCGCACAGCCCCACCCGGCTGAGCATCTCGCAGAGCTTGTCCGTGGAGAGCTTCCCGCCGGAGGCCAGCTCCAGCAGGCGGCGGACGGTGAAGCCCTTAAAACGCACGGGCTGCTGGAAGGCGAAGCTCACCCCCTGCCGGGCCCGCTCCGTCACGTTCAGGGGGGTGATGTCCTCTCCGTCTAAAAGGATCTTCCCGCTGTCCGGGGTCTCGATCCCCGCGATGATCTTGGCTAAGGTGGTCTTGCCGCCGCCGTTGGGCCCGGTGATCACCGTGAGCTTTCCTTCGGGGATGGAGAGGCTCACGTCCCGAAGGACCTGGCTGCCGTCCGGGGCAGTCCAGGAGATGTGCTGCAGCTCTAACATAGCGCGCTTGGCTCCTTTCTATGGGTCAAAGGGGGAAGGCCCCCTTCTAGCTTGCCCACCCTATTGTAGTTGATTTCCCCGCCCCATGCAAGGCCCCCGCTCCCCTTTCTTCGGCAAAAAAGGAAAAAAGCCCCCGGAGAGGCTTTTTTTCTTGGGCCGTCAGCCTTGGGGCGGCTGGCGCAGGGTCCGGTCTAAAATCTCCCGGGCCTCTTCCAGCTGGCTCTTCCGGACAAAGACCTGGTAGAGCACCGAGCTTCCGGCGGAGGCGGTCGTCCCCCCTTCTTCGGCAAAAAAGGAAAAAAGCCCCCGGAGAGGCTTTTTTTCTTGGGGCGTCAGCCTTGGGGCGGCTGGCGCAGGGCGTGGTCTAAAATCTCCCGGGCCTCCTCCAGCTGGCTCTTCCGGACGAAGACCTGGTAGAGCACCGAGCTTCCGGAGGAGGCCCCCACATTCCCGGTGCGGCGGGTGACGTGGCCGGCGTTCTGGATTTTCTCCCGGCAGGGGGAGCCCGCCTGCTCTAAGGCGGCCAGGACCTGGCTGTGGCGGGAGGCTTCCAGGGTGAGGAACAGTTCGGTCCAGGGGTCCAGCAGTTTCATGGGAACAGCTCCTTTCCAAATCCCGGGGCTTTTAGGGGGGCTGGCCGGTTGTTTCCCCAGCCCTGCCTTGTTCTAGCTAAGAATAACACCGGTGAGGGAAAAACGCAAGGGGCGCGCCGGGTTTCCCTGGGGCAGAAGGAACAGTTTTTGAGAGAACGCTCCCTTGCTTTTTGGGGAAAAAGCGTGTATACTGAAGCCCAAGAGAAACTGTTTTGGGAGGCTGTCCTCTATGAAAGAATTTGTCATGAGCAAGGAAAGCCCCATCGTCGCCACCGCCCAGGGCAAGCTGCGGGGGTTCCGGTTCGACGGGGTGGATCACTTTTTCGGCATTCGGTACGCCAAGGCCAAGCGCTTCCAGATGCCCGAGCCTGTGGCCCCCTGGGAGGGGGTGAAGGACGCGGGCAGCTACGGCATGAACTGCCCGGTGCTGGACGAGCCCATGCCCACCGGGGAGGTGATGATCCCCCACCGGTTCTGGCCCTCGTCTGAACACTGCCAGTACCTGAACGTGTGGACCGACGGGTGCGACCCCGCCGCCAGGAAGCCCGTGCTCTTCTGGATCCATGGGGGCGGCTACGCCGCGGGCTCCGCCATCGAGCAGGTGTGCTACGACGGCTTCAACCTGGCCAAGAAGGACGGGGTGGTGGTGGTCACCGTGAACCACCGGCTAAACGCCTTCGGCTACCTGGACCTGTCGGACTTTGGGGAGAAGTACTGGAACAGCGTGAACGTGGGCATGGCCGACCTGGTGGCGGCCCTGCGCTGGGTGAAGGAGAACATCGCGAACTTCGGCGGCGACCCGGGGAACGTCACCATCTTCGGCCAGTCCGGCGGCGGGGGGAAGGTCACCGTCCTGGGGCAGATCCCCGAGGCGGAGGACCTGTTCCAGAAGATGATCGTCATGTCCGGCGTCATCCCCGCCGGGGAGTTTGACAGCCAGTGCACCAGCCGGGAGCTGGTGCTGGAGATCCTCTCCCAGCTGGGCCTTGGGGAGGGAGACGTGGAGAAGCTGGAAAAGGTGCCGGCGCCCCAGTTCATCTGGGCGGTCAACGGGGCGGTAAAGGCCCTGGAGGCCCAGGGCAAGCGGGTGGGCTGGGCCCCGCAGCCCAACGCCTACTACACCTGCGACCCCCTGGAGGGGGACTTCAGCGCCTCCTCCCTGCAAAAGCCCACCATGGTGGGCAGCGTCATCGCGGAGTTCACCTCCTTCGGGGAGAAAGGGGACAGGCAGTCCCTGACCCAGCAGGAGCGGGAGGCCGCGGTGAAGGCCCACTTTGGCGAGGAGAGCGGGGAGAAGATTCTGGCGGCCTTCCGCAAGGCCTTCCCCCATACCAACCCGGCCTTCGCCCCGGACTACGACACCATGTTCCTGCCCGCCACCGTGGCGTACGTGAAGAAGAAGGCCGCCCAGGCCAGCGCCCCGGTGTACAACTACTTCTTCTCCAAGGTCTTCGATCTCGACGGGGGCAAGGCCGCCTGGCACTGCTCCGACATCCCCTACTTCTTCCACAACGGGGAGCTGGTGCCTGTGTGCCACCAGGTCAACGGGGAGATGCTGAATCAGGTCATGTCCGGCGCCTTTGTGAACTTCGCCAAAACCGGCGACCCCAACTGCCCTGGCCTGCCCCAGTGGGACCGGTGCCAGCCCGGGAAGATGGTGACCATGGTCTTCGACGACGTGTGCGAGGCCAGGGAAAACCTGCAGGAGGAGCTGCTGCCCCTGGTGCTGCAGTATAAGCCTGCGCCTGCGCCCCAGCCCGCCCCCGCCCCGGCGGAGGACGAGGAGGAGTCCGGCAGCGCCTGGGTCTTCTGACGAACAGACAAAGAAAAACACAGAGAGCCGCCCCACAGCCGGGGCGGCTCTTTCGCGCTTTTTAAAGGGGCTGTCTCACTTGGGGGCCTGGCGGATGGGAAAGCCCTCGGCCCGGTAGTCCGGGAACTCCTCCACCCCAAAGGGGGCGGCCACGATCTTCCGGTCGGTGAACAGGTAGAAGCTGCCGTCCTTCCTGTCTAAAATGACGCAGTCCGCGGGGTCGTACCGGGGGGTCACCACAAAGGCGTAGGAGAGCAGCACCACCGCCCCCAGCAGCACCCCGGTGAGGACTGCTCCCACCACAAGCCGCAGGGGCTTGGGACGGTAGTTGAGGATCACGTCCGCCCGCTGGAGCAGGTCTTTGCCGCCCCGGGAGCTGAGCTCCGCCAGAAAGCAGGAACAAGGGACCGAGGCCTTTCGCCGCAGGTGGGAGAACACCAGGGTCTTGCGCAGCGTCTCCACGTAGCCCAGGCGCTCCTCCTCGGTGAGGCCCTGGGCCACGGCCATGTCGCACTTGAGCTCCAAGGTCTGGGACAAGCTCTTTTGCAGCAGCCGGAACAGGGGGTTCCACCAGAACAGGTCACGCAACAGCTCCGCCAGCAGCCGGACCCACAAGTCCCCATGCTTCCAGTGGGTGAACTCGTGGCGGAACACGCAGCGGTAGTCCCTCTGTCCGTAGGGGAAGTCCGGCAGGAGCACGTGGGGGACAAAGAACCCGCAGAGCATGGGGGACCGAAGAGAGGGCAGCACCGTCACCCGAAAGCGGCGGATGCCCAGCTCCCGGGCGGAAGCGGCGGCCCAGGCCCAGGCCGGGTCCCCATGGGAGAGGGGCAGGCCTCGGCGGGCCAAAGCCCAGCGAAAGGACAGGTACCCCCAGGCTGTGCGGCCCAGAAAGGCGCAGACCCCCAAAGCCCACAGGGCCACCAGCAGCCTCAGGGGCGTCACATGGTCTTTTCCCACGGAGGAGAAGAGGAGGGTGTTCAGGTCCCGCACAGGGCCGGGCAGGGCCACCGCCTGGGTAAAGGCGGGGAGCTCCACCGGCAGCAGGCACCGGCCCACCACCACCCCCACTAAAAGCAGCAGGGGCCACACCCCAAAGAGCTTTACCAGCCGGCGGCTCTTCTGGGCCAGGCACAGCAGGCCGATGAGGGCGCTGGCCCACACCAGGGACAGCAGGGCGGTGTAAAAGGTGATGTCCATATCAGTCGTCGTTGGGGAAGGGCTCCTTCTTGGCCAGCTGTTCCCGCTTCTTCTGGATGAGCTGCTCCATGCCGGTGAGGATGGCGCCCACGTCCGCGTCTTTGGAGTAGTCCATCAGGGCGGCGAAGATCTCGGGCATGTCCTGGGGGGAGTAGTTCTCGGTAGAGGACACCTGCAGGGCCAGGAACTCGTTGCGGGAGAGGGTGGGGGCGTAGCGCCGGGCGTTCTTCCGGCCGATGCCCATGTTGTCCACCGGCACCAGCAGGCCCTTCTTGTGGAGCTCGTTGGCCAGAAGGTGGAAGGACGTTCTGGCGAACAGGGGCTCCTCGGGGTTTTCGTAAGCTTTGGCCATGATCTCCTGGCGGTTGAGAGGCCGGGAGGCGTCCCACAGGATCTGGAGCAGGGCCATTTCTGAGAATGTGACGTAGAATTTTGAGTATGCCATGGTCTCCTCCTGCTTTCGTAAAATAGGATAAAAAGCTTCTCGCTCTTTGCTGATTTTAGTATAAGAGAGAGACGGGGGTTTGTCAAGGGAGGAAGGGCGGGAAAGCCGGGAAAATGCCCTATTCCCCATAAAAGAGAGGACGCGGAACGTCCGCGCCCTCTCGGGTGGTGCAAGTTAAGTTTTTTACTTCAGGCTGATCCAGTCCTCGCCGATAGCGGGCTTCTTGTAGTTGTGCTCGTTGGTGGCTTCCACGATGGTGTAGTATCAGGATGAGCTGGCCCAGTACAACCGCACCAGGCCCTCGGAACACGAAAAGCGCCGGGAGATGCTGCGAAAAATCACCGGCAGCGTGGGGGAGGACGTGACCATCGACACGCCGGTTCACGCCAACTGGGGGCTGCGGCACGTCCACTTTGGCAAGCAAATTTACTGCAACGCCTTTGTCTCCTTCGTGGATGACGGGGAGATTTTCATCGGTGACGACTGCATGATCGGGCCCGGGACCGTCTTCGCCACCGCGGGACACCCGGCGCATCCCAAGCTGCGGCAGCTGCGCTACGTGTACAACCTGCCCATCCGTGTGGGGAAAAACGTGAGGATCGGCTCTGGGGTGCAGATTGTGCCCGGTGTGACCATCGGGGACAACAGCGTCATCGGTGCTGGCTCGGTGGTGACCAAGGATATTCCCGCCAACGTGGTGGCGGTGGGCAGCCCCTGCCGGGTCATCCGGGAGATCGGCCAGTGTGACAGGGAATATTACTACAAGGACAAGCCGCTGGATTTTGACCCGGAAGGGGACGAGCTGCCTTGACGCAAAGGGAGTGAGGTGCTGGAAACAGCGCCTCTTTCCTTTTAGCGCAGCTCTTTAAAAAGTATTACGCCACCCCCACCGATCAGGAGGACCTGATCTCCATCGGTACCATCGGGCTCATCAAGGGGGTGGATAGCTTCGACCCCACAAAGGGGATACGGCTCTCCAGCTACGTGTCCCGGTGCATCGAGAACGAGATCCTCATGCACTTTCGCAGCGGGAGGAAGTCCGCCCAGGACGTGTCCCTCAGCGAGCCCATCGACACGGACAAAGAGGGCAACGCCCTGACGATTCTGGACACTATGGCGGTGGACGACACCATCCTGGAGACCATCGACCGGCGGATGAAGACAGGGCAGCTCTACGGGCTGCTGGAAAAGGCCCTCACCCCCCGGGAGCGGGCCATCCTCTGCCGGCGGTACGGCCTGCTGGGCTGCCTGCCCCAGCCCCAGCGGGAGGTGGCCCAGGCTTTGGGCATCAGCAGGAGCTACGTCTCCCGCATTGAGAAAAAAGCCCTGGAGAAGCTGCGCCGGGCCTTCGGGGAGGAGTAGGGCTTTACAGACCGCCTGCTCCCAGGTACAATAACAGGGAGAGGGAGGGAGCGTCTATGGAACAGTGGCAGCTGACCCCTGTGGCGGTGGTCCACAGCGATTTTGAGGAGAAGTTCGGCATTCCCAGGCAGAGCGGCCTGGTGGAGGAGCTGCGGGCCAGGGTGGTGTTCCTGCCGGAGTTTCGCAGCCGGGAGGCGCTGCGGGGGATTGAGGAGTTCTCTCACCTGTGGCTGGTGTGGGGGTTCTCCCAGCACCTGGGAAAGGGCTGGTCCCCCACGGTGCGGCCGCCCCGGCTGGGCGGGAATGAGCGCCGGGGGGTGTTCGCCACCCGGTCCCCCTTCCGGCCCAACCCCCTGGGCCTCTCCTGCGTGGAGCTGCTCTCGGTGGAGTGGGACGCCCCCGACGGCCCGGCCCTTGTCATCGGCGGGGCGGACCTGCTGGACGGCACCCCGGTGTTTGACATTAAGCCCTACGTGCCCCTGTCCGACTGCCGGCCCCAGGCGGCGGGGGGCTTCTCCGACGCCCACCGGGAGGACCATCTCCTTGTGGAGTTCCCCCCAGAGCTGGAGGAGAAGGTCCCCGAGGAAAAGCGCTGTGCCCTGCGGGGGGTGCTGGCCGGGGACCCCAGGCCCTCTTACCAGCGGGACCCGGGCCGGGTGTACGGCCTGGCCTTCGCCGGGCTGGAGGTGCGCTTCACCGTGGCAGGGGAGACCCTCACCGTGGAGGAAGTGGAGCCCCGGGGGCCGGAGAGAAATTAGAAAGGAAAGGGAGCGGCATGTCCGCTCCTTTTTTTCATACAATGGAGAAGGGGGAGAGGGCGCCGCCTCTTTTCCATAAAAGAGAGAAAAAAGATCTGGACAGGGCGGTGCGGCGTCCCAGAGAAGGCCGCCCGGGGCCGGCGTTTCGGGCTTTTTTCTGGGCAGTAGGACGCTTGCCTAGAAAAGGCAGGTAGAATTTGTGCATTGCTCCTAAAGATTGCTTTTTAACGCCGTAGACTTTAAATCAAATAACTAAAAAGCCCTTGATTTTTTCCGCAGGTATGGTATGATAGCTTTAGTACAGTCCGGAAATACTGGGAAAAGGAGCGAGAAAGCGATGGATCCCAAGATGAATCCCGGCGTGGCTGCCGGAGAAAACAAGCCGGAAAACATCCCACTTTACCTGTTCCGAAGCGGCAAGAACCGCCGGTCTTACGAGTACATGGGCGTGCACAAGGCCACCCGGGACGGAAAGCCTTGCATGGTGGCCCGGGTGTGGGCCCCCCGGGCCAGAGAGGTGTCTTTGGTGGGGGATTTCTGCAACTGGGACAAGGCCAAGTACCCCCTGCAGAAGATCGACGACCAGGTCTGGGAAGGCTACACCGACTTTGAGTTCGAGCCCTACCAGATGTACAAGTTTTACATCAAGACCGCCCAGGGGGAGGACACCTACAAGTCCGATCCCTACGCCCGCCACACCGAGACCCGCCCCGGCACCGCCTCCCGGTGGTACGACCTGGAGGGCTACCAGTGGCACGACCAGCAGTGGCTGGAGCACAAGCGGGAGCATCCCCACTACGAGCAGCCGGTGAACATCTACGAGGTCCACGCGGGCTCTTGGCGGAAGTACGAGGACGGCAGCGTCTTCCCTTACGAGAAGCTGGGGGACGAGCTCATCCCCTACGTGAAAGAGATGGGCTTTACCCATATTGAGTTCATGCCCCTGACGGAGTACCCCTTCGACGCCTCTTGGGGCTACCAGGTGACGGGCTATTTCGCCCCCACCTCCCGGTACGGCGCCCCCCACGACTTTATGCGACTCATCGACCGGTGCCACCAGGCGGGCATCGGGGTGATTATGGACTGGGTCCCCGCCCACTTCCCCAGGGACGCGGCGGGCCTGGCCAAGTTCGACGGCACCCCCTGCTACGAGTATGAGGACCCCAGAAAGGGAGAGCACAAGGAGTGGGGCACCCTGGTGTTCGACTACGGCCGGCCCGAGGTGCAGAGCTTTTTGATGTCCAGCGCCGTGTTCTGGCTGAAGGAGTACCACGTGGACGGCCTGCGGGTGGACGCGGTGGCCTCCATGCTGTACCTGGACTACAACCGCCGGGACGGGGAGTGGATTGCCAACAAGGACGGGGGCAAGGAGAACTACGAGGCCGTGGCCTTCCTGCAGGCCCTGAACGAGGCCGCCTTCGCCGAGGCCCCCCACTGCATGATGATCGCCGAGGAGTCCACCTCCTGGCCCATGGTGAGCAAGCCCACCTTCCTGGGCGGCCTGGGCTTTAACTACAAGTGGAACATGGGCTGGATGAACGACATGCTCACCTACATGTCCCTGGACCCCTACTTCCGCAGCGGGGACCACAACGCCCTGACCTTCTCCTTCTTCTACGCCTTCTCCGAGAACTTCATCCTGCCCATCTCTCACGACGAGGTGGTGTATGGGAAGGGCTCTCTCTTCAATAAAATGCCAGGGGACGACCAGATGAAGGCCGACCAGATGCGGGCTTTCGTCACCTACATGATGGCCCACCCCGGCAAGAAGCTGCAGTTCATGGGCACGGAATTCGCCCAGAAGAACGAGTGGAACTTCGAGAAGGAACTGGAGTGGGGCCTGCTCCAGTACGAGGAACACCAGCGGGCCCAGGCCTTCTTCAAGGCGGTGAACCACTTCTACCTGTCCCGTCCCGAGCTGTGGGAGATCGACTTCTCCTGGGAGGGCTTTGAGTGGATCTCCAACGACGACTACCAGCAGAGCGTCATCGCCTTCCGCCGGAAGGCCAAGGACGGCCGGGAGCTGGTGGCGGTGTGCAACTTCGTGCCGGTACAGCGGGAGAACTACTGCATCGGCGTGCCCTTCAGGGGCACCTGGGCCGAGGTCTTCACCTCCGACGCCAAGGAGTTCGGCGGCGGCGGGGTGACCAACGGCAAGTCCATCAAGACCCAGGACGTGCCCATGCACGGCTGCGAGCAGAGCGTGTCCCTCACCCTGCCGGGAGACTCTGTGTTCTTCCTGGAGTGCGTGCGGAAGACCCCCAAGCGCAAGCCCAAAGAGCCCGGGGAGAAAAAGCCCGCTGCCAAGAAGGAGAGCGCCTCTAAGAAAGAGACCGCGGCCAAGAAGGAGGCCCCCAAGAAGGAGCCCGCCAAAAAGGCCGCCCCCAAGACCAGAAAGAAGACGGCAAAGTAAAAAAGCCCGCCTGGGGAGGGGGAGGGATCCAGGTCCCGTTCTCAGAAAGGCTTTGAGATATACAGTCAGCCAGCGATAGAAAATAAGGAGGACGATAACATGTTACCCAAACAAGAGGTCGTGGCTATGCTTCTGGCCGGCGGCCAGGGCAGCCGGCTGGGCGTGCTCACCAAGAACCTGGCCAAGCCCGCCGTGCCCTACGGCGGAAAGTACCGGATCATCGACTTTCCCCTGTCCAACTGCGTGAACTCCGGCATCGAGACCGTGGGCGTGCTCACCCAGTACCAGCCTTTGGAGCTCAACGAGTACATCGGCAACGGCCAGCCCTGGGACCTGGACAGCATGAACGCCGGCGTCCACGTGCTGCCCCCCTACCAGAAGAGCAAGAAGACCGACTGGTACAAGGGCACCGCCAACGCCATCTACCAGAACATCCGGTTCATCGAGCGGTACGATCCTGATTATGTGGTGGTCCTCTCTGGCGACCATATCTATAAGATGGACTACTCCAAGATGATCTCCTTCCACAAGGAGCACGACGCCGCCTGCACCATCGCCGTGTACGAGGTTCCCATGGCCGAGGCTTCCCGGTTCGGCATTCTCAACACCAACGAGGACGGCTCTATTTACGAGTTCGACGAGAAACCCAAGAAGCCCAAGAGCAACAAAGCCTCCATGGGCATTTACGTCTTCACCTGGGAGAAGCTCCGCAAGTACCTGGAGGAGGACGAGAACGATCCCAAGAGCCAGAACGACTTTGGCAAGAACGTGCTGCCTGTCATGCTGGACGCCGGGGAGCGGATGTTCGCCTACCGGTTCGAGGGCTACTGGAAAGACGTGGGCACCATCGAGAGTCTGTGGGAGTCCAACATGGACCTCCTCAATCCCAACATCCCCCTGGATCTCAGCGACGACCAGTGGCGGATCTACTCCCGCACCCCCGTGATGCCTCCCCACTATGTGGCCAAGGGCGCCCAGGTGCAGAACTCCCTGGTGGCCGAAGGCTGCAACGTCTACGGTGAGATCGACTTCGCCGTGCTGTTCGCCGGCGTGTACGTGGCCCCCGGCGCCGTGGTGAAGGACTCCATCGTCATGCCCGGCGCCCGCATCGAGGAAGGCGCCCGGGTGCAGTACGCCATCGTGTCTGAGAACGCCGTGGTGGGCGCCGCCGCCACTGTGGGCGAGCGGCCCGAGGATATGGAAAACAAGGAAGACTGGGGCGTGGCCGTCATCGGACCTGGAGCCACTGTGGCGCCGGGCACCGTGGTGCCCCCCAAGGCTATGATCGACGCTGAGGAGGGAATTAAGTGATGCGTGGAAATGATGTGATCGGCATCCTCTTTGCCTATGTGCACGAGGAGCGCGTGAGAGAATTGACCGAGCACCGGGTGATGGCCTCCATTCCCTATGGCGGCCGCTACCGCCTGGTGGACTTCCCCCTGTCCAACATGGTGAACTCCGGGATCAACAAGGTGGGCGTCATCACCGAGCAGAACTACCAGTCCCTGATGGACCACCTGGGCTCCGGCAAGGTGTGGGACCTGTCCCGGAAGCGGGAAGGCTTGTTCCTGCTGCCTCCCTTCGGCGCGGAGACCACCCGCACCGAGGGCAAGATCGCCTCTCTGGCCAGCATCCAGCGGTTTTTGAAGAACTCCCACGAGGAGTACGTGCTGCTCTCTGACTGCGACCTGGTGGCCAACGTGGACTACAAGCAGGTGTTCCAGTTCCACACCGATAAAGACGCCGACGTGACTGTGATCTACCGCCACGGCATGTCCCCCGACACCGACAAGAACGTGGTCTTCACCGTAGACCCGGAAGGCGCCGTGCGGGATATGCTGGTAAAGCGGGGCAGCGACGCCGACTGCAACTACGGCCTGGGCAAGTACCTCATCCGCCGCAAGCTCCTGATGGAGATGGTGGAGGAGTGCATGAGCCGCAACCTGTACGACTTCGACCGGGATCTGCTCCAGCGCCACCTGAAGGACCTGCGGGTGTACGGCTACGAGTTTACCGAGGCCGCTTACCCCATCACCTCCTTCGGCAGCTACTTCAACGCCAACATGGCTCTCATGGATCCCAAGATCCGGGGCCAGCTGTTCCCCGCGGACCATCCCATCTACACCAAGGTACGGGACGACATGCCCGCCCGCTACGGCCTGAGCGCCGACGTGTCCAATTCCATCATCGCCGACGGCTGCGTCATCGACGGCGAAGTGGAGAACTGCGTGCTCTTCAGAGGCGTGCAGGTGAAGAAGGGCGCCCGGCTGCGCAACTGCGTCATCATGCAGGACACCGTCATCGGGGAGAACGCCCGGCTGGATTACGTGGTGGCCGACAAGGACGTGGTCTTCGACATAAACCGGGTCCTCACCGGGCACCAGACCTACCCGGTGTACGTGGCCAAGGGCAGCAGAGTGTAACAGACTCCCCCCGCCCGCCCTGCCAGAAACGCCGCGGACCCCCCAGGGGACGGCCGCGAGAAAGGAAACCATTATGAAAGTATTGTTCTGTGCCAGCGAGGCGTTGCCGTTTTCCGCCACAGGCGGCCTGGCTGACGTGGCAGGTTCCCTGCCCCAGGCCCTTCGGGCCCGCCTGATCGGCTGCCGGGTGGTGGTGCCCCTGTACGACAGCACCCCCCAGGAGCTGCGGGACCAGATGAAGTTCATCACCAGCATCAGCGTGCCGGTGGCCTGGCGGCGTCAGTACTGCGGCATTTTCGAGGCCAAGGTGGGCAACGTCATCTACTATCTCATCGACAACCAGTACTACTTCAAGCGCCAGGGGCTTTACGGGCACTTCGACGACGCCGAGCGCTTCGCCTTCTTCTCCCGGGCCATTCTGGAGATGCTGCCCTATATCGACTTCAAGCCCGACGTGATCCACACCAACGACTGGCAGACCGCCTTGGTGCCCATCTACTACCGGCTGTTCTACGCCAATAACGAGTGGTACTCCGGCATCAAGACGCTGTTCACCATCCACAACATCCAGTACCAGGGCCAGTACGGCAAGGACATCCTGGAGGACGTGTTCGGCATCCCCAATTACGAAGCCCCCCTGCTGGAGTACGACAACTGCGTGAACCTGATGAAGGGCGGCATCGAGTGCGCCAACTGGGTCTCCACCGTGAGCCCCACCTACGCCCAGGAGATCCTGGACCCCTGGTTCGCCCACCGGCTGGACCCCATCCTCCGGGAGCGCAGTTGGAAGCTCTCCGGCATTCTCAACGGCATCGACACCGTGAGCTACGACCCTGCCGCCGACCCCAACATCTACGCCCATTACAGCAGAGAGGACAAGGCGGGCAAGGCCGAGAACAAGCGGAAGCTCCAGGAGCGGCTGTGCATCGAGCAGGACCCCGATCTGCCCCTCATCGGCATGGTCACCCGGCTGGTCTCCCACAAGGGGCTGGACCTGGTGAAAGAGGGCATCGACAACGTGATGACCTACTCCAACGCCCAATTTGTGGTGCTGGGGTCTGGGGACCTGGAGTACGAGAACTTCTTCCGCTGGATGCAGGAGCGGTATCCCGGCAGGTTCGTGCTGTGCCTGGGCTTTGTGCCCGAGCTCTCCCGGAAGATCTACGCCGGGGCGGACATCTTCCTCATGCCCAGCAAGTCCGAGCCCTGCGGCCTGTCCCAGATGATCGCCCTGCGCTACGGCACCATTCCCGTGGTGCGGGAGACCGGCGGCCTGAAGGACTCCATCACCGACAGCGGCGACGGCCAGGGCAACGGCTTCACCTTCCAGACGTACAACGCCGGGGATATGCTCAACTCCCTGCACCGGGCCATCTACGCCTACAACTCCGACAAAGAGGGCTGGGGCATGCTGGTGGACCGCGCCATGGGCTGCGACAATTCCTGGGGCAAGTCCGCCAACGAGTACATCAAGCTCTATAAGCAGATCTGCAAAGACTGAGCCAGCTCTTTGCCGGCGGCCGGGGAACACCTCCCCGGCCGCTTTTCTGCGCCCCGTTGTCAGGGGGAGCGGGAGAAGGCGCGAGCCCCGCCCCGGGGGATGTTTCAAAAAGGCGGGCCTCTCCCGGGGCAGGCCTGGCGGCCGGGTGGGTTTCCCCGGCAGCGAGGTGCGGCCCTGACGCGGCGGGCAGGGGACGTTCCGGGGGATTCCGTTTCAAAAAAAGATGGGCCTCCCGGAGAGGGCCTGGCGGCCGGGTGGGTTTCCCCGGCGGAGGGCGTGGCCCCGGTACGCTGGGAGAGCGGGGCAGAAAACAGGGCGGTTGCGCCTTGTTCGGAAATGTGCTACAATAACCGCAAATCACCTGCTGGAAAAAGCGGGACAATGGATGGTTTTCCCATGATGACTTTGGAACGACAGAAGACGCCCTTCCGGGCCGGGGAAGTGATGGCAGCCCTGCTGCTGGTGCAGCCCCTGCTGGACGTGCTCTCTTACTTTATGCAGGAGGCGGGGACCACCGCCTTCACCACGGCGCTGCGCATGGTGCTGCTGGCGGCGGTGAGCCTGTACGGCTTTGTGATCACCGACAGGAAAAAGCCGGTGCTGGCGCTGTACGCCGTGGCCCTGGCCTTTTGGGTGATCCACATGGCCGGGTGCTTCCGCCAGGGGTACCAGGACCCGGTGGGGGACGCCGCCGAGTACTTGAAGCTTTTGCAATTCCCCCTGTGGACGGCGGCCTTCTCCGCCATGCTCCGCCAGGGGCAGGACCTGGACCGTCGGGCGGTGGCCTGCCTGGTGGGGGACTTTTTGCTGATCTTGTTCATCATCGCCCTGTCCTTCGGCCTGGGGATGCCTGTGTACACCTACGACTACCCCGACCGGGGGATACAGCTGGGGATCTTGGGGTGGTTCGGCGTGGCCAACGCCCAAAGCGCCATTGTGCTGGTGCTGGGGGCTCCCCTGCTGCTGTGGGGCTACCGGTCCGGCAAGCTGTGGGTGTTCACCCTGTGCGCCGCGGGGGGCTTCTCCCTGCTGTACTTCACCGGCACCAGGCTCACCTATTTTGGGGCCATCCTTCTGGCGGGAGGGTTCTTCGTGCTGGTGCTCCTGGGCCGGAAGCGGTGGGTCTTCTGCCTGCCGCTGGCGGTAGCGCTGGCGCTGCTGGTGGCCTTCCAGGGGATGTCCCCCATGGTGGCCCGGCAGGCCATGTCCGTGGACTCCGACTCCTACTACGAGGAGCTGACCCAGCAGTACCTGGGAGAGGACAGCGATTTCGTCTACCGGGAGGGGGAGGAGATCCCCCCTGAGATCCTGGAGAAGATTCGGGCCCTGTACACGGAGGTGTACGGCAAACGGGGGATCTACAACACCATGCTCCTGGGGGATCTGATCCAGGAGTTTGGCGTGGACCGGGTGATGGAGGAGTACGGCTACACCGTGGACGGGGAACTGCTCTACGACGTGCGGGACAAGAAGCTTCACGCCCTGCACCTGGTGTGGGAGGACCAGGACCTGTTCACCCACCTGTTTGGCTTTGAGTACGCCAAGGCCCAGATCGGCGTCACCAATTACGACCCGGAGAACGATTTCCCGGCCCTGCGGTATTTCTACGGCTATGTGGGCGCCGCCCTCTACGTGGGGTACTGTCTCTACTTCCCCCTGCTGGCACTGTGGCATCTGGTGAGAAAGCTGCGCAGCTTCTTCTCCTACCCCTGGGCGGAGGCGGGGACCTACCTTGCCATGCTGGCCTTCGGCTTTGGGGCGGCCCAGTTCTCCGGCCAGGTGCTGCGCAAGCCCAGCGTGACGGTGTACCTGTCCCTGGCGGCGGCGCTGCTGCTGGGGCTGTTCTCCCGGGAGAGGGAACCCCTGGAAAAGGGGGAAGAACCTGTTGTGCTCCCGGGGAAAATGTGATATGATGAAAGCGGCATCTGTTGACATAATCTGGAATGGGGAAGAGCTATGATGAAGTCTTTGACTGGGTTCTTGGAGAGGCGCCTGTCCGCCCTGGTGCTGGGGCTGATGGTGATACAGCCGGCGCTGGACGTGTTCTCCTATTTTCTGGAGCAGCAGGTGGGGAGCAACACCATCTCCACGCTCCTGCGGTTCTTTTTGCTGGCGGCGGTGGCCTTGCTGGGCTTCGCGGTGAGCAAGAAAAAGAAGTGGTACTTTGTCTTTTACGGGGTCGCCTTCCTGTTCTGGATGGTCCACATGCTCAACTGTTTCCGCATCGGGTACACCTCGCTGTACACCGACGCGGCCAACTACCTGCGGATTATCAACTTCCCCATCTTCACCCTGTCCCTGATCACCTTCTTCCAACAGGGCCGGGACGTGCGCAAGAGCATTTACCTGGGCTTTGCCATCGACCTGGGGGAGGTGCTGCTGTTTACCGCCCTGCCCTGGGCGCTGGGCATGCCGGTGTACACCTACCGGGACCTGTATGTGGGCGTGCTGGGATGGTTCTCCACCCCCAGCGCCCAAAGCGCCGTGGTCACCCTGCTGGTGCCCATGGGGCTGTTGTGGGCCCTGCGCACGGAGAAGTACCCGGTCTTCGCCGTCACGGCGGTGCTGGGCTTTGGGCTTATGTTCCTCACCGGGACGAAATTTACCTTCTACTCCATCTTCATCGTGGCGGGGGCTTACCTGTTCCTCTTCGTCCTCCAGTGGAAGAAGCGGTACATCGCCTATGGAGCCACCCTGCTGGTGCTGCTGGCGGCGGTGGTCCTGTTCCGGGATCAGTCCCCCATGGCGGTGCGGGAGCACATGACCGCCTACTCCCAGGGGGAGTATACCCGGCTGGTGGAGGAGAGCCTGAAGAACAGCGGCGTGGATGAGAGCGAGATTGAGGACCTGCAGGAGGGCGAGGAAGAGCTGGAGGAGGAGCAGGAGGAGGACTACCTGCCTCCGGAAGTGCACCTGGAGAACAAGCGCCGGGCCCTGCTGGGGGTCTACACCGACCGGGAGGTCTACGGGCCGTTTTTCGCCAGTTTCCACGAGCGCTTCGGCGCCTACCGGGTGATGGATGCCTACGGCTACACGGTGGACACCAGCGTCCTGTCTGATACCCGGGTGCGCAAGTCCATGTTTGCCGACCTGGTGTGGGAGGAGAAAGACTTCTTCACCAAGCTCTTCGGCTTTGAGTACGCCGACATGATCACCCCCGAGGAGATCTACGACCTGGAAAACGACTTCCCTGCCATTTTCTTCTTCTGCGGCTATGTGGGATTTGCCCTGTACCTGCTGTTCTTCGCCTACTTTGGGTTTATCCTGCTGCGGGCCTTCTGGTGGAAGCTGAAAGACGCCGCCGGTGAACGGCCCAAGGGCAGGCCGGTGCTGTGGCACCTGCAGGTGTTCTGGGACGGCCTGCGCCGGTACCTGACCCTGGAGATGGGCGCTGTGGGCATGACCTTCCTGCTGGCGGCCATTGCCGCCCAGATCTCTGGCAACGTGCTGCGCCGGCCCAACGTCACCGTGTACTTCGCCGCGGCGGCGGCCTGCATCTACTTCCTGACGGTGGAGCAGCCCAAGCGCCAGCGGGGAGAGCTGCCGTCCCAGACGGAGCGCTTCTAAACGAGACGAAACAAATCCCCTGGGGAGATGCCCCAGGGGATTTTTGCGTGGCAGGAGAAAGGGCACGCGGGGCCCACCCCGAAGGGGGGAGCGGGAGACAGGCAGCCGCCCCAGAGAGCGAGCGGGAGCGCCTGCCTAGGAGGGGGCCTGGGAAAGGCTGGGTCTGTGCGGATGCCCCCAGGAGCGGGGAAAGGAAATGAACCGGGGGAGCGGGGGAGGCCAAGGGAAGCAGGGGGGAGGCCTGGGGCTGTGCGGCCGCTTGCCCAGGGGCTGGAAAAAGAATCTCCCCCGGGAGGTCGGGGGAGGCGAGAAGATCCTACAATAGCCTGTGGGGTGCCCAACCCAGGGGGGAAGGAACTGCCCGTGGACCATGGAGGCCAAGGGAAGCGGGGGAGCCGGGTCTGTTCCTGATACCAGCGGGGGAGGTTGCGCCCTGTTCCCCAAAAAAAGGGAAAAGGAAAAGGCCTGGGAAGCATCTCCCAGGCCTTTCCTTCGTTTCGAGGAGGAGGAGCCGCGCTTTCGCGCGGTTTTGTATTACTTCAATGAGTCCTTCCCTTAGTAGGGGAGACGGACGGAAATCACATACCCGTTGACGTTCAGGAACGCTCTGTCGGTATCCACCTGTTCGTTGGCGAAGTAGCCAAGCGTTTCGGAGATACGAGCGGCCTGGGCGCTGTCGTTGACAAAGAATTTCTTCTTCAGCTTGCTCATGGTGAAACCCTTCTTTCTAGGCTCCCTTACTCCTTAGTAGGGGAGATGCACAAACATCACAGAGCCGTTGCCGTTGCTCAGGCAAGCCATGTCCTGATCGTGGACGAACTGGTCCAGGGCCTCGGCCACCTGGGCGGAACGCTCTTTCTTCTCGTTGTTGAACAGTCTATTCATGAAGCTCATATCAGTTACCTCTTTCTGTAAATTAAAGTTGTTGTTGGAAGTTGGAAAGTGCTTAGTAGGGCAGTCGCACGCTCATCACGTAGCCGTTGACGTTCAGGAAAGCCTTGTCGTTGTCCACCTGCTCGTTGGCGAAGCGGCCCATGGTGTCGGCGATCCGGTTGGCCTGCACTTTGGTATCATTCTCGAAAAACTTCTTAATCATGCTCATGGTGAATTCCTCTCTTTCTCTCTCTCACCGGCGGCCCTTAGTAGGGGAGCCGCACGCTCATCACATAGCCGTTGACGTTCAGGAAAGCCTTATCGTTGTCCACCTGCTCGTTGGCGAAGCGGCACAGGCCTCCGGTCAGTCTGGCGTTCTGGGCAGCCTCTTGGTTCGCATGGGCGCCCATCACTTTAGAAGCGAATCGAATTACTTTGCTCATGGTTACTACCCCTTTCTGAAAACTCGTACTGTCTTTGTATTTGTGACGCCGGCCCTTAGTAGGGGAGCCGGACGCTCATCACGTAGCCGTTGACGTTCAGGTAAGTTCGGTCCGTGTCTACGGACTCGTTGGCGAAGCGGCACAGGCCCTCGCTCAGTTTGTGGGCAGCCTTATTCTCCTCATGCGCTGCCGGGATCATCTTCGAAACGATTTTCATTGCCTTGCTCATGGTAACTACCCCTTTCTTAGGTTTCTGTAATCCGGGCCGCCTGTTTGGCGTCTCTCTTGATTACGGCCTCATTATAAACCCGGTTTATAAACTTGTCAAGCGCTTTTATAAAGATTTTTCAAAGAATTTACGGAATTTATAAAGCGCACAAAAAGTAAAAACTTCGCCCTTACATTTGTGCAAGTTGACAAGAGATTCCGGGAATTCCGCCCCGTTCCCCCGGAGATCCAGGCCTTTCCTCGGGGAGGGAAGGCGGGAAAAGCCCAGTGTTTCCAAGGGTTTTTCTCGAATTTACAAAGAAAAGCCCCCGAAGGAGGCGCTGGGTCTGGCCCTTCTCCCCAGCGGGAGAAAGATTCGACCCGGGGAGGGCCGTCCCTGTATTATAATAGTATAGGGGCAGGCCGGCCGGGCCGGGGAGGAGCGTGGGGCGGGCCGCCTAAAGATTTGGTGGACAGGGCGGAGAGGGGAAGGGGAAAAGCCCCGGGAAACCCTGGGGGACTGTCCGCCGGAGAAAGACAAAAGGGCCGCGGCATTTGCCGCAGCCCTTTCGCCAGAGAATCTCTTCGCTGAAAAAACCTGAGAAATCAGCGTCCCGTCAGAGGGAAGTCCCGGTCCCTTTGACAAGACCCAGTATAATGCCGGTTTATAAACTTGTCAAGGGGAATTTATAAACTTTTCTAAAAACTTTTCGAACCCTGGGGAAACATGAAAAAAACCCGCAGGTTTTGGCCTGCGGGAGGGGTCACTCTTTTGTCAGGTCCCGGACGCTGTCCCGGGGGATCAGGGCGGTGGGCAGCTCCAGCTTCAGGCTGGGGATGTGGAAGCCCAGCTTCTTGTTGCGCTGGAGGTTTCGCAGCATGGCCACGCACTCCCGGCCCATCAGATGCCGGTAATTGCGGACGCTTGTCAGGTTGGGCTCTACCATGGTGCAGATGGACCTGTCGTCGAACCCGATGATGGAGATGTCCTGGGGGATCTTCAGGCCCTCCCGCTGCAAGGCCTTCATGGCCCGCCAGGCCAGCCTGTCATTTTCCGCCACCAAGGCGGTGGGCAGGCGCTCGGCGCTGCGGAACAGCTCCCGGAGGATGTCGAACTCCTCGGCCTCCGCCGCGTCCCCCGCGGTGAAGTAGTTCTCCCGCCGGTCCGCCAGGCCGTATTCCCGCAGGGCCTGGTGGAAGCACCGGCGGCGCTCCAGCAGGCTGTCGTTGCTTTTGCCGCTGTACACGTAGCCCAGGTTCTGGTGGCCCATGTTCTTTAAGTATTCCACCGCGGCGAAAATGCCCTGTTCGTTGTTGACGCACACGCTGCACACGTTCCGGTCCGGGCGGTAGGTGTCCACGAAGACGCAGGGGATGCCCAGGGATTCCAGGTCCGCCAGCATGGCGTCGGTGATGTGGTAGGTCTGCACGATGGCCCCCACGGCGTTGCCCGTGTCCTCCACCAGGCGCTTTAAGTTCCGGTTGCCCTGGTAGCTCATGTGCAGCACCACCAAGTTGTAGTGGCTGTCCCGGGCCTCCATCTCCGCCCCTTCCAGCACGGCGGGGTAGAAGGCGAACCTGTCGTTGTCCTCATCGAAGTTGGTGTAGATCAGATAGACGATCACCGGCCGGCTCTGGGGAGAGCTGTCCTGGTTTTCCCGGGGAAGGGCGGTGGAGGAGGAGAGCATGTTCTCGCACCCCAGCTCCCGGATCTTCTCCAGCAGGGAGTGGCGCAGGGAGTCGCTGATGCCGGGCTTATTGTTGAGGACCAGTGATATGGTGGCGGGAGAGACCCCCAGCTTTTTTGCCAGATCTTTCGCTTTCATGGTTGGTTTTTTCACACACCCCGGGACCGGCGGCCAGAGACCACCGCAGTTTATAAATCTTTATAAAATATTATACCCCTTTTTCGGGGAATTGCAAGAGTTCCCGGGGAAAGAGAAATGTAAAAAATTTAGGCCCGTAGTTGTGATTTCTTTCCAAAAAATGTGGGGGAGGCTGGGGGAAAAGGGGAGAGAGGGAAAAATCCCGTTGACAAGAGAGGGAGAAATGGGTACAATGGGAGTTGAAAAATGAAAGAAGGGGTGCCCGCTGTTCCAGTTCTTGGGGAGCAGGCGGCTGAGAGGAGCTTCGAGCTTAAACCCTTTGCCCATCTGGGCAGGAACCTGATCCGGGTAATACCGGCGTAGGGAGCATTTCATCACAGGGCGGCCCGGAGGGTTTTGGGGCTGCCGGGGGCCTGTCCCCTTTGAAATGTCTGCTTCGCCGTCCGGAGGGCTTCCGGGCGGCGTTTTTCTTTCCCCGGGAGTTTGGGACGGGAGGTTTCATTTTTCAAATCCTATTGAGAGGGAGAATCTCTATGACCAACACCGCTTCATCCAAACGTATTTTCAACCTGGTGCTGGGGGGCGTCATGGTGGCAATGGCCACTGTGCTGGGCTTCATCAAGCTGTACGACGCCCCCTACGGCGGGTCCATCACCGTCTGCTCCATGCTGCCCATCCTGTTCTTCGGCTACCGCTGCGGCCTGAAGTGGGGCCTGGGGGCCGGCTTTGTGAACAGCGTCCTCCAGCTTTTGCTGGGCATGAGCGCCTTAAAGGGCGTCAGCGCCGGGGTGCTGGTGGGCTCCATCTTCCTGGATTACCTCATCGCCTTTACCGTGCTGGGCCTGGCCGGCATGTTCCGGGGGAAGATTAAGAACGACGCCCTGGCCTTCACCCTGGGCAGCCTGGTGGCCATGCTCCTGCGGTACCTGTGCTCCTTCCTGTCCGGGTGGCTGCTGTGGGTGGACGTGGTAGAGGACGCCGGCTACATGCAGGAGGTCATCGGCGCCTACATCCCCGCCCTCTCCGGCCTGACCGGCAACACCCTGGCCATTGTGTACTCCCTGGTGTACAACGGCGTGTACATGATCCCCGAGATCATCCTCACCTGCGTGGTGGGCTTCCTGCTGGTGCAGTTCGCCGGGAACCAGATTCTGGACAAGAAAGACCAGTAAACACCTCATTTCTAAATTTATCGCGGAGCGGGCGCGTCTTTCCCAAACGGGAGGGCGCGCCTGTTCCCGTTCCAAACAAAAGGAGCTAAGCCGGGAGCTGGTATAAGAACGGCTCCCCGGGGCACACTGTGAGTGGGAAAAACTTCCCCCATCTTACAGAGAAGAAGGTGCCATCATGAGAAATCGTCTGCAATGCGAAGTGACCAGCTGCCAGCACTACAGCAACAGCCAGTGCTGCCTGCCGGGGATCCAGGTGGAGGGGCCGGGGGCCAGGCAGCCCAGCCAGACCTGCTGCGCCTCTTACCAGGAGCGGCGGCCCGGCTCTGGGGAGAACGCCAGCCACAGCCGCCCCAGCGGCCACAGCGACATCCGCTGCCAGGCCTGCCACTGCACCTACAACCAGGGAGAGGACTGCACGGCCTCCAGCGTGTCTGTGGGCTGCTGCGGGGGGCAGGCCACCTCGAAAAGCGGCACGGAATGCCGGTCCTTCCGGGAAAAGTAAGAGCGTCAAACAGGACTGCGCCTGGGCCTCTCTTTGGCCTGGGCGCAGCCCTTCTTTTTGGCGAGGTCCCCACAGTCCCGCCCCCCAGGGAAGGCCGGCGGGCAGGCGCCCTTATCTTGAAAAGGGGGGAAGGGGCTCCTTTTTTGTAGGACGCTCAGGGCGGGCAGGCAGCGCTCCCCTGCTGCGGGGTAGGTGTTCCGCTGGGCTGGGAGCTTCCCCCAACGAAAAAGGCCGGCCCGAAGGCCGGCGGGGAGGGGCGCCCTTTTCATAAAAAGGGGGGAAGGGGCTCCTTTTTTGTAGGACGCTCAGGGCGGCCGGGCGGCACCTCCGCCGCGGGGAAGGTGTTCCGCTGGGCTGGGGCTGTTCCCAACGAAAAAAAGCCGGCGGGGGAGGGGCCCTTTTTTTGTAGGACGCTCAGGGCGGGCAGCGCCCCCCCGCCGCGGGGAAGGCGTTCCCCTGGGCTGGGAACTTCCCCCAACGAAAAGGGCCGGCCCGAAGGCCGGCCTGGGAAGTCTCTTTTCTCTTACAGGGTGCGGGTGGCGTTGAGCTTCAGCACCGCCTTGGACACCGCCGTGCCCACCACGCCGCAGAGGGCCAGCTCGATGGGGGCGTTGATGCTGGTGGCGGTGAGGATCACCAGGCCGATGGTGGAGTTGGCCTGCAAGGCCTGGGCCTGCTCGGGGGTGAAGCTCAGGTTAAAGTACAAGAGGGCCAGCAGCCCCAGGAACAGCACGGTGTTCAGCAGGGAGGCGGACAGGTTGGCCACCAGCACAGGGCCCACCTTCTGGCTGCCTTTAAAGGCCTTGAAGACCAGGCCGCACAGCAGGCCCGCCAGGGTCCGGGAGACCACGCACACCACAAAGGCGAAGAAGGGGTTAGCCGCCACCAGGATGCCCCCCAGGAAGTCCCCCATAAAGCACTGGGCAAAGCTGGTCAGGCCGAAGAGGCACCCCAGAATGGCCCCGGCCAGGGGGCCCATCACCACGGCGCCGATGGCCACGGGGATCATCAGCAGGCTCAGGGACAGAGGCCCGATGCGCAGGTACCCCAGGGGGGTGAAGGACAGCAGCAGCACCAGGGCCGCCAGAATGGCGATCTCCGCCAGAAACACGATCTTTTTCCGATCCATTGAACACATCTCCTTTACTCAGCCAGGCGGCGCCTGCCGCCGGTTTCTCATCCTTCCATATTCCCAAGAAAACCAGCTGTTGTGGTTTTGGATACCGTATTATACCACCCTTTCCCGCCTGGCGCAATACAAATGGAAAAGTTTCTCCCCTGGGGGTGACAATAGGAGAGAAGTGTTTTTCGCAAGTTTTTCTTGTGAGGGGGCCGGGGCCGGGGTATAATCATTTAGAGAGAATCATGAGGAGGGATCCCATTGGGAGACATCAAATTGCTGGCTTTCGATCTGGACGGCACCACCATCACCCAGCATAAGTACCTGTCCCGGGAGAACCGGGAGGCCTTGGTCCGGGCCCAGGAGAGGGGGGTGCTCTTAGTGCCCGCCACCGGCCGGATGAAGGACTTCGTGCCGGAGGAGATCTTGTCCCTGCCCGGGGTGCGGTATGTGATCACCGCCAACGGGGCGGCGGTGTACGACATGGTGGAGGATAAGCCCGTGTACCAGCGGCTCATCCCCAACGAGACGGCCCGGCGGGTCCAGGCCTTGCTGGACGGCTGGGACATCTATATCGAGTATTACAGTGAGGGCCGGGCCATCACCAAAAAGGGCTACCCAGAGCTTGCCAGGACCCACTTCGCCCTGCCCCCCTCCAAATGGCACTTCGTGGAGGACAAGGACTACTGGCTCATCGACGACTTCGGCGTCATGCTCCGGGAGACGGGGCTGCGGCCGGAGAAGATCAACCTGCCCTATGTGGCCCCGGAGGAGGCCCACAAAACCCTTTGGGAACAGCTGGAGGCCATCGGCGGGCTGCGGCTGACCTCCTCCATCCCGGACAACATCGAAATAAACGCCGGGGACGCGGAAAAGGGTGGGGCCCTGCTGGCCCTGGCCCAGATGCTGGGGCTCTCCCGGGAGCAGGTGATGGCCGCCGGGGACAACGGCAACGACGTGACCATGCTCCAGGCGGCGGGGCTTTCCGTGGCGGTGGCCGATGGCTCTCCCGAAGCCCGGGCCGCCGCGGGGTATGTCACCGGCCCCCACGACCAGAACGGCCTGGCCCAGGCGGTGGAAAAATTCCTGCTGGGGGAAGGGAACGCTTGATTTTTTCGGGGCTTTGCTTTATAATTTTTCCGTTCTACAGGAAATTTGTGATCCTTTGAGAAATGGGGGAATCTACTATGAAGATCAGGATCGCCATTGCCGGGTACGGCAATCTGGGCCGGGGCGTGGAGTGCGCCGTGACCCGCAACGAGGACATGGAGCTGGTGGGGGTGTTCACCCGCCGGGCCCCCGGTTCTCTCAAGACCGTCACCGGGGCCCCTGTGTACCACATGGACCAGGTGCCGGCCATGGCCCAGGACATCGACGTGCTGGTGCTCTGCGGCGGCAGCGCCAACGACCTGCCCACCCAGACTCCGGAGCTGGCCCGGTACTGCAACGTGGTGGACAGCTTCGACACCCACGCCAAGATTCCCGAGCACTTCGCCGCGGTGGACGCCGCCGCCAAGAAGAGCGGGAAGCTGGCGGTGATCTCCACCGGCTGGGACCCGGGCCTGTTCTCTCTCAGCCGGCTGTACGCCCAGGCGGTGCTCCCCAACGGCCGGGACTACACCTTCTGGGGCAAGGGCGTGAGCCAGGGCCACTCCGACGCCATTCGCCGGGTGCCCGGGGTCAAGGACGCCCGGCAGTACACCATCCCGGTAGAGGCCGCCATGGAGGCCGTGCGCTCCGGCGCCCAGCCTGAGCTGACCACCCGGCAGAAGCACACCAGAGAGTGCTTTGTGGTG
Source organism: Candidatus Acutalibacter pullistercoris (assembly GCA_019115285.1). GTDB lineage: Bacteria > Bacillota > Clostridia > Oscillospirales > Acutalibacteraceae > Acutalibacter > Acutalibacter pullistercoris. The sequence continues at coordinate 27,762 of DXDU01000107.1, forward strand.
GCGGAAGAGGGGGCGGACCTGTCCGCCATCGAGCAGGCCATCAAGACCATGCCCAACTACTTCGACGAGTACGACACCACCGTCCACTTCATCTCCCAGGAGGAGCTGGACCGGGATCACAAGGGCATCCCCCACGGCGGCGTGGTGCTGCGCAGCGGCGTCACCGGGCCCCAGGGGGAGAACCACCACGTCATCGAGTACAAGCTCACCCTGGACTCCAACCCGGAGTTCACCGGCAGCGTGCTCACCGCCTACGCCAGGGCCGTGGCCCGGCTGGCCAAAGAGGGCCAGACCGGCTGCAAGACCGTGTTCGACATCGCCCCGGCGTACCTGCACCCCATGAGCCCGGAGGAGCAGCGCAGCCACTTGCTGTAAAAAGACCGCCGGAGAGGAGCCCTAGGGCTCCTCTTTTTGCGTTTGGGGCAGCGGGAAAAAATATTTTTGCAAATGCTTTGCATTTTTCTGAAAATTCGTTATAATAATGGGGAAGAGCGCCTCCCGGCGCAGCGGCCCACAGCGATGAAAACAGAAAGGAATCACCTCAATGAAGATCACCGACGATATTTTGTATGTAGGCGTAAACGACCACCAGGTGGACCTGTTCGAAGGGCAGTACGTGGTGCCCCACGGCATGTCCTACAACTCCTATGTGATCCGGGACGAGAAGATCGCCGTGATGGACACGGTGGACGCCAAATTCACCCACGAGTGGCTGGACAACCTCTCCGCCGCCCTGGAGGGCAGAAAGCCCGATTACCTGATTGTGCAGCACATGGAGCCCGACCACGCCGCCAACATCCACAACTTTATGAAGGTCTACCCCGACACCACCGTGGTGGCCAACGGGAAGACCTTTACCATGATGGGGAATTTCTTCCGGGACATGGACCTGACCGGCAATACCCTGGAAGTGAAAAGCGGGGACACCCTGTGCCTGGGGAAGCACACCCTGGCCTTCGTGTTCGCCCCCATGGTCCACTGGCCGGAAGTGATGGTCACCTATGACACCACCGAGAAAGTGCTGTTCTCTGCCGACGGCTTCGGCAAGTTCGGCGCCCTGGACGTGGAGGAGGACTGGGACGACGAGGCCCGCCGGTACTACATCGGCATTGTGGGCAAGTACGGCGCCCAGGTGCAGAACCTGTTAAAGGCCGCCGCCACCCTGGACATCCAGACCATCTGCCCCCTGCACGGGCCGGTGCTCACCGAAAACCTGGGCCACTACCTGGAGAAGTACAACATCTGGTCCTCTTACGCCGTGGAGAGCGAGGGCGTGATGATCGCCTACACCTCTGTCTACGGCCACACCAAGAAGGCCGTGGAGCTTCTGGCGGAGAAGCTGCGGGAGAAGGGCTGCCCCCAGGTGGTGGTCTGCGACCTGGCCCGCACGGACATGTCCAAGGCGGTGGAGAACGCCTTCCGCTACGGCAAGCTGGTGCTGGCCACCACCACCTATAACTCCGAGATCTTCCCCTTTATGCGGGACTTCATCCAGCACCTGACGGAGCGCAACTACCAGAAGCGCACCGTGGGCCTCATCGAGAACGGCACCTGGGCCCCCATGGCCGCCAAGGTGATGAAGAAGATGATGGAGGGCTGCAAGAACATCACCTGGCTGGAGCCTGTGGTGAAGATCATGTCCTCCGTAAGCGGGGAGAACATGGACCAGCTGGAGGCCCTTGCCGCCGAGCTGTGCAAGGACTATATCGCCCAGTCCGCCGAGCGGGCCAACAAGAACGACCTGACCGCCCTGTTCAAACTGGGCTATGGCCTGTACGTGGTCACCTCTAACGACGGGGAGAAGGACAACGGCCTGATCGTCAACACCGTGACCCAGCTCACCGACAACCCCAACCGGGTGGCGGTGAACATCAACAAGGAGAACTACTCCCACCACATCATCAAGAAGACCGGGGTGATGAACGTCAACGTCCTGTCGGTGGACGCCCCCTTCGCCCTGTTTGAGAACTTCGGCTTCCAGAGCGGCCGCCAGGCGGACAAGTTCGCCCACTGGAAGACCTACCGGGCCGACAACGGCCTGCCCTTCCTGTCCCAGTATATCAACGCCTTCCTGTCCCTGCAGGTGGAGCAGTACGTGGACCTGGGCACCCACGGCATGTTCATCTGCACCGTGACCGAGGCCCGGGTCATCAGCGACAAGCCCACCATGACCTACGCCTACTACCAGGAGAACGTGAAGCCCAAGCCCCAGACCGAGGGGAAGAAGGGCTTCGTGTGCAAGATCTGCGGCTACATCTACGAGGGGGACACCCTGCCCGACGACTTCGTCTGCCCCCTGTGCAAGCACGGCGCCGCGGACTTCGAGCCCATCGGCTGAAAAAAACGTACAAAAAAAGAGATCCCCGGCAGCCGGGGATCTCTTTTTTGCGCTTTGTGAGTAAGAAGGGGCCTTGGGCCGGGCCGGGGTTATTCCAGGTCACTGGGAACTTAAAATCTCCCGGATCTCCCGCTGGGCCTGCTCCACCTCTTTCTGGAAGGACAGGGAGGAGACTCGCAGGGCGCCGGCCCCCAGGATGATCAGCTGCTCGGTGGCGTCGGAGGTGACCACCCGGGTGTGATAGCGCCGGGCGATCTGGTGGGTGGCCTTCTCAATGTACATGTCGGCGGTCTCGGCCTCTTTGGTGTACACCACGTGGAGGTTGTGGTACTGCTCCACCGAGCCCACCCCGCCCTTGACCTTGTAGGCGTCGAAGACCAGAATGGCAACGCACCGCCGGTACGCCGCGAAGTTGCACAGGATGTCCATGAGCTTGTGCCGGGCGGCCTCCAGGTTTTCCGCCGCCAGGGCCTTCAGGTCCTCCCAGGAGAAGATCACGTTGTAGCCGTCCACCAGCAGGTGCTCCGGCCCCTCTTTGGGGGGCTTGGCCTTGTAGGGGGCCGGGCTTTTTTTCGCCGGGGATTTTTTCACCGGCCGGAAGGCCTGCAGGGGGTCCCGCTTGATGGGGCCGTAGGTCCGCTCGAAAATGGCCATGAGCTCCTTGTCCTGCTCCAGGCTGGCCCGGTAGGCGGCGGCCCGGGCCTCCAGGGTGCGGGGGCCCTGCTCCTGGGCGGCCTCCTCCTGCTCTTTGGCTGCCCGGGCCAGGCGCTCTCCCCGGGCCAGGACGCTGGGCAGGTGCATGTAGCTGGGCACCTTGTCCCAGCTTACGGAGAACCCCGCCCCATGGCTGCAGAACACGGAATCCGCCGTGTTTTCCAGGTCCCCGTCCATGTCGTAGCCAAGGGCTGCCACGGCTTCCTCGGTGTTGTGGCAGGGGGCGTACCCGGCGGGCAGACAGGCTAGCTGCCCCCGGCCCCGGGTGTAGGAGCTCACCTCTCTGGCGTAGCCCCGCAGGCAGGCCACCGGGGCCCTGCCGGTGAGCACTGCCTCCTCCCCCTGGGTCTGGGGTGGGTCGAACTCCCCGCAGAGCCGGGGCATGTCCGCCAGAGCCCGGCCCAGGTTCTCCTGGGGCACCCGCAGGGTGAAGTGGTACCAGGGCTCCAGCAGCTGGCACAGCCCCTGGGATTGGGCAACGCGCAGCCCCTGGCGCACCGCCCGGTAGGTGGCCTGGCGGAAGTCCCCGCCCTCGGTGTGCTTTTCGTGGGCCCGCCCGGCGGCCAGGGTGATCTTCACATCGGTGAGGGGGGAGCCGGTGAGGGGCCCCAGGTGGGTCTTCTCCGCCAGGTGGGTGAGGATGAGCCGCTGCCAGCTGCCCTCCAGCACGTCCTCCCGCAGGCAGGTGCCGATCTGCACCCCGCTGCCCCGGGGGCCTGGCTCCAGAAGGAGGTGGACCTCGGCGTAGTGGCGCAGGGGCTCGAAGTGGCCCACCCCCTCCACCCGGCCGGTGAGGGTCTCTTTGTAGAGGATGCCCCCCTGGTCGAAGGCGATGTCCCAGCCGAAGCGGCGCTGCACCAGGCTTTGGAGGATCTCCAGCTGCACCTCCCCCATGAGCTGCAGGTGGAGCTGGCCCAGGCGCTGGTCCCACACCACGTGGAGCAGGGGGTCCTCCTGCTCCAGCTCCCGCAGCTGGCCCAGGGCGGTGTGGTCATCCACCCCCTGGGGCAGGAGCACCCGGTAGCGCAGCACAGGCTCTAGGGCCGGGGCGGCGGCGTCGGGCTCTGTCCCCAGGCCTTCCCCGGGGTAGCTGTCCTCCAGGCCGGTGACCGCCACCACCATGCCGGGCAGGGCCTCCTCCACCAGCTGGTACTTGGCCCCGTTGTAGAGCCGCAGCTGGTCGGCCTTGGCCGTCCAGGGGGAGCGGGCGTCCTCCCGGGCGGAGAGCTGGGCCTTGACCTGCAGGGCGCCTCCGGTGATCTTCATCCAGCTCAGCCTGGCCCCGGCGCCGTCCCGGGTGACTTTGAAGATCCTGGCCCCGAACTCCTTCCGCTCCGGCAGGGGCAGGGTCAGGTCCTCCAAGGCCTGGAGCAGTTCCTCCACCCCGGAGAGCCGCAGGGCCGCCCCGAAGTAGCAGGGGAACAGCTGCCGCCGGGCGATGGCCCGGGCCAGCTGCTCCTGTCTGGGTGCCTCTCCCGCCATGACCGTCTCCAGCAGCTCCTCGCTGCACAGGGCCAGGTCCTCGGCGTTGTCCGGGTCGCCCATGTCCACGCACCGGTCTCCCAGCCGCCGGCGGAGCTCCTCCATCCGGGCGGCCCGGTCGGCGCCATTTAAGTCCATTTTATTGAGGAAGAGGAACACCGGCACCTGGTACCGCTCCAGCAGCCGCCACAGGGTCTCGGTGTGGCTCTGTATGCCGTCGGTGCCGCTGATGACCAGCACGGCGTAGTCCAGCACCTGCAGGGCCCGCTCGGCCTCGGCGGAAAAGTCCACGTGGCCCGGGGTGTCCAGCAGGGTCAGCTGGGTCTGGGGCAGGGTGAGCACCGCCTGCTTGGAGAAGATGGTGATGCCTCTGGCCCGCTCCAGGGCGTCTGTGTCCAGAAAGGCGTTCTGGTGGTCCACCCGGCCCAGCTTCCGCAGGGCCCCGGCCTGGTAGAGCATTGCCTCGCTCAAGGTGGTCTTTCCCGAGTCCACATGGGCCAGGATGCCGATGACTAAGCGCTTCATACTGTTGGTTCCCCTCTTTTCTCTCCCGCAGTCACAGGCTTTCCAAGGCCTGGGAGATGGTGTCCAGGAAGGCTTCCTCCCCCAGGGTGTTGAACTTGAAAAAGGTCCCTGTGCTCCCGCCGGCAGTGATGGCGGAGAGGAAGTACTTCCCCGGCCGGCCCGCCAGGGTGAGGGTCAGGCTCACCCGGTTGCCGCCGGTCCAGCTGTACCGCTCGTACACCCGCACGGCGCAGCGGAAGGGGCCGTCCTCCCAGTCGCTGCCGTCCTCGTAAGAGGCGGAGAAGCTGCCCCCCAGCACCGCCTGGTGCAGGGCGTTCAAAATGTCGTCAAAGTCCCCCCGCAGGATCTCTCGCTGGTATTTCGCCATGACCTCGCCTCCTTGTCTTGTCTGCTCCATCCTACCACAAATGGCCCGCCGCCACAACCAGGTTTTTTTGAAAAAGCAAAACCAGCCGGGGGAGAGGCCCGGCTGGCCGCGGCATTTTTTGCGCTCATCTCAGCTTGTTTTCCAGGTAGTTTCGAACTTCCTCCAGGGTGGTGAAGGGCGGGCGCCCGGCGGCCTGGGCCGCCTCCCGGAGGATATCCGGGCCGAAATCGTGCAGGGCCAGGCCGTCCAGGACCTGTTCCAGGAAAGGCTCCAGGCCCTGGTCCATCCAGGGGGCCAGCAGGGCGGGGTCCTCCCCCAAAGGCCCGAAGACCAGGGGTGGCAGCTCGTACCACGGCGGGGCCAGGCAGGCGTCGGCCCAGTCCAGGAGCACCGGCGCCCCCTGGGAGGACACCAGCACGTTTTCCCCGGTCAGGTCCCCGTGGACCAGCACGGGCCGGGAGAGGTCGGCTCCCTCCGCCCGCTGGGTGAGCTCCCGCGCCAGGGAGGCGGGGACGTGTTCCAGGCGGAAGTTCTCCAGGGCACGGCGGCGCAGGTCCAGAGGGGCCAGCAGACCGGGGGCCTCCTGGTGGACCTGTTCCAACAGCCAAAACAGCTGCCGGGAGAGGGAGAGTTTTTCCCTCTGAGCCGCCTTGGGCAGCCACTGGCCCAGCTCCTCCCCGGGGCAGAACTGGGTGACCAGGTAGGGGAAGGTGTACCGGTCCCGTAAACGGCCTGCCGCCAAAAGCCGGGGCACCGGCACCTGCCGCTGGGTGAGGACCCGGCACACCGCCCCCTCGTTTTGAAAGTCCCCTTCCGGGTCCAGGCCGGACTCTTTGGGGAAGAAGACCTTCACCACCAGCTCCCCGCTGCGGAACACGGCGTTGGTGCCGGGAGTCAAGGGGGAGAGTGGGGAGAAGGGCAGGTCCTCCCGGCGGAAGATCTCCTGAATAAGAGGGGTGAAGGCGGGAATGGACTGGTACACATCGGCCCAGTCCTCCCAGCTTTGGATGGTGTGAGCAAACAGCATAAGGCGTCTCCTTTCTCGTTTTGCCGCCGGCCCCAGAGCCGCCGGGCGGCGTGGGGGACCCTCGGGGGGCCTCCCGATCCCCGCCCTCCCTCGAGGGCGGGGATCCTTCCCCCTGCGGGGGAAGCGGCCTTGGGGGGCCCCAAGGCCGGGGAGGCCCCCCCGAGGCCCGGGTTCCCCGCTTGCTTGCTCTGGGGCAGGGGGCGGGGCCGGCGGCCCTTACCCGAAGGCCTTCCGCAGGGCCTCCAGCTCTTCCGTGCCCTCCACCCAGTTTTCCACATAGCCGCAGGAGCAGCAGGCGTAGCGGATCACCGGGATCTTCCCGAAGAGGGTGACGGAGCTGGTGTAGATGTTGTTCCCGCTGGCGTAGCGCCCCGGGTGGTCCGGCACCCGGACGATGTCTCCGCTGCCGCACTTGGGGCAGCGCCCTGTGTGTCTCATGAAGAAAGCCTCCTTTAAAACTCCATGTTCCGGAACATCCGCACGGTGAGGAAGAAAGAGCCCACGTACAGGGCCACAACTGCCAAAGCGCCCAGGGACCCAAACAGGGCGGCGTTTTGCTGCACAAAGTCGAAGGCGGCCCGGATGGCCTCGTCGCTCCACACCCCAATGCGGTTCAGGCCGAAGAGAATAGCCAGCGGGGTGAACACGATCCCCATAAACACCCCCACCACGAAGTTCTGCCCCAGTTTCAGGCAGACGGGGAGCATCACCGCCTGGAGGAACAGGGTAAGGCACAAAAACACCGGGTAGCTCCAGCTGGGCAGGGGGGAGCCCAGGGCCAGGTTGTCGGCGATGATAATCAGGTTCATCACCACCACGCTGCCCAGCCCCGCCAGGTATTTCGAGAGGACCACCTTGGTCCGGCTCAGGGGGGAGGCGCAGATAAACGAGTTCCAGCGGTTCACTTTGTCGTAGTGAATGGAGTAGGTGGGCACCAGGCTGCCCACGGAGATGAGCACCCCGATGGTGGGACCCAGCATCCCGGCCTGGCCTAAAACCAGGTTGTACACAAGGAAGGCCAGGGCCATAAAGCCGGTGAGGGCCAGCTCCTTTTTCGCGGTGAAAAAGTCTTTGTACAGAAGACCCAGCATGTTAGTTTCTCTCCTTTCCCAGCTTCTGCCCCTTGATGGAGTAGAGCATCAAATCGTCCAGGGTGGCATTTTCCACCCCGACAGTCCCGGGCATCTCGTAGCGTTTGACCAGGGCGGTCACCCCGAAGCTGCCTGGCCGGTAGCCCGCCACCGCCTGGGGCGGCAGTTCCCCCAGCTGTTCCTCGGTGCCGTGGAACAGCCCGTAAGTCTGCAGCAGGGTGTCTTTCTCCCCCGCCATCAGGATCTGCCCCTGGTGGAGGAAGGCGATGTAGTCGGCGATCTTTTCCAGGTCCCCGGTGATGTGGGAGGACAGGAACACGCTGTGCTCCTCGTCCTGGATGAAGTCGTAGAGGATGTCCAGGATGTCGTCCCGGACGATGGGGTCCAGGCCGGAGGTGGCTTCGTCCAGGAGCAGCAGCTTGGCCCCGTGGGACATGGCGGCGGCCAGGGAGCACTTCATGGCCATGCCCCGGGAGTAGGCCTTCACCTTCTTGTCCAAGGGGATCTGAAAGCGCTCCAGGCGGCGGAAGAAGCCCTCCTGGTCCCAGCTGGGGTAGACGCCGGACAGCGTCCGGCTGAGCTGGCGCCCGTTCATCTCCGGGGGGAAGGTCCCGGCGTCCAGCACCACCCCCACTTGGCTCAGGACCGATCTGTCCTGTTCCGGGTCTTTTCCCAGCAGGCGGACGGAACCTCCGTCCGGCCGGACCAGCCCCAGGGCCGCCTTGATGGTGGTGCTTTTCCCCGCGCCGTTCTCCCCGATAAACCCCAGGATGGAGCCCATGGGCAGAGTGAGGTCCAGGGGGCCCAGGGTAAAGCCGGGGTATTGTTTGCAAAGGCCGTGCAGTTCCAGTGCGTATTCCATGTGACGATCTCCTTTTTAAAGTGATGGGCGGGCTTTGGCCCCAGAGCTGCCGGGCGGGGTGGGGGACCTCGGGGGGCCTCCCGATCCCCGCCCTCCCCTGAGGGCGGGGATCCTTCCCCCGCAGGGGGAAGCGGCCTTGGGCGCCCCAAGGCCGGGGAGGCCCCCCGAGGCCCGGGTTTCCCGCTTGCTGGCTCTGGGGCTGGGGGTCTTGTCAGCCCTCCTCCCAGAGCAGAGCGGCGGTGTCCAGAAACTCCCCCTTCTCCAGGCCGGCCAGCTGGGCGGCCTGCACCGCCTGCTGCAGGTGGCTCTCCACCTGGCGCAGCTGCTCCTCCCTGAGGAAGTCGGCGTTCTTTCCCGCCACAAAGCTGCCCTTTCCGGCCACAGAGCAGAGAAATCCCTCCCGTTCCAGCTCCTCGTAGGCGCGCTTGGTGGTGATGACGCTGATGCGCAGCTCCTTGGCCAGCAGCCGCAGGGAGGGAAGGGCGTCCCCTTCCGAAAGCTCCCCTGAGAGGATGGCCCCCTTGATCTGCTGGACGATCTGCTCGTAAATGGGTTTGTCGCTTTGGTTGCTGATGGTGAGATGCAAAGCTTTGCCTCCTGCTGCCCGCCGGACGGGGGCGGGCGGATTTTCAGTGTCGCGATACTGTATATATACAGTATACACAGTAAAACATCCCTGTCAAGGGGAGAGAAAAACTTTTTCTTCCCCGGCCCTCTCTCCGGCGGTGGGAAGAGGAGGTGGAAATCCCTGGGGGATTGTGGTATACTGGACAAAATCGGCCAAAACTGGAAAAGGAGGCGCGGCTATGGACGGGGAGAAGACGCCCTGCTTCGGCGCGGTGCTGCTGGGAGCGGGCAACTCCACCCGCATGGGAGGAGAGAAGTCCAAGGTGCTGGAGAGCTTGGGGGGGAAGCCGGTGCTGGCCTGGTCCCTCCAGGTGCTGGGAGAGTGCCCCTGGGTGGGGGAGGTGGTCCTGGTGTGCCGGGAGGAAGACCGCCCCGCGGTGGAGGCCCTGGCTGGGAGCTGCCCGGTGCCCGTCCAGGTGGTGGCCGGCGGCGCCCAGAGGCAGGACTCGGTGGCCAGAGGGGTGGAGGCCCTGTCACCCCGGTGGGAGTATTTATTGATCCACGACGGGGCCAGGCCCTTGGTGACCCGGGAGGTGACCGACGCCGTGTGCCGGGACGCTATGGCCTTCGGAGCCGCCACCGCCGCCGTGCCCAGCAAGGACACCTGCAAGCTGGGGGACGAGGAGGGCTTTGTGGAATCCACCCCGCCCCGGGAGCGGCTGTGGGCGGTGCAGACCCCCCAGGCCTTTCAAAGGGAGCTGTACCAGAGGGCCCTGTCCCTGGCCAGGGAGGCCGGACAGAGCTACACCGACGACTGCCAGCTGGTGGAGGCCGCAGGCTGCCGGGTGAAGCTCACCCAGGGCGACTACAGGAATTTGAAACTCACCACCCCGGAGGACCGGCTGGCCGCCCGGGCGTATACGAAAGGGGAAAGGACCATGCGCGTAGGCTACGGGTACGACGTCCACCGGCTGGTGGAGGGGAGAAAGCTGATCCTGGCGGGGGTGGAGATCCCCTTTGAGAAGGGGCTGCTGGGCCACTCCGACGCGGACGTGGTGGCCCACGCCGTGGCCGACGCCCTGCTGGGAGCCGCCGCCCTGGGGGACATCGGCCACCTGTTCCCGGACACGGACCCCCAGTACCAGGGGGCGGACAGCCTGGCGCTCCTGGGGGAGGTGTGCCGGGTGCTTAGGGAAAAAGGCTTTTCCCTGGGGAACCTGGACGTGACCCTGATGGCCCAGCGGCCCAAAATCGCCCCCTACATTCTGGAGATGCGGGAGAACCTGGGGAAGGCCTGCGGCCTGCCCGTGGAGCGGGTGAGCGTGAAGGCCACCACCGAGGAGGGTCTGGGCTTTACCGGCAGCGGGGAGGGCATGTCTGCCGCCGCCGTGTGCCTGGTGGAGGAGACCTGACCATTTGCTTTCTGGCCCGGGATGTGCTATCATGGGCCGGGAAAAAACAAAAGCGAGCTTTTGTTTCTGGACCTGTTGGTCCAGAATTGGACCCTATAAGGAGGTGGATGGGATGCGTGTGCTGCTGATCATCCCAGCCTACAACGAAGAGGCCAACATCAAAAAAGTGATCGAGCGGGTGCGGGAGTACCGGGAGCGCTGCGGCTTTGCCCTGGACTACGTGGTCATCGACGACGGCTCCCGGGACAGCACCGCCCAGATCTGCCGGGAGGAGGGGATCCACTTCATCTCCCTGCTCCAGAACCTGGGTATCGGCGGGGCGGTGCAGACCGGCTACCTCTACGCCCAGCGCCAGGGGTACGACGTGGCGGTGCAGTTCGACGGGGACGGCCAGCACGACTTGGAGAGCCTGCCCCAGCTTTTGGCGCCGGTGGAAAAAGGGGAGTGCGACTTCTGCGTGGGCTCCCGGTTTTTGGAGGGCACCAGCCAGTTCCAGTCCACCAGGCTCCGGCGGCTGGGGATCCGGTACCTCTCCTTCCTCATCCGGCTGCTGTCGGGGACCAAGGTCACCGACCCCACCTCGGGCTTCCGGGCGGCCAACAAGAAAGTCATCGCCGCCCTGGCGGACTACTACCCCACGGACTACCCGGAGCCTGAGTCCATTGTGCAGATCGCGAAACAGCGCTTCCGGGTGTCGGAAGTCCAGGTGAACATGTTCGAGCGGGAGGGAGGCGTGTCCTCCATCCACTCCTGGAAGAGCGTCTACTATATGATTAAGGTGAGCGTAGCGATTCTCTGCGCCAGCCTGCAAAGGGGGAAGAAACCATGCTGAGCACGATGCTCCGGGTGGAGCTGGTGGTTCTGGCTGTGCTGGCTTTGGCGGTGGTGATCTATGCCGTGAACCGCCGGGCCCTGCAGCTGAAGTACTCCCTGCTGTGGATGGTCATCGCCCTGGCCCTGGTGGTCACCGCCTGCTTCCCTGGGACGGTGGTGGCCCTGACCGCCTGGGCGGGGATCGAGACCCCCTCCAACTTGATTTTTTTGCTGGCCATTGTGGGACTTTTAGGCCTTTGCTTCTCCCTGTCCATCATCGTGTCCCGGCAGGAGGCGAAGCTGAAGCGGATCATCCAGCTGCTGTCGCTGGACCAGAGAGAATGGAAAGGACGGGACAAGCTCCATGACCCAGAAAAGGAAGAGGATTGACATGACCTTAGTCGTTTTGTTCGCTGTGTACGCCCTGCTCTCCGCGGGAGGGCTGGTGCTGTTCAAGCTGGGAGGCCAGGGCGCCGGCCTGCGCGTCGATGGGGGAGGGCTCTCCCTGCAGGTGGGCTGGAAGCTGATCGCCGGGGTGCTGTGCTACCTGTGCAGCTTCCTGCTGTGGCTCTACATCGTGAGCAGGACCCAGCTCACCTTCGCCCTGCCCCTTTCCGTGGGCATCGTCAACGTGCTGGTGTTTCTGGGCTCCGCCAAATTTCTGGGGGAGCAGATCACGCCCTTGAAGATCGCCGGGCTTGTGGTCATCGTCATCGGCCTGTTCCTGCTGTCCGCGGGACAGAAGGGAAGCTGAGGAGGCGCCTATGAAGAAACTGTCTTGGACCAAGGACCAGCGCCGGAGGGCGGGGGCCTTTTTGGGGCTCGCCCTGCTCTGCGGCCTGACCCTTCTCTACTGCCTGGTGAACATCTTCACCATCGACCGGTTCGGCACCGCCTACAGCCCGGACGAGGAGAACTACATCAACATGGCCCGGAACCTGCTGGAGCATGGCTACTACAGCTACTGGGGCGGGGAGCCCGACGCCTACGTCAGCCCCGGGTACCCGGTGTTCCTCACCCTGTGCATGGCCCTGTTCGGCACGGACCTGCAGGGCATCGACTGCATCAAGTTCGTCCAGGCCTTTCTGGTGTGCGGCACCGCCGCCCTGGTGTTCACCCAGGTGTGGCTGCTCACCAAAAAGTACAGCATGGCCCTGATCGCCGCGGCGCTGCAGGGCTTTAACGGGTGCTATCCCTACTACTCCCGGCGGATGCTGACGGAAGTGCTCTTCGCCTTTATGATGATGCTGTTCTTCGTGGTGTTCACCCTGGCCCTGCAGCGGGAGAAGAAGTGGCTGCACTTCCTCTCGGGGCTGCTGTTCTGCGCCGCGGTGTTCGTCCGGCCCCTGCTCATCATCGTGCTGCCGGTGCTGTACCTGCCCCTGCTGGTGAAGTACTGGCGGCAGTGGAAAAAGTTCTTCCTGCCCCTGGGGCTGTTTCTGCTGGGCTTTGTTTTGCTGGGCCTGCCCTGGTGGATCAGGAACCTGGTGACCCTTCACAAGTTCGTGTTCCTGGCCACCCAGACCAACCCCCTGTTCTACGGCATCGTAAAGGACCCCAAGGCCCTGGGCCTGGAGGACCCCCACTCCCTGTTGGGGAATATCCTGCTGTTCTTCCAGCTGCTGGTGCAGCGGCCGGTGGAGACCCTTCGGTGGATTCTGGTGGAGAAGTTCAACACCATCTTCATGGCCCCCGGCGGGGATGTGCAGTACCTGCCCACCATCACCGACTTTGTGAAGCTCGCTTCCCTGTTCCTGGGCCTGGCGGGAGCTTTGCGGGCCTTCTTCTCCAAGAAGCTGGTGTGGGCGGCCATCCCCTTCTTCCTGTACTTCCTGGCCATCTTCGCCTTCGTCCCCACCGCCCGCTTCGCCCTGCAGTACTGGCCCCTGCTGGCCTGCTTCGCCGGGTTTGCCGTGGGTGGGCTGTTCACCGGACTGGAGCCCGCCTGCTGGCCCTTTGGGAAGGGGAAGGCTTCCTCAGAACAAGAATAAAGCAAAAGGAGCGCAGGGTGGCGCTCTTTTTCTTTGGCCCGTCGCCAGGTTCGGGGCGAGAGGGGTGTTCACCGGGCAGAAGCCCGCCCGCTGGCCCTTTGGGAAGGGGAAGGGTTCCTCGAAACAAGAATAAGCAAAAGGAGCGCCGGGGAAGGCGCTCTTTTTCTTTGCCCCTTCGCCGGGCCGGGGCGAGAGGGCTTGAGCCTGCCCGCTGGCCTTTTGGGGAGGGGAAGGGTTCCTC
>DXDU01000108.1 GCA_019115285.1 Candidatus Acutalibacter pullistercoris
CCATGGTCACGGGACACACCATCCAGCTGTACGACGAAGTGGTCGTGGGAGGGACCAATTTGTATGATGGAAAGATCATTGAGTGAGCGCATGGCGCAGTTTGACGAGAACTACCCCCTGATCCTGGAAGAGATTGCCCGGGCCGCCAGGCTGTCCGGCCGGAAGCCCGAGGACATCACCCTGCTGGCGGCCACCAAGACCGTGCCCCTAGAGGTGATCAACCACGCCATCTCCCGCGGCCTTTCCTGCCTGGGGGAGAACCGGGTGCAGGAGCTGCTGGACAAGTACCCCGGCCTTGACAAGGACCGCTGCGACGTGCAGTTTATCGGCAGGCTGCAGACCAACAAAGTCAAGTACCTGCTGGGGAAAGTCAGCTGCATCCAGTCCGTGGACAGCATGAAGCTGGCCCAGGAGATCTCCCGGCTGTGCCAGCGGGAGGGGACGGAGATGAAGATCCTGGTGGAGGTGAACATCGGCCGGGAGGAGAGCAAGGGCGGCGTGCTGCCCGAGGAGCTCCTGCCCTTTCTGGAAAAGGTCTCCAAACTCCCCGGTTTGCGGGTGGACGGCCTGATGACCATCCCTCCGGTCTGTGCGCAGAAAGAAGAACTTTGTCGTTATTTTTCCGAGATGCGTCAATATTATGTTGACATAGCGGCGAAAAGATTGGATAATGTAAGTATGAATTGCCTCTCTATGGGGATGTCTTCCGACTTCTCCGAGGCGATCCAGTGCGGCGCCACTATGGTGCGGGTGGGCTCTGCCCTGTTCGGAGCGCGCCAGTACCCCGCCGCCAAGGAAGAGAACCTAGATCTGGGAGGTCGATAGGGGAATGGCAGGTTTGCTGGATCGGATCCAGAGGATGTGGAATCCTCCGGATGATGAATATGAAGACTATTACGAGGACGAGCCCGTAGAGGCGGAAGAACCCCGCAGGGGCAATTACGACGAGCCCCGGCGCAGCTCTTCCTACTCCTTCGATACCTTTTCTTCCCGGGGCTCTCAAAGCGGGGGCAACCGGGTGGTGAACATCCACGCCAAGGCCCAGCTGCAGGTGGTGCTCTTCAAGCCCGTGTCCTTCGGGGAGGAGACCCGCACCATCGCCGACGAGCTCATCAAGCGCCACACGGTGGTGCTCAACCTGGAGAACACTGAGAAGGAGACTTCCCGGCGGATCGTGGACTTTTTAAGCGGCGTGGCCTACGCCAACAACGGGAAGATCAAGCGCATCGCCACCGGCACGTTTATCATCACGCCCTACAACGTGGACCTGACCGGGGACGACGTGCTCGACGAGCTGGAAAATAACGGCCTTTACTTCTGACCCATGGCCCAGGATACAAGACAACTGCTGGAAGCCAAGGTCCGGGACTGCCTGCGCATGGCCCAGCGACGCCCCTGCTTTCTGGGGTTTTTGGACGAGAGCCAGCGGGCCCAGTGCCAGGACCTGCTCAAGTGGGAAAAGGGCACTAGCTTCCTGTTCTGGGGCGGCTACGACCAGGCCGAGCGCACCATGCTGGGCTTTTTCCCAGACTACCTGGAGCCCAGCGCCCAAGAGTTTCCCTTAGAGGCCGTCACCTTCCGGTACCGTGCCGGGGACAAGCTGAGCCACCGGGACTTTCTGGGGTCGTTTATGGCCCTGGGGGTGGAGCGCGACGTGCTGGGGGACATCCTGGTGGGAGAGGGCTGCTGCGTGGCCTTCCTGCGCCGGGAGATGGCGCCCTACTTTCTTGACAACATCCGGAAAATCGGCCGGGTGGGGGTCAAGGCGACCTTGGGGGCGGAAGATCCCTTGCCAGTGCGCCGGGAGTTTCAGGAGCTCTCCGGGGTGGTGGCCTCTGCCAGGCTGGACTGCATGGTGGGACTGCTGTGCCGCACCAGCCGGGAGAAGGCCGCCGGGCTCATCACCGCCGGAGCCGTACAGCGCAACCACCGGGAGACCTACTCCCAGGGGGAGCGGGTGGAAGAGGGGGACGTGCTCTCCATTCGCAAATACGGCAAGTTTATCATCGACCAATTGGGGCCTTTGACCGCAAAAGGGCGCCTATCCGTGAAATGTAGGAAATATCAATAGGGGGATCCAGACAATGCTCACAGTGAAAGAGATCAACGAGATCAGTTTCGGAAAGGCCGGCTTCTCCGGTTACAAGCCGGAGGATGTGGACAACTTCATCGACGAAGTGGTGGAGTCTTTCCAGCAGCTCCAGGCCGAGCGGGACGCCGCGGTGAAGGAGGCCAAAGGCCTGGCCGCCCAGAACGCGGAACTGGCCGCCAAAAACGCCGAGGCCCAGCAGAAGCTGTCCATCCTGGCCCAGAAGGTGGAGTCCTACCGGGCTGAGGAGGACGGCATCAAGGAGGCCCTGCTCAGCGCCCAACGCCTGGCCAAGGACTCCCTCCAGGAGGCCAAGGACAAGGCGGAGGTCATCGTGGCCGACGCCGAGACCAACGCCCGCCGGATGATGGACGACGCCAAGACTGACGCCGCCAAAGCCGCTCGGGAGTACATGGACCAGGCCGACAAGAAGAAGGCCGAGCTGGAGGAGATCAAGCGGCAGGTGTCCGCGTTCCGGGTCTCCCTGCTGGAGATGTACAAAAAGCACCTGGAGGCCATCAACCACATCCCCACCTTTCGGGTAAAGGAGGAGAAGCCCCAGCAGGCCGCCCCCGTCCAGAAGGCAGAGCCCAAGGCTGAACCCCAGCCCGAACCTGACCCCGAACCGGCCCAGCCCGCTCCCGAACCGGTCCCGGAGATGGTGGTGCAGCCCCTGGAAGCTCCCCAGGAGCCCACGCTGGAGGATAAGGTGGACTACTCCCAGGAGCAGACCGGCCCCATGGAGGAGCAGGACCTGAGCTCTGTGGGCATCGATCTCAACGCCTACAGCGACATTCCCGAGTCCTTAAAGCGGGAGAAGAGCTCTCACTTCAGCAATTTGGAATTCGGCGACAACGTGGACCTGGAAGGCCTGAGCCGGAAGAAGAAAAAATAAAACCAGCGAAAAGGGAGGCGCAAGTGGATTTGCGCCTCTTTTCTCCACCAGGCAGGTGGGGAGGAAAAGGAGATCGCGTTGAGAGACACGGAAAAGAGAAACTGGGCGCCTGTCCTGTCCCTGCTGGGGGCGGTGGTCCTGCTGGCAGCGGACCAGGCCACCAAGCGCTGGGCCCTGGCTGCCCTGAAGCCCGCCAACGCCCCCATGACCATCATAGACGGCCTGCTGGAGTTCTTCTACGTGGAGAACCGGGGCATGGCCTTTGGGCTGCTGCAAAATAAAATCTGGTTCGTGCTGCCGGTGACGGTGGTCCTGTCGGCGGTGATCCTCATCCTGCTGTTCCGGTACCAGAGCCACAGCTTCCTCAGCTACGCCGCCGGGGCCCTGCTGCTCTCCGGGGCGGTGGGGAACTTGCTGGACCGCCTGTTTTACGGCTATGTGGTGGACTTCATCCACGTGCTGTTCTTCCCCTATATCTTCAACTTTGCCGACTGCTGCATCACGGTGGGGGCGGTGCTGCTGGTGTTCCACTTCCTGTTTTTCGCCGAGCAGAAATCTCCGCCGCCGCTGCGCCACGCCCAGGGGAAGACCCCCGAGGAAAAGCCGTGAGCCGGGAGATCCGCCTGACGGTGGGGGAGGAGGGCCAGCGCCTGGACAAGCTCCTGTCCAGGGAGCTGCCGGAGCTTTCCCGGTCGGCCCTGCAGTCTCTCATCGCCAAAGGCTGCGTGACCAGCGGCGGGAAGGCCCTTTCCAAAAGCGCCAAGCTCCCCTTGGGGCAAGAGGTGACCGTGCTGCTGCCCGCTCCCGCCCCCTTGGAAGTGGAGGCCCAGAACATTCCCCTGGACATCGTCTACGAGGACGGGGACCTGCTGGTGGTAAATAAACCCAAGGGCATCGTGGTCCACCCCGCGCCGGGGAACCCGGACGGCACCTTGGTCAACGCCCTGCTGTACCACTGCGGGGAGAGCCTCTCCGGGATCAACGGGGTGATTCGGCCGGGGATCGTCCACCGCATCGACAAAGACACCAGCGGTTTGCTGATCGTGGCCAAAAACGACACAGCCCACCAAAAGCTGGCGGAGCAGATTCAGGCCCACAGCTTTACCCGGGAATACCGGGCCATCGTCTACGGCAACTTCAAAGAGGAGGCGGGGACGGTGGACCAGCCTCTGGGCCGCCACCCCACAGACCGGAAGAAAATGGCGGTGCTGCCCCATTCCCCCACAGCCCGCCGGGCGGTGACCCACTACTTTTTGGAAGAGAACCTGCCGGGCTTTGCCTATCTCCGGCTGCGGCTGGAGACGGGACGCACCCACCAGATCCGGGTGCACATGGCCTACCTGGGTCACCCCGTGGCCGGGGACCCGGTGTACGGGCCTAAGAAAGTGCTGAGCTTTCTCCAGGGCCAGTGCCTCCACGCGGGGATGATCGGCTTTGTCCATCCCCGCACCGGGGAATACCTGGAGTTTACCGCCCCATTGCCCCCATATTTCATCGAGTTTTTAGAGAAGCTGAGGAGAGAGGGATCACGGTGAAACCGGAACAGTTTATCCGCGCTACGTTGATCTTGCTGGTGGCTGCCGTCATCTGCTTCGCGCTGGTGCCGGTGTACACCGTGCGCCCCATTGAGATCGTAGAGGTGGTAAACCAAGTGACGGTGGTGCCCACTCCCACCCCAAAGCCCAGCCCTTCGCCGTCGCCCACGCCCCAGCCTCAGACCCAGACCGCCGGGCAGGTGGTGTATTACTGGGAGACCGTCCCCGCGGAAGAGGAGGAGGGCCCCCAGGAGGTGCTGGTGGAGAAGAGTATCAACATCAACACCGCCACGGTGGAAGAGCTTGACTTGCTCCCGGGGATCGGGCCGGTGCTGGCCCAGCGGATCGTGGAGTACCGGGAGCAGAACAACGGCTTCTACGACACCTACGAGCTGGTGGAGGTCAGCGGCATAGGGGACAAGACTTACGCAAAGCTGGAGCCTTACGTGTACGTGTGAACAAAACGAGCCGGGACCTTCCCTTTCGGGAGGCCCCGGCTCTTTGCTGTATTATAAATACCGCCCTGTGACGCTGTTGGGGTCCCGCCGGATCTGGGCCGGGGGCCCCGCCGCCACGATCCTGCCCCCGTCCTTGCCCCCGCCTGGGCCCATGTCGATGAGGTAATCGGCGCTTCGGATTAAATCCAGGTCGTGCTCGATGACCACCAGGGTGGCCCCCTGGTCCAGCAGGGAGCGGAACACCTGGAGGAGCACCTGGACGTCCAAGGGGTGCAGGCCGATGGTGGGCTCGTCGAAGACGAACAGGGAGTCGTGCTGGGCCTTTCCCATCTCGCTGGCAAGCTTCAGCCGCTGGGCCTCGCCCCCGGAAAGGCTGGGAGTCTCCTCACCCAGGGTGAGATACCCCAGGCCCAGGTCTTTGAGGACCTGGAGCTTCTGCCGCACCGAGGGGAGCTCCCGGCAGAATTCCAAGGCGTCGGCCACGTCCATGGCCATCAGTTTCGGCAGGGAACAGCGCTCTCCGGCCTTGTTCTCCAATGTCACCAGGGAGGCCTCCTTCCCATACCGGGAGCCTTTGCAGTCCGGGCAGGGGATGGTCACGTCTGGGAGGAATTGTACGTCCAGGTCCACCACCCCGGTGCCGTCGCAGCCGGGGCAGCGGAGTTTCCCCGTGTTGTAGGAGAAGTCCCCGGCCCGCAGGCCACGTTCTTTGGCCCCTGGAGTTTTGGCGAAAAGCTTTCGCAGCTCGTCGTGGACGCCGGCGTAGGTGGCCACAGTGGAGCGCACATTGATGCCAATGGGCGTGGCGTCGATGAGCTTCACGTTCCGTATCCCCGGGGCCTGTATCTCCCGGACGGGAGAAGGCAGGGGAGCCCCCTGGGCAGAAGCCGCCAGGCCGGGCACCAGACTCTCCAGCACCAGGGTGGTCTTGCCGGAGCCGGAGACCCCGGTCACCGCCGTCAGCTTTCCCTTGGGCAGGTCCACCTCCAGGGGCTGCACCGTGTGGAGCGGCCCGGTGGACAGGTGGATCTTCCCCTGGGCGAACAGGGCTTCCTCCGGCTCCTCTCCCAACGCCGGGGCGGGGTGCTTTGCCAAAAAGGGCCCGATCTGGGAGCTGGGGGACTTCACCAGGTCTCCCACGGTGCCCTCTCCCATGACGTAGCCCCCTTTGGCCCCGGCCTCCGGCCCCAGTTCGATGATCCAGTCAGCCTCCCCCAGGATCTGGGTGTCGTGGTCCACCAGGATCACGGAGTTGCCGTCGGCCACCAGGTCCCGCATCACCCCGGTGAGGCCCACGATGTTGGAGGGGTGCAGGCCGATAGAGGGCTCATCCAGCACGTAGAGGACCCCGGTGGTGCGGTTGCGCACCGCCCGGGCCAGCTGCATCCGCTGGCGCTCCCCTGTGGACAAGGTGGCGGAGGCCCGGTCCAGGGACAGGTACCCCAGGCCCAGGTCCAGCAGCCGCCTGGCCGCCCCCAGGAACGAGGCGCAGATGCTCTCCGCCAGAGGCCCCATCTCCCGGGGCAGGGAGCAGGGGACCTGCCCCACCCAGTCCATCAGCTGGGAGAGGGGCAGGGTACAGGCCTCCGCCAGGGAGATCCCCTGGAGCAGGGGCGCCCTGGCCTCTTCGCTGAGCCTGGTGCCCTGGCAGTGGGGGCACACGTCCTCCTTTAAAAACTTCTCCACCCGCTTCATGCCCTTTTCGTCCTTTACCTTGGACAGGGCGTTCTCCACGGTGTACACGGCGCTGTAATAGGTGAAGTCCAGCTCCGCGGCGTCGTTGGAGTTCTTGGGCTTGTAGAAGATGTGCTTCTTCACCGCCGGCCCGTCAAAGACAATCTGCCGCTCCTCCTCCGTCAGCTCCCGGAAGGGCACGTGGGTGCGCACTCCCATGGCCCGGCACACGTCGGTCATCAGGGACCACATCAGCGTTTTCCAGGGCAGCACCGCCCCCTCATCGATGGACAAGCTCTCGTCGGGAACTAAGGAGGCCCGGTCTACCGTGCGCACCACGCCGGTGCCCCCGCAGGTCCGGCAGGCGCCCTGGGAGTTGAACGCCAGCTCCTCGGCGGAGGGGGCGTGAAAGACCGCCCCGCACTGGGGGCAGACCAGGGCTTTCCCGGCGGCCACATCCAGGGTAGGGGGGAGGTAGTGGCCGTTGGGGCACCGGTGGCTGGCAAGCCTTGAGTAAAGCAGCCGCAGGGAGTTGAGCAGTTCCGTCCCGGTGCCGAAGGTACTGCGGATGCCAGGCACCCCAGGCCGCTGGCGCAGGGCCAGGGCCGCGGGGACGTAGCGCACCTCCTCCACCGCCGCCTGGGAGGCCTGGGTCATTCGCCGCCGGGTGTAGGTGGACAGGGCCTCCAAGTACCGGCGGGAGCCTTCGGCGTACAGCACGCCCAGGGCCAGGGAGGACTTCCCCGAGCCGGAGACCCCGGCAATCCCCACAATCTGGTGGAGGGGGATCTCCAGGTCGATGTTCTTTAAGTTGTGGACTTTCGCCCCTTTGACAAGTATCTTCTGGATCATAGGCGCCTCTCTTTGAGAGGGAAAAAGAGCGGCACAACCAAAGGCTGTGCCGGCTCCTTCCCTTCCCGGGGAATGTTCTCGATGGTGTTCAGGCCTGGTCGCTGGGGAAGCGGATGCCTCCCTGCCGCCGGAGGGCCTCCAGCAGCTCGGCCACGTCCAGGGCCAGGGAGCAGCACCGCTGGTACTCCTCCCTGGTCTCTTCCGGCTGGGTGATGTACCGGTAGAAGTCCTTGGCCTCCCAGCCCATGAGCTTATACTTGGCGTCCCCGCCGTAGAGCCGCTGCACAGAGCCGTCCTTGCGCCACAGGGAGATGGTGTCCAGCCGGCTGATGGAGCTGACCCGCACCGTGCCCTGAGGGCCTTGGAAATCGGTGTCGGCCCCTGCCTGGCCCAGTTTGGAATAGGTCAAGGTCACCAGCTTGTCGGGGTAGCGCAATGTGACCACCCCGGCCCCGTCGGCGCCGGAGCCCAGCATCAGGGGGTGGATCTGGAAGCTCTCCGGCTTGCCGAAGAGGGTCAGAGCAGGGTAGAGGCAGTAGACCCCCAAATCCATCAGGGCCCCGGTCTCCAGGGCGGGGTTGAAGATGTTGGGCAGCTCCCCTGCCAGATAGGCGTCCAGCTTGGAGGAGCGCTGGCAGAAGTCGATCTTCGCCAGGGACACGGTGCCAATCTGGGCAAGGGCCTCCTCCAAGATCTTCCGCTGGGGCAGGTGCAGGAACATGATGGCCTCCAGGAACACGGCGTTTCGCTCGTTGGCGATGGCCTGGAGCTCCTCCACCTGGGCCTTGTGGGAGCACAGGGGCTTTTCGCAAATCACGTGTTTGCCCTGTTCCAGCAGGGTCTTGCAGTGCTGGTAGTGGAGGGCGTTGGGGCTGGCAACGTACACGGCGTCGATCTCCGGGCAGGCGGCCAGGTCCTCCACCGAGGTGAAGGTGAGCCGGGCGCCGTGCTTTTTGGCGTACTCCTGTGCCCGCTCCTCGGTGCGGGAGTAGACGCCGGCCAGCTCCCACAGGCCGCTGTCCAGCGCCCCGCGGATATAGGAATCGGTGATCCAGCCGGACCCGATGGTGGCAAATCGCAGCATGGGCTCACTCCTCACTCCGCCTGGGCGGCGGCGGTCTTGATGATGTTCTTGATCACTTCCATGTCCTCTACCACCACGTACTCCAGCTTGCCGTGGGCGTTGCCGCCGCCGGTGCAGATGTTGGGGCAGGGCAGACCTTCGTAGGAGAGGCGGGCGCCGTCGGTGCCGCCCCGGATGGGCAGGGTGACAGGCTCCACGCCGTTTTGGCGCATGGCCTTCTCCATCAGGGTGATGACCTCATAGTGGGGGAGGATCTGCTCCTTCATGTTGGAGTAGGTGTCCCGGATGGTGACGGTCACAGGCTTGGTGGGGTACTTCTCGTTGAGGAAGGCCCCGGCCTTCTCCATCAGCTCTTTCTTTTGCTGGAACAGGCCCTTGTCGTGGTCCCGAATAATGAACTGCATCACCGTGCGCTCCACATCCCCCTGGATGGAATCCAGGTGGAAGAAGCCCTCATAGCCTTCGGTGAGCTCCGGCACGGCCCCCTTGGGCAGCAGGGAGCAGTACTCCATGGCTACCGTCATGGAGTTGACCATCTTCCCCTTGGCGGAGCCGGTGTGGATGCTGAACCCAGTAACTTCTACAGTGGCGTCGGCAGCGTTAAAGTTCTCGTACTCCAGCTCTCCCAGGGAGCCGCCGTCTACGGTGTAGGCGAAATCGCAGCCAAAGCCCTCCACATCAAAGTGCTGGATGCCGGAACCGATCTCCTCATCGGGGGTAAAGGCGATCTTGATGGTGCCGTGGGGCGCCTTTTCCTCCAGGATCTCCCGGGCGGCGCAGAGGATCTCCGCCACCCCGGCCTTGTCGTCGCCCCCCAGCAGGGTGGTGCCGTCGGTGGTGATCAGGGTCTTTCCTTTGTGCTCCAACAGGGCGGGGAAGTCCTGGGGAGACAGGGTGAGGCCGCTTTCTCCCAGGGGGATGGGGCTGCCGTCGTAATGTTCGATCACCTGGGGCTTGATGTCCTTACCGGACACGCCGCCGTAGGTGTCCATGTGGGCGATAAAGCCCAGGGTGGTCTTCCGCTGGGCGGTGGCGGGAATGGTCCCGTAGACGAAGCCCTTGTCGTCCATGTGGGCGTCCTCGATTCCCATCTCTTTCATCAGGTCCACGATGTGGGCCCCCAGGACTTTCTGCCCCGGGGTGCTGGGAAGGGCGCCGGTGGTCTCGTCCGAGCCGGTGTCATAGGAGATCAGGTCTAAAAAAGTGTCTTTTACGGACATGAGCAAATTGCCTCTCTTTCCAGAATGTAGGGGAGCTTACGCCTGGGCCCAGTAGCGCCGCAGGTTGCAAAGGCCGATGCGCAAAGCGGTGAAGGGGTCCTCCACGCCTTCGAATTCCAAAGCCATGGCGCCGTCGAAGCCGGCGGCCTTTAAAATGTGCAGGCACTGCTGGACCGGCACGTTGCCGTGGCCCACAATGGTGCCCCGCAGGAAGTTCCCGGCCCTGGTGCGGAACGCCCCCTCGCCGGGGTCCGCGTCCTTGTAGCTCTTCCAGATAAAGTCCTTGGCGTGGACGTACTTGGCATAGGGAGCCACCCGGGCCACCGCCAGGGCGGGGTCCTCGTCGGCGCACAGGAAATTGCCCATGTCGCACAGCAGGGCGAAGTTGGGGTGGTCCACCGCGTTATACAGCTTTTCCACCCGCTGGGAATCCTGGGAGAAGAAGCCGTGGTTCTCCGTCATGGTCAGCACGCCCTTCTCCTGAGCGTACTGGGTGATCTCCCGCACCGCCTGGGCCAGCTGGGGGACCAGGGCGTCGTAGCTCTTGGCCCGGTCGCCCTTGTAGCCCTGGGTGATGTCGTGGCGCATTCTGGGGGCCCCCAGGACCACGGCCACGTCCACATACTCCTTCACCCGCTGAATCTCCTTGGCGGTGTCGCCGCCGCTGCCGTTGAGCAGGTCCGCCGCCACGGCCAGGGAGGAGAAGGGCAGCCCGGCGGCGTCCGCCGCGGCCCGGAGCTCTTTGGCCCTCTGCAGGCGCTCCTCCTGGGTGGCGCAGTCGCCGAAGTTTACAAAGTCCACGGCCTCCACCGCTTCAAAGCCCAGTTCCTTGGCTTTGGCGATGCAGTCCACCGGGGCGATCTCTCCCCGCTGGATGGCGGGGTAAAAGCTGTAAAGACTCACAGAAAATTGCATGACACGATACTCCTCTCAAAAGATATGGGATCTCCGGCTCAATCGCCGAAGCTGATGCCGATCTGCCGGGCGGCCTTGATCTCGTCGCAGTCCACAGGCACGCTCTTGAGCTTGCCCGCCACGTCCTGCAGGGGCACGGGGACGCACTGACCGTTTACCATGCCCACCATGACGCCGAAGGTCTTCTCCTTGATATACCGGGCGGCGGTGGCGCCCAGGCGGGTGCACAGCACACGGTCGTAGGCGCAGGGGCTGCCGCCCCGCTGGAAGTGCCCAGGCACGCAGACCCGGATCTCGTTGTCAACCTTGCCGGCCAGCTCCTCGGCGATGCGGTACACGATGGAGGGATGGGGGAAGTTCTCCCGGGCCTTTTTCCGCTCTTTCTTGGAGAGGGCGGCCTCCTGCTTGGAGATGGCGCCTTCCGCCACCGCCAGGATGGAGAACTTCTTCCCGGCCTTGATCCGGTCGTTGAGGCACTTGGCCACCTTGTCGATGTCGTAGGGGATCTCCGGCAGGAGGATCACGTCGGCGCCGCCGGCAATGCCCGCGGACAGGGTGAGCCACCCCACCTTGTGGCCCATGACCTCCACGATGAACACCCGGCCGTGGGAGGTGGCGGTGGTGTGGATGCAGTCGATGACGTTGGTGGCAATCTCCACAGCGCTGTGGAAGCCGAAGGTGATGTCCGTGCCCCAGATGTCGTTGTCGATGGTCTTGGGCAGGTGGATGACGTTGAGGCCCTCCTCCCGCAGGAGGTTGGCGGTCTTCTGGGTGCCGTTGCCCCCCAAGATCACCAGGCAGTCCAGCTTCATCTTCTTGTAGTTGTCCTTCATGCCCTTTACCTTGTCCACGCTGTTCTCGTCGATGACCCGCATGGTCTTGAAGGGCTGGCGGGAGGTGCCCAGCAGGGTGCCGCCCAGGGTGAGGATGCCGGAGAAGTCGTTGGGCTTCATCAGCTTGTACTCGCCGAAGATCAGGCCCTTGTACCCGTCTTTGATGCCGTAGATCTCCACGTCCTTGCCGAACTCCTGGTAGAGGCCCTTGGCCACGCCGCGAATGGCGGCGTTCAGGCCCTGGCAGTCGCCTCCGCTTGTGAGAATACCGATTCTTTTCATCATTCCGTCCTCCTATGTTTCTATCTCCATGCCGCCTGTTTCCCCCAGGCGGCAGAGGTCACTTGGTCACGTCCTCCGCAGAGTGGATGGGGATCAGGGGGCTGTCTTTCTCCACCCGGCGCAGGGCCTCCAGGCGCTCCTGGGCCCGGCGGTAGAAGGTGAGCTGGCTGGAGAAGGCCGCTTTCCCCCGGCGGCTGACGTGCTGGTAGCTGGTGTCGGGGAGCATCATCCTGGCGTTGGTGTTGTCCTGCAGGAATATGTCCAGCGTCTCGAAGGCCCGCTGCTTCAGCTCCTCGTCCTCGATGGGGAACACCAGCTCGATGCGGCGGTCCAGGTTCCGTGGCATCCAGTCGGCGCTGCCCATGTAGATCTTGGGGTCGCCTCCGTTTTCAAACCGGAAGATCCGGCTGTGCTCCAGCAGCTGGCCCACGATGCTGAGCACCGTGATGTTCTCGCTGACGCCAGGCAGACCGGGGATCAGGCAGCAGATACCGCGGACCACCAATTTCACCGGCACGCCGGCCTGAGAGGCCTCGTACAGCAGGGAGATGATCTCCGGATCCACCAGGGAGTTCACCTTGGCGGTGATGCCGCAGGGCAGGCCTTTCTTGGCGTTTTCCGTCTCCTGCTTGATGCGCCGCACAAAGAAGCTTCGCATGCCGTGGGGCGCCACCACGAAGTGCTGGTACTCCGGGGGCCGGGAGTAGCCGGTGATCACGTTGAAGAGGGAAGAGGCGTCGGCCCCGTACTGGCTGTTGCAGGTGAACATCCCCAGGTCGGTGTAGATCTTGGCGGTGGAGTCGTTGTAGTTGCCGGTGCCCAGGTGCAGGTACCGGCGGATGCCGTCCTCCTCCTGGCGGACCACCAGGGCGATCTTGCAGTGGGTCTTCAAGCCGTGGAGGCCGTAGATCACGTGGCAGCCGGCCTTCTCCAGCTTGTTGGCCCAGTTGATGTTGTTCTCCTCGTCGAAGCGGGCTTTCAGCTCCACCAGCACCGTGACCTGCTTGCCGTTCTCCGCCGCTTTCATCAGCGCGGCGATGATGGGGGAGTTGCCGGACACCCGGTACAGGGTCTGCTTGATGGCCAGGACGTTCTCGTCCTCGGCGGCCTGCTCGATGAACTTCACCACGCAGTCGAAGCTCTCGTAGGGGTGGTGGACCAGCCGGTCCTTCTCCCGGATGGCGGCGAACAGGTCGTCGTAGCCCCAGAAGTCCGCCACAGGCACGGGGACGATGGGCTTGAAGCACAGGTTCTCGCAGCCCTTGATCCCGGCGAACTTGGAGAAGAAAGTCAGGTCCAGGGGGCCGGGCACGGCGTAAATCTCGTTTTTCTTGATCTTGAGCATGTCCACCAGGAACTGCCGCACGTCCTTGTCGCACTTCTGAAGGATCTCCAGGCGCACAGGGCGGCCCCGCTTTCTACGCTTGATGGACTTCTTCACCTCGCTCATAAAGTCCTCCGCTTCCTCGTCGATCTCCAGGTCGGAGTCCCTGGTGATGCGGAAGGGGCAGGCGGCTTTGATCTCGTGGAGCTCGAAGAGCTCGTCCAGCTTATAGATGATGATGTCCTCCAGCAGGGTGAAGTCCCGGCCCTCTTTGGTGGGCAGCTCCAAGAAACGGGGGAGGATGGAGGGCACCTGGACGATGGCGAAGTTCTTCTCCGCCTCTTTGCCGTCCTTCTTGCCCTCTTTCGACTTGAGGTACACAGCGATGTTCAGCGTCTTGTTGGCCAGCTGGGGGAAGGGCCGACTGCCGTCCACCGCCAGGGGGGTGAGCACGGGGAAGAGGATGCGCTTGAAGTACTGGGAGACAAACTCCAGCTGCTGGGGGGTCATCTCCTCGCAGGTGACAAAGCGGATGCCGTGGCGGGCCAGCACCGGGGCGATGGAGCGGTGCAGGCAGGAGTACTGCTTCTCCATGAACTTGTGGGTCTTCTCCTCCAGCAGGGGCAGCAGCTCCTGGGGGGAGAGGTCGAAGTTGTTCTTCACTTTGTAGTTGGAGTTGACCTGGGCCTTCACCCCGGCCACCCGGACCATGAAGAACTCGTCCAGGTTAGAGCCGGTGATGGCCAGAAACCGCAGGCGCTCCATCAGGGGGTTTTCCTTTTTGGCCGCCTCCTCCAGCACTCTGGCGTTAAAGTCCATCCAGCTCAGTTCTCGGTTGTAGTAGGGCATTTTCTTATCCGGCATGTCAGACCGTCCTTTCTATACACATACAGGGCTGATCGATGGTGGCGATTATAGCACCAGCTTAATGGAGAGCTCGGGGGAGAGGCCGAAGACTTCCGTGAAGAAGTGGGAGGACTCCTGGAAGGCCCAGCGCTCCAGCAGGGTGTTGTCCGAGGCCTCCACTTTGAAGATCACCCGGTCTTCCTCCATGGAGATCTTCAGGTCCCTGAGCTTCTCCCGGTGGGATTTGTCCAGGGCGTTGGCCATGCGGAACATGGCGGCCAGCTTGGAGATCACCAGCTTCTCCTGGTTGGAGAGCAAGGCGAAGTCCTGGTTCTCCTCCACCGCCAGGTTGTCGGAGATGCTCCCCGCCACAAAGGCGATCTCCAGTACCTCCGCGCTGGACAGGCCGAAGATGTCCATGCCCTTGATCAGATCGAAGGTGCAGCGGTTGTGCTGTCGGACGCTGACATAGCTGCCGCTGCTGTGCAGGGTGGCGGCCAGCTCCAGAATCAGCCGCTTGGAGGGGTCCAGCCCATGGACCTTCTTCATCTTGTCGAAGATCTTGCAGGCCAGGGAGCTGATATACCGGGAGTGGTCCAGATTGCAGCCGAAGCGCTGGGCGGTGTTCTCCGCGCAGGCCAGGGCGCACTCCCGCAGGTACTGGGCCCACTGGGCGTCGGCTTTGGGGATGAGCAGGTACCGGGCCACCGCCTCGGAAATGTCCGCGGAGGGGGAGAGGATCTCCTTGGCCTGGGGGCAGAAGCGGAGCATCCCCTGGTAGATGAACAGGGCGGTGTACAGCACCCCCGCCTGCTCCTCCGGCAGGTCGAAGCGCATGCTGATGCTCTCCGTGGTCAGGGAACGGACAGACTGGTAGAGCTCCGTCAGCTTTTTCGTGGAGATCCGGCGGATGCCGCCGGACTCCCCGGCGCCGCACAGCCGGGAGACCAAGTTGATCTTAGACCCGGTGAGCACCAGGTTCTTCACCTGGTACCCGGCCACGTTCACCCGGTTGAGGATGGTGTCCATATACTCCTCCAGCACCACGTGGAAGTCCTCTGCCTTGCGGCGAAGGCCCTGGAGGGAGTCCCGCAGCTTGGAAGCCCCCATGGCGATGTTCTGGGAATAGATGATCTTCTCCCCGTCGTACACGGCAATGCCGATGCTGCCGGAGCCGATATAGCCGATGAGGGAGTTGCCCTCCAGACCAGAAAGCCCTTCCAGGTGCTTGATGATCTCGGAGTAGATGTAGGCCTTCTCCTGGCTGTCCTCCAGCACGGTGACCTCCATGCCGTTGCGCACCCTGAGCTGGTCCACCACCAGGGAGCGGTTCTTGGCCTCCCGCAGGGCGGTGCAGGACACCACCTTGGGCTTTTCTATATTGTAGGAGAGCAGGGCAGAGGAGAACTTGGACAGGGCGGAGGACAGCTCCCGCAGGCTGTCGAAGCGGATAAAGCCTCCGGCGAACACGTCGTGCCCCAGTCCGATGGGGTACTCCAGCTCGTCTAAGACAGAGACCTGCCCCTTGCTCAGCTGGGAGACCCGCATGCGCACATTGTTGGATCCGATCTCGATGACGGCCGCGGAATGGGCCGCGTTTTTCTTGTTCAAGGATGACCCTCCCAATACTTCCAGATTCTACGGCCTATTATACCAAATCTCACCGAAAGATTCAAACTCTGTTTTTTCTTCCATACACAAATTTAACAAAATTATTTCCTGAGAGCGGGAAGGGACAGGGGAGAGGCCAGGGGTTTGCGGGAGATTTAAAAAAATATGAAAAAAGGGCTTGATTTTTTCCGGGAGATTGGATATAATATTAAAGCCGTGAGGATACGGAGAGGTATTCTAATTGGTAAGGAGCCACATTGGAAATGTGGTGTGCCGCAAGGCATTGTGCGTTCGAGTCGCATCCTCTCCGCCATGCCGGAGCAAAGTTCCCTTTGCTCCGGCTTTTTTTCTTTTTCGAAACCAGCCCGGCTCCCCGGATCTGGGAGGGGAAAGGGGGCCTTTCGAAAAATAAACTTGCGGAATGGGCCGTTCTGGAGTATCATAGGGAGAAATGGAAGTCATCAAAGGAGCAGCGAGTATGAAACATCAGGAAGTAGCTTCATTTTACAAAGACCTGGACGCCTACGCCGGGCAGACCGTCACGGTGTGCGGCTGGGCCAGGTCCATTCGGGATTCCAAAGCTCTGGGCTTTATCGACCTGAACGACGGCTCTTGCTTTAAGGGCGTGCAGGTGGTGTTCGAGGCGGAGAAGCTGGAAAACTTTAAAGAGATCGCCGCCCAGAACGTGGGCGCCGCCCTGGTGGTCACCGGCACCCTGCTGGCCACTCCCGAGGCCAAGCAGCCCTTCGAGATCCACGCCACCCAGATCCAGGTGGCCGGGGCTTCCTCTCCCGAGTACCCTCTGCAGAAAAAGCGCCACACCGTGGAGTACCTGCGGACCATCGCCCACCTGCGGCCCCGCACCAACCTGTACAGCGCCGCGTTCCGCATCCGCTCCGCGGCCGCTTTCGGCATCCACAAGTTCTTCCAGGAAAACGGCTTTGTCTACGCCCACACGCCCATCGTCACCGGCAGCGACTGCGAGGGGGCGGGGGAGATGTTCCAGGTGACCACCCTGGACCTGGAGAACCTGCCACGCACCGAAAAGGGGGCCATCGACTATAAGAAAGACTTCTTCGAGAAGCCCACCTCCCTCACCGTCTCCGGCCAGCTGGAGGCCGAGTGCATGGCCATGGCCTTCGGCAAGGTGTACACCTTCGGGCCCACCTTCCGGGCGGAGCGCTCTTACACCCAGCGCCACGCGGCGGAGTTCTGGATGATCGAGCCGGAGATGGCCTTTACCGATCTCAACGGCAACATGGACGTGATCGAGGCCGCCATCAAGTATGTGATCCAGTACGTGATGGACACCTGCCCCCAGGACATGGCCTTCTGCAACCAGTTTGTGGACAAGGGCCTGATCGACCGGCTGCAGCACGTGCTCAGCTCCGACTTTGTGCGGGTGTCCTACACCGACGCCGTGGCCATTCTGGAGCAGCACAACGACGAATTTGAGTACAAGGTCTCTTGGGGCTGCGACCTGCAGACCGAGCACGAGAAGTTCCTGACGGAAAAGCACTTTGGCAAGCCTGTGTTCGTCACGGACTACCCCAAGGAGATCAAGGCTTTCTACATGCGCCTCAACGACGACGGCAAGACCGTGGCCGCCGAAGACCTGCTGGTCCCCGGCATCGGGGAGCTGGTGGGCGGCAGCCAGCGCGAGGAGCGTTACGACGTGCTGGTCCGGCGCATCCACGAGCTGGGCCTCAACGAGGAAGACTACTGGTGGTATCTGGACCTGCGCCGCTTTGGCGGGAACATCCACTCCGGGTTCGGCATCGGTTTCGAGCGGCTGGTGATGTACCTGACGGGCATCTCCAACATCCGGGACGTGCTGCCCTTCCCCCGCACCACCGGCGTGGCCGAGTTCTGATCTCCACCAAAAGCGCGAAAGAGCTACCCGTTTTCCGGGCGGCTCTTTTTTATTTTGGGGGGCGTGAAAAAACCAGCAAAAAAATCTCATTTTTAACTTGACAAATACCCTCCCTTTGCATATAATAAAGAAGTCGCTGAAACAACGGCCTATGCGGGAGTAGCTCATCTGGTAGAGCGCCACCTTGCCAAGGTGGAGGTAGCGAGTTCGAGCCTCGTCTTCCGCTCCACAGAGAAAAGACGCGTCCTTATCGGAGCGTCTTTTCTTACACACGGTGACATAGCCAAGTGGTAAGGCAAAGGTCTGCAAAACCTTCATTCCCCGGTTCAAATCCGGGTGTCACCTCCAAAGAAAGCTCCGGAACCCTCCGGAGCTTTTTTGTTGTGTCTCGGACCGGGAGCTTTCGCGGCTCCCGGTTTTTCTTGCTTTTCCCCGGCGCCTTCGCTACAATGAAGGCAGCAAAGGAGGCTTTCGCCATGCACACGAAACACGATCTTCTCCGGGACATCCACACCCTGGACTTAGACCCCAAAGGGACGCTGCTGATCCACTCCTCCTGCAGGGCCATCGGCCCGGTGGAGGGCGGGGCCCACACCGTGCTGGACGCCTGGTGCGACTTTTACCGGGAAGGCCTGTTGATCTTTCCCACCCACACCTGGGACCGGGTGGGGAAGGACCACCCGGTGTTCGACTCCCGGAAGGACCCCAGCTGCGTGGGGATCCTGTCGGAGCTGTTCCGACAGCGCCCTGGGGCCGTCCGGTCCCTGCATCCCACCCACTCGGTGGCGGCCCTGGGGAAGGACGCCAGGGCGTACACGGCAGGGGAGGAGAAAGCCGTCACCCCCTTGCCCAGGGACGGCTGCTGGGGCAGGCTCTTGGACCGGGACGCCACCATTCTCTTCCTGGGCTGTTCCCTGCGGTCCAACACCTTCATCCACGGAGTGGAGGAGTGGAACCACATCCCCGACCGGATCTCCCCATGGACGGAAGACCTGACCATCTTAGGGCCCCAGGGGGAAAAATACCAGGTGGCCATGCACCGGCACCACTGCGAGGCAGCGGACCGGGCCGGGGGCGACGTGTCGGAACACTACAGCAAGCTGGAAGAGCCCTTCCGGCGGCTGGGGGCCCTGCGGTACGGGAAGTTCGGCGACGCCCTGTGCGCCTACGGGAAGGCCCGGGACATGGAAAAGATCGCCTCGGCGCTGCTGAAAAAGGAACCTGACCTTTTTCTCAGCGGGGAGGCGATCCCGGGGGACTGGTATTGAGCGTTATCCCTCTTCCAGGGACAGGGCGTAGCGCACCGAGGCCATGGCGTCGGGGCCGTAGAAGTCCGCCCCGATCTGGTCGGCGTACTCCTGGGTGAGCACCGCGCCGCCCACCATCACCTTGCAGCCGGGGAGCTCCCGGCGCAGCAGCTCTATGGTGTCCCGCATGGCGGGGACCGTGGTCGTCATCAAGGCGCTGAGGCCCACCAGCCCGGCGCCTGTTTCTTTTGCCGCCCGCAGCACCGCTTCCGGGGGCACGTCCTTGCCCAGGTCCGTCACTGGGAAGCCGTAGTTCTCCAGCAGCACCTTCACAATGTTCTTGCCGATGTCGTGGACGTCTCCCTTAACGGTGGCCAGCACAATGGACAGGTCCCGCTTTTGGGCCCCGTCCGTTCCCAGGCAGTCCTGCACCGCCTCGAAGGCGGCCTTGGCGGCCTCGGCGCTCATCAGCAGTTGGGGGAGGAACAGCGTCTTTTTCTCAAAGCCCGCTCCCACCTGGTCCAGGGCGGGGACGATCTCCCCGTTGATGATCTCCAGTCCCGGGCGGGAGGCCGCCTGCTCCTTGGCCCTGGCGTAGGCCTGGTCCTTCAGCCCTTTCACAATGGCCTCCTGGAGGGTATAGCCGGTCTGGGCCGGGGCGGCGGGGGCGGGAGCGGACTCCCCGTAAGCGGCGATGTAGTCCATGCAGTTGGGGTCCTTCCCGGTGAGCACCCTGAAGGACCGGTACACGTCCATCATGGCCTGGGACCTGGGGTTCATAATGGCGGCGCCCAGGCCCCGCTGCAGGGCCATCAGGAAGAAGGCGCAGGTGACCTTCTCCCGCTGGGGCAGGCCGAAGGACACGTTGGACACCCCCAGGGAGGTGTAGACCCCCAGTTCCCGGTGGATCAGGTCCAGGGCCTCCAAGGTGACCTGGGCGGCGTCCTCCCCGGCGCTCACCGCCATGGTGAGGGGATCGATGACCAGGTCCTTTTTCGCTATGCCGTAGGACTGGGCGGTCTCCACAATGAGCCTGGCGGCCTCCAGCCGCCCCTGGGCGGTCTCGGGGATGCCCTCTTCCGTGATGGTAAGGCCGATGACCACCCCGCCGTATTTGCGCACCAGGGGGAAGATGGCCTCCATGGAAGAGGCCTTGGCGGTGACGGAGTTCACCAGGGCCTTGCCGTTGTAAAGGCGCAGGGCTTTCTCCATGGTGACAGGGTCGGCGGTGTCGATCTGCAAAGGCAGGGGGGTGACGCCCTGGAGCTCCCGGATTACCTGGCACATGAGCTCCGGCTCGTCGATCTCCGGCAGGCCCACGTTCACGTCCAGCACATGGGCCCCCGCGTCCTGCTGGGCGATGCCCTCTCCCAGCAGATAGGCGATATTCTTCTCCCGCAGGGCCTGTTTGAGCTTGGGCTTCCCTGTGGGGTTGATGCGCTCCCCGATGAGCACCGGCCCCTGGCCGAAGGAGACGGCCTCCATGCCGGAGGCCACCACCGTCTGCAGGCAGGGGGGAGCGGGCAGGGGAGAGAGCTTCCCGCACCGGGCGGTGAGGGCGGCGATGTGGGCGGGGGTGGTGCCGCAGCAGCCTCCCAGGGCCTGGGCTCCCGCCTTGGCGATCTCCTCCATCCACCCGGCGAACTCCTCCGGCCCCACATCGAAGACGGTGCGGCCCTCCTCCTCCCGGGGGAGGCCGGCGTTGGGGTCCACCAGAATAGGCAGGGAGGTGAGCTTCCGCAGCCGCCGGGTGAGGGACAGCATCTGCTGGGGCCCCAAGCCGCAGTTGAGACCCAAGGCGTCTACCCCCAGGCCCTCCAGCACAGCGGCGGCAGCTTCCAGGGTGCCCCCGGTGAGGAGCTTGCCCTCCTCATCGAAGGTCATGGTGACGAACACCGGCAGGGAGCAGTGCTCCTTGGCGGCCAGCACCGCCGCTTTCGCCTCGTACAGGTCGTTCATGGTCTCGATGAGGACGCAGTCCGCCCCTGCTTGGGCGCCGGCCTCCACCACCTGGGCGAAGGCGTTCAAAGCCTGCTCAAAGGGCAGGTCCCCCAGGGGGGCCAGCAGCTTTCCCGTGGGGCCGATGTCCAGGGCCACGAAGGCCTCTTTCCCGCTTTGGGCCACCGCCTCCCTGGCCAGGGCCACCCCGGCCTTGATCAGTGTCTCGGCGGGTACCCCCAGCTCCTCTTCCTTCAAGGGGTTGGCCCCAAAGGTGTTGGCGTTGATCACCTGGGCCCCGGCCTCCAGGTAAGAGGCGTGGACCCGGCGCACCGCCTGGGGGCGCTCCAGGTTCCAAAGCTCGGGGGCGTGGCCGGGGGCCAGGCCCATTTCCTGAAGCTGGGTGCCGGTGGCGCCGTCGAAAAAGACAAAGCGGTCTCCAAACTGGATCTTACTCATGGG
Organism: Candidatus Acutalibacter pullistercoris; assembly: GCA_019115285.1. Taxonomy (GTDB): domain Bacteria; phylum Bacillota; class Clostridia; order Oscillospirales; family Acutalibacteraceae; genus Acutalibacter; species Acutalibacter pullistercoris. The sequence goes on from DXDU01000108.1 coordinate 21,139, forward strand.
GGGAACACTCCTTTTCCCGGAAGGGGCAGTTTTGGGCGTCGCAGCTCATGCAGCGGCCCACGTGGCATTGGGTGGGATCGGACGTGAGGCCGATCACCCCGGTGATGGACTTGGTGGGCACCATGAGATACCCCTCCGTCAAAGAGACCCCCAGCCGCTTGGGGATCTGCAAAGCCTCGAAAAAGAAAGTTTGGGCCTGCAGGGAAAAATCCCCGTAGCCAGGGCTGTACCGGGGCCGCAGGTAAAGGCCCCGCCGCCGGGCGCTCTCCCGCAGCTCCTCCTGGGCCAGGTCGGCGCACAGCTCGGTGTAAGAGGCGGCGCAGGCCTGGAGCACCGGCACATAGGGAAGGTCGGTGACGGCGTACCGCTTTAAGCGCATGTCAATCTCCCGCCCCAGGGTAAAGGCGAAGAGGTAGCCCTCCCGGCAGCCCCGGAGGTGGGAGGCCAAACTCTTGCTGGCAAAGGCCTTCTCCCCCAGGAACACCCTGTCTTCCTCCACCTGGATGGGGAGGGGGAGGAAAACGCTTTTCGGCCGGGAGACTTCCTCGGTCTCCCGCTGGCCCCGCTCCATCAGCTCCTGGATCAGCGGGGTGGCGTGGTCCGCTCCCAGGTAGCGAAGGATCTCCCTGGGGTCCCACTGGGGCTTCATCGCAGGATGTGGCTGAGATTCGCCACGATCTTCGCCGCCGTCTGGGGGCGGTTCATGGTGTAGAGGTGGATGTACTTCACGCCGTTTGCGATCAGGTCGATGATCTGCTCGGTGGCGTAGGCGATGCCCGCCTGCTCCATGGCCTGGGGGTCCTCGGCGAACTTGTCGGCGATGGCCTTGAAGCGGGGGGGCAGCACCGTGCCGGAGAGCTCGCAGCTGCGCTTGATCTGCTTGGCGTTGATCACCGGCATGATCCCGGGGATCACCGGCACCTGGATGCCGGCGGCCAGCACCCGGTAGAGGAAGTTGTAGTACACGTTGTTGTCAAAGAACATCTGGGTGGTGAGGAAGTCGCAGCCCGCCTCCACCTTCTCTTTGAGAAAGCCAATGTCCTGCTCCTTGTGGGCGCACTCCACGTGGCCCTCGGGGTAGCAGGCGGCTCCCACGCAGAAGTCCCCCTGGGCCTTGATGTCCCGGATGAGCTCGATGGCGTAGGTGTAGGGACCGGGCACGTAGTCTTGGGGCAGGTCGCCCCGCAGGGCCAGCACGTTCTCGATGCCCCGGGCCTTCATCTCCTGTACCCGGCGGGCGATGTCCTCTTTGGTGGCGCCGCAGCAGGTGAGGTGGGCCAGGGCCGGGGTGTGGTGGGTGTCCTGGATGTAAGAGGCCACCTCCAGGGTCTTTTTGGAGGTGCTGCCTCCCGCCCCGTATGTGACGCTGATAAAGTCGGCCCCCAGGTCGTGGATCTGGTCCACGATCTTGTGGATGCCGGAAAACTCCAACTCTTTCTTGGGCGGGAAGATCTCGCAGGAAAAGGTGATCTGATCCCGGGCCAGCAGTTCTTTGATCTTCATGGTGACTCCCCCTGATCCATTCCGAACGCTCGGAAAACTTACTGGTATTATAGCACACCCCCGGCTGGATTGAAATGCCGCATGGAGAAAAAGTTCTCCGCATAAAAGTAGGGGAAGGGGAAAGGGGGAAGCGGCCGTGAAAAAACTGGCGGTATGGCTGCTGTTCTGGGGGGCGCTGCTGCTCTTTGCCGGGCAGACGGGGTGGGCCGTGGGGGAGCTCCTTCTGCGGGCGGACTACTTCCAGAACAGGCCTTTGATTCTGATCGACCCAGGCCACGGCGGGGAGGACGGCGGCGCCACCGGAGCCTCGGGGGAGTCGGAGAAAGAGCTGAACCTCTCTATCGCCCTGGCCCTGGCGGAGGAGCTGGAAAACCACGGCTGCCAGGTGCTGCTCACCCGGGACACAGACACGGCCCTGGGGGACCAGAACCTCTCTACCGTGGCCCAGCGAAAGCGGTCGGACCTGCAGGAGCGGGCCAGGATCGCGGAGGAGTCCGGGGCCCAGGCCCTGGTGAGCATCCACCAGAACTTCTTTGAGGAGAGCCAGTACAGCGGGGCGCAGATGTTCTACTCCCCCAACCACCCGGACAGCCAGCGCCTGGCCGAGTGCCTGCGCAGCCAGGTGGTAAAGTCCCTACAGCCGGAAAACCGCCGGGAGAGCAAGGAGGCCGGGGAGGGCATCTACCTGTTGGAGCAATGCCGGATCCCCGGGGTGCTGGTGGAGTGTGGCTTTCTCTCCAACCCCCAGGAGGCGGGAAAGCTCGCCGACCCCCAGTACCAGCGGTCCCTGGCCCAGGCCCTGTGCCGGGGAATACAGGAGTTTTTGGAGGGGGAGGCCCAGGGATAGGAGCGGGGTCCTCGACAAATCGCAGATGTTGTGGTATGATAGAAAAACAGATCGGGATCTCACGAGAAGAGGATGGAATGGACCATGGCAGGAAAGAGCAAGATCATATACCAGTGCAGCCAGTGCGGCTTTGAGACCGCCAAGTGGGTGGGGAAGTGCCCCGGCTGCGGCGAGTGGAACACCATGCTGGAGATCTTAAAGGAGCCGGTATCGCCCCAAAAAGCGGCGGCGGCCCGGTCCCTGGGGAGCAGGTCCCACGCCGTGCCCATCAACGAGATCAGCACCGACGACGAGCAGCGCTACCACACCGGCCTCTCCGAGCTGGACCGGGTGCTGGGCGGGGGCATCGTCAAAGGTTCTCTGGTGCTCATCAGCGGCGATCCCGGCATCGGCAAGTCCACCATCCTGCTGCAGATCTGCGAATACCTGGGCCAGAGCCTGCGGGTGCTGTACGTGTCGGGGGAGGAATCTGCCCGGCAGATCAAGCTCCGGGCCGCCCGGCTGGGGGTGCAGAGCTCCAACCTGCTGATCTTGACGGAGACGGACATCCAGCTGGTGGTGGAGCAGATCCGCCAGGAGAAGCCGGACCTGGTGATGGTGGACTCCATCCAGACCATGAACCACACAGAGCTCACCTCCTCGCCGGGCAGCGTGACCCAGGTGCGGGAGTGCACCAACACCATGATGCGCTGCGCCAAGGCCTTGGATATCCCTGTGATCCTGGTGGGCCACGTGAACAAGGACGGGGCCATCGCCGGGCCCAAGGTGCTGGAGCACATTGTGGACGCGGTGCTGTACTTTGAAGGGGACCGGCAGATGACCTACCGGATCCTGCGGGCGGTGAAAAACCGGTACGGCTCCACCAACGAGATCGGCGTGTTCGACATGGGGGACCGGGGCTTGAAGCAGGTGGAGAATCCCTCTCAGGCCATGCTCTCCGGCCGGCCCAAGGACGTGGCGGGCTCCTGCGTCACCGCGGTGATGGAGGGCACCCGGCCCTTGCTGGCGGAAATCCAGGGCCTGGCCACCACCTCGGGCTACGGAACGCCCCGGCGGATGTCCACAGGATTTGACTACAACCGCATGGCCCTGATTCTGGCGGTGCTGGAGAAGCGGGCAGGGTTTTACTTTTCCAACCTGGACTCCTACGTAAACGTGGTGGGGGGCCTGCGGCTGGACGAGCCCGCGGTGGACCTGGCTGTGGCTGTTTCGCTGATCTCCAGCCTGAAGGACACCCCGGTGCGGGAAGACACGGTGGTGTTCGGGGAGATCGGCCTGACGGGAGAGCTGCGCAGCGTCAGCCACAGCGACCTGCGCATCGCGGAGGCAGCCCGCCTGGGCTTTACCCGCTGCGTGCTGCCGTACCACGGGGTGCGGAATTTGAAGTCCGGCGCTGTGGAGGGCATGGAGCTCATCGGCGCCAGGACGTTGCGGGAAGCTTACGAAGCCTGCGTGTAAGATATAAAACGTGAGACCAGAAGGGGCGGCGCTTTTGAAAAATGCCGCTCCACAGAAAAACAGCCCCAGGGAGGGGCGGGGAGATAAATAATCGAAATTATAGAAAATAAATGTTTTCTATAATTTAGGGAAAAGGAAACGGAGGAGATCTGATGGCAGTACAGGCCCAGGACGAGCTGTCCGGCGTGGTAAAGCAATACGCCATGTACCTGCGGAACGTCCGCGGTCTGGCGGCCAAGACAGTAAGCGAATACTGCAAAGACCTGCGGACTTTTTTCCGGTTCCTCAAACTGGACCGTGGCCTTGTGGATCCTTCCATGGAGCTCCAGGACATTCCCGTGTCAGACGTGGACCTGGAATTCATCCGCTCTATCTCCACCTACGAGATCTTCGCCTTTCTCAATTACGCCGCGGACGAGCGCAGCAACATGGCCTCCACCCGCCAGCGCAAGACCACCACCCTCCGGTCCTTCTTCCAGTATCTCTCGGTCCACGAAAAGCTTTTGGACCACAACCCCGCCGAGAACCTGGTCTCTCCCAAAAAAGCAAAGACGCTCCCCCATTTCCTGTCACTCGAACAAAGTATCGAACTGCTCCGGGCGGTAGACGGCCCCAACGCGGAACGGGACCGGTGTATCCTCACCATCTTTCTCAACTGCGGCCTGCGGCTTTCGGAGCTGGTGGCCATCAACCTCAGCGACGTGGTGCGCAACAACAACACACTGCGGGTGCTGGGCAAGGGCAACAAAGAGCGCATCGTCTACCTGAACCAGGCCTGCCAGGACGCCATCGCCGCCTACCTGGCGGTGCGCCCCAAAGACGGGGTGAAAGACAGGAACGCCCTGTTCCTCAGCAACAGGAAGACCAGGCTCAAGCCCATCTCCGTGGAGGTCATGGTGAAGAAATACCTGGAGAAGATCGGTCTGAGCGGGCCGGGATATTCGGTGCACAAGCTGCGGCACACGGCGGCCACCCTCATGTACCGCTACGGCAACGTGGACATCCGGGTGCTCCAGGACATTCTGGGCCACGCCAATCTGGGCACCACGGAGATCTACACCCACACCTCCAGCACCCAGATGGAAAACGCCATCAACTCGAACCCCTTGGCTCAAATGGCGGCCCCCAGCAAGAAAAAGAAAACGCCCCCGCCAGAAGACGGCGAGGACGGCGAATAAAGCGAACAGCCCCAGGATGGCCTTCCCATCCTGGGGCTTTCTTTTTTCTGCGCAGGGAGAAATTCAGCGCCCCTCTCCCCTCTTCTCGTAGGGCTTAATCAGGTACCGGTGGATCACCGGGTAGACGGTGAAGTTCACCAGGTAGGCCGTAAAGGAAAAGACCAGCGTCACCAGCAGCACCAGGCAGACAGCCAGGGTCAGCCCGGTAAAAGGCAGCGCCAGCAAAAGCAGGGCAGCTCCAGCGAACACAGCGGTCAGCAGCAGGTTCCTGGGCAGGCCCAGGGCCGCGAACAGAAAGGCGTTGCGGTAGGCCTGCCGGAACGTGAGGTCGAAGGTGACGAACAGCAAGGGCAGGTAAAACTGGGCCCACAGGAACACCACCCCCAGCAGCACGCAGCACCAGAAGGGCAGGTAGGAAAAGAGATCCTGGGAAAGCCTGGCTTGGTAGTACCGGGTGGAAAAGGACAGCACCGCCCCCACCAGATAGAGCACCAGGCCGTTGCCCAAAAAGCACCTCCAGTTCCCCCGGACGGCCTTCCAGAAATCAGACCAGAGGAAAGTGGGCTCCTCCCGCAGGAAACTGCGGGTCACAAAAGCAAGGCCCGCCACACAGGGTGACAACAGCACCAGGGGCAGGGGCACCACGCCCCAGGTCCACAGGTCAAACTCCCAGGGGGCCTCCCCTCCCGGCAGCACCAGCACCAGGTGAGCGGGACAGACGTAGAGCAAAGCCATCAGAGCGGCGGCCGCCCCCGCGGGGAGCAGAAAGAGCAGATTCAGCGCCACAAATTTGGAAAGCTTCCTCCAGAAGATCTGGAAGAAGCGGAGGAAAGGCGGTTTAGGCGGCTGGCCCGGGTCCACCCCGGGGCCAGGCTGGTCGTACTTGCCAAAAAGGCCGAGAAAAGCCAAAGGAACCACTCCCCTCTCCCGGTCAACCCAGCTTGGCTCTGGGGTGGCAGTCCTGGTAGACCTGCTTTACATGGTTGTCCAACAGCTGCACGTACACCTGGGTAGAGGAGATGTCCGCGTGGCCCATCATGGTCTGGATGTCCTTCACCGAGGCACCGCCCTCCAGCAGGTGCAGGGCGAAGGAGTGCCGCAGGGTGTGGGGTGTGATCTCCTTGGTGATGCCGGCGGAAGCGGCGTAACCCTTGACGATCTTCCAGAAGCCCTGGCGGGTCAGCCGGCCGCCGTTGAGGTTGACGAACAGGGCGTCGCCGCTCTCAGGGCCGGCGATGAGCCCGCGCATGCGGTAGATGTAGTCAGAAACGGCCACCACAGCGGCGGGATACACGGGAATGGACCGCACTCCCTTGTTCCCCCGGCAGTACAGCACCCCAGACCGGAGATTGATATCCCCGATGTCCAGGTTGATCAGCTCGGAGGCCCGGATGCCTGTGGCGTACAGCAGCTCCAGCATGGCCTTGTCCCGGCAGCCCTTGGGGTCGGTGATGTCGGGCTGGGCCAGAAGCAGGTTGATCTCCTCGCCGGAGAGCACCTGGGGCAGCTTCTTCTCCGCCCTCTCCAGCTTGATGCCCTTGGCAGGGTTCTTGTCCAGCAGCCCCCGGAAGATGAGGAACTTGTAAAAACAACGCACCGATGCCAGGTTCCGGGTGATGGTGGTGGGAGAGCGGCCCAGCTCGTGGAGGTGGTCCACATAGCCCTGAATGTCCTCTTCCCCCGCCTGCTCAGGCACCACGCCGGACTCGGAGAGGAATTCCAGAAAATGCAGAGTGTCCCGCAGGTAAGACTCCCTGGTGTTGGCAGAATTGGGCTTCTGCTCCGCCAGGTACTCGCTGAATAGTGAATAGTAGTCCAACATGTCTTACCCACACCTCTTTACACTCAAATCAAAACGTCCCAGAGAAAACAAACCCCTGCTCCCGTCAGGGAGATCCCAGCCCCCAGGCCGAGAAACAGCAGCAGGTCCTTGCACTGCCGCCTCAGGCAAAGGGGCGCGCCCTCTGGGGAGCGGCAAGCCCGAAGCAGCCGGCAGGAAAACCGAAAGACCGAAAGCCCGTACAGCAGCAGGATGAGACAGCTGCCAGCCGCGGCGGGGGCGAACCACACCGCCGGGCCCCACAAGGGTTCCGCCTCCAGAAGGACCAGGGTCCCAAGCCCCAGGAGGAAACCCTTCAAAAGGAGGAGCAAGGGCACAAGCCCCAGCCCCGCCAGGGACAAGCTGCTGAGAAACAGCAGGCACAGCCACAGGGAGAGGTTCAGCAGCAGCGTGGTAAAGCAGCTGAGAAACCCATACCCTGGGACGGGGATCCCAGAAAACAACAGGGGCAGGGCCCGTCCCTGGGAAAGAAGGGACAGCCGGCCGGCGCAGAACGCGCCGCAGGCCACTCCTCCGCACAGCCCAAGAAACAGGGCGCAAAACAGTCCCCGGGGAAATCCTCCCGCGCCCTTCCCGGAGAGGGAGGCGCCAGCGGTATCCCATTCACCCAACACGCATCCGTCCTTTCTTCCAGCAAATACGTCCTGTCCCATCCTATGAGACAGCCGGGGAAGCTATGACGTCTTTCGTTGCCGGGGCGAATAGATATTACTTTTTACAAAGAAACCGCAGTTGCGCTTTTGCTGTATGTCACGGCAGTGGGACCGGACTTTATAAGATTCCGTAAACTGCCGGGAAAAAGCGTCCCGCTGGGAGGAAAAAGCTCCAAACCCTCTGGAAAACAACAAGATATGCGGTGAGAAGTGATGTTCGCACATAGATGTTGGGGTTTGTGGGAGCTGGGGAAAATCCAGCAATGACGCGGGTTTTCCACATTTCCACAGGCTTTCCACCAAAGGGGAAGCCCATCCGGGGCACACGTGCCCGTGGAACTATACTATAATACATTTGAGAGAAATTTGCAAGGGAATCCGGCGAATATTTTTACTTTTTTATTTCAACCTCGTGATTTTATGTCTTTTTTATTATGTAAACCAATGTATAAACGGCCATGGATATTATGACTCCCCACAAAATATTGTGTGCATAAAAATACACACGGCTAGACCGTGTGTATCCACCTTACAGGCGTTCCGATTAAAATTTCACTCTCCTCCTGCCCCCTACCCCCAAGATCCCGCCGACGGCGCCGGCCAGAAGCAGGGCCCCCAGCCGGGTGAGGGCCGCTGGAAGGGACGCCTCCCCCCGCAGGGCCAGGGCAATGAGGAGCACAGCCGCCCCGGAGACAGCGCCGCACACCAGCCCCCAAAGAAGGCCTCTCTCCCCTATGAGGCGGGCAGCCAGCCATCCTCCCAGAAACGCCCCTGCCCCGGCCCCTGCCGTTGTAAGCAGTGGAAGGAGCTCCCAGGGCATACGTTTGATGGAGGCCAGGGCTCCGGCCGCACAAGCCAGGAGCAGCGCTGTAGCCAGACACTGGGCAAGAAGGGCAAGGAGCAATTTGCAGATGGTTCGTCTCAACATAAAAAAACCTCGCAGCCGCCTTGGTGATCTTTGTCACCAGTGTATGCGGTGCGAGGTCTCTCTATGCCCATGGAACTCTTACGCGGTGGCGTCGTCCTCGTGAACGGTGTCCACGCTGCCGATGGCCCAGCGCTTCACACGAAGCTTGGCCTTGTCACTGCCGGTCTCGATGACCACGGAATCCGTCTCGTCCTTTACAGCGATGATCCGGCCGCAGATGCCGCCGATGGTGGTGATCTCATCCCCCACCTGGGCGTTCTTGCGCATCTCAGCTTCCTTTTTCTTCTTCTTGCTCTGGGGCCGGAAGAAGATAAAGTACAGAGCTACGATAAATACGGCGTAAATGCCCAGCATGGCCAGCATGCTCAAACCGCCGGTCTGGCCAGATTCCAGTGTGATCAAATGATTCATGATTCTTTTGCACCTCCGAAGTCAGTGTTTTGATTATACCAAGTTGCGCGGGAACTTGCAAGTAAAAGTTCAGATCCGCCGGCCCAACGCCTCAATGCGGTCTCGATAGAACTGCTCGAACCTGTCCTCGTCCAAGGCCTGCCGGATCTCCTCCATCAGGTGGTTGTAGAAGTACAGGTTGTGCATCACTGTCAGCCGCATGGCCAGCATCTCCCCGGCCTTGAACAGGTGGCGGATATAGGCCCGGCTGAACTTCTGGCACACAGGGCACTGGCAGTTCTCGTCTAAAGGCGCCTCATCCAGCTCGTACTTGGCGTTGAGCAGATTCCGGCAGCCCTCCCAGGTGAAGGCGTGGCCGTGGCGGGCGTTCCGGCTGGGCATGACGCAGTCGAACAGGTCCACCCCTCTGCGCACCCCTTCCAGGATGTTCGCCGGGGTGCCCACCCCCATCAGGTACCGGATCTTCTCTTGGGGCATGTGGGGCTCTACCGCTTCGATGATCTCGTACATCACCGGGGCGGGCTCCCCCACCGCCAGGCCGCCGATGGCGTAGCCGTCCAGGTCCATCTCCGCGATGCGCTTCATGTGCTCCACCCGCAGGTCGGCGAAGGTGCAGCCCTGGTTGATGCCGAACAGCAGCTGGTGGGGGTTCACCGCGTCTTCCATAGCGTTGAGCCTGGCCATCTCCTTCTTGCAGCGGGCGAGCCACCGGGCGGTGCGCTCGCAGGAGTCCTTGGCGTACTGGTAGGGCGCGGGGTTCTCCACGCACTCGTCGAAGGCCATGGCGATGGTGGAACCCAGGTTGGACTGGATGCGCATGCTCTCCTCCGGGCCCATGAAAATCTTCCGCCCGTCGATGTGGGAGGCGAAGGTGACCCCCTCCTCCTTGATGTTCCGCAGCTTGGCCAGGGAGAACACCTGGAAGCCCCCGCTGTCCGTCAGGACGGGGCCCTGCCAGCCGGTGAATTTCCGTATGCCCCCCAGCTTTTTCACGATCTCGTCCCCGGGCCGCAGGTGCAGGTGATAGGTGTTGCACAGCTGCACCTGGCAGTGCAGGTCTTTCAGGTCGTAGGCGGACACCGCCCCCTTGATGGCCCCTGCGGTGGCTACGTTCATAAAGGCAGGGGTCTGCACCGTGCCGTGGACGGTCTCAAACTCCCCCCGGCGGGCGCTGCCCTCTTTCTTGAGCAATCGATACATAAGCAAGTCTCCTTAGGAAATGAACATGGCGTCCCCAAAGCTGAAGAACCGGTACTTCTCCCGCACCGCCACCTCATAGGCGTGGAGCACGTGCTCCCGGCCGGCCAGGGCGGACACCAGCATGATCAGGGTGCTCTCCGGCAGGTGGAAGTTGGTGATCAGACCGTCCAGGCCCTTGAACTGGTACCCGGGGTAGAGGAAGATGTCCGTCCAGCCCTCGCTTTCTTTGAAGCATCCCTCTTTCTGGGCCACGGACTCGATGGTCCGGCAGCTGGTGGTGCCCACGGCGATGACCCGGCCGCCCTTCTCTTTTGTCTCGTTGATCAGGTCGGCGGTCTCCTGGGGCATGTGGTAGTGCTCGGCGTGCATCTTGTGGTCCTGAATGTCCTCGGCGCTCACCGGCCGGAAGGTGCCCAGCCCCACGTGGAGGGTGACAAACCCCAGCTTGACCCCCTTCGCCTTTACCCGCTCCAGCAGCTCCGGGGTAAAGTGCAGCCCGGCGGTGGGGGCGGCGGCGGAGCCCACCTCCCGGGAGTACACCGTCTGGTACCGCTCCCGGTCCTGGAGCTTTTCCTTAATATAGGGGGGCAGGGGCATCTGGCCGATCTGGTCCAGCAGATTGAAGAAAACCCCCTCGTACTGGAACTGGATGAGCCGGTTGCCGTCGGGGAGCACATCCACCACCTCACAGCGCAGCAGCCCGTCCCCAAAGGTGAACCGGCTGCCCTTCCTGGCTTTTTTCCCAGGGCCGGCCAGGGCTTCCCACCGGTCGTTCCCCTTGTTTTCCAGCAGCAGGAACTCCACGTGGGCGCCGGTGTCCTCCTTCACCCCGTAGATCCTGGCGGGCAGCACCCGGGAGTCGTTGAGGATCAGGCAGTCCCCCTCCCGGAGCAGGTCCACGATGTCCCGGAAATGGTAGTGGCCGATGGCCCCCGTGGTCTTGTCCAGCGTCATCAGCCGGGAGGCGTCCCTGGGCTCCACCGGCGTCTGGGCAATGAGCTCCTCTGGGAGGTCGTAATAGAAATCTTTTGTCTTCATGGTTTCCCGTTCCTTTCCTGCACCGATCCCAGCAAAATTTAATACAATATATTGGCCGAAAAAATTGACAACAGCGCCAAACTAAGGTATGATAAAAGACAAATAGAGGCGCGGCTTTGCAAGAGTAATGGGATGGAAGTTTGCCAGAAACTGGAGAAGTCTTGTGAAAGGGTGAGCTGCCGAAGGGAATATCTGGCAAATAGGCCCTGGTTGTAACAGCGAACAGCTTTGCGACTGTCATCGTACTGATGGAGTGCTATTTTCTATTCCGCGGGATTTCGCGGAAAAAATCGCAGCATTTCTATTATAAGGTATGGGCAGCCGGTTTTCAACCGGTTTTTTTATTCCCTCTGTTTTACTACCCCCGGTCCGCGGGGAAGAAAGGAAATTGGAACAATGAAACAATATCGTGTGGGCATTATCGGATGCACCGGCATGGTGGGCCAGCGGTTCGCCACCATTTTGGAGAACCACCCCTGGTTCCGGGTTACGGCGGTGGCCGCCAGCGCCAGAAGCGCCGGCAAGACTTACGAGGAGGCCGTAGCCGGCCGCTGGGCCATGAAGACCCCTCTCCCCGCCGCCATGGCGAAGCTCCCTGTGCTAGACGCGGAAAAAGATATGGACGAGATCGTCTCTCAGGTGGACTTCGTCTTCTGCGCCGTGAACATGAAGAAGGACGAGATCCGCGCCCTGGAGGAGGCCTACGCCAAGAAGGAGTGCCCGGTGGTCTCCAACAACAGCGCCCACCGCTCCACCCCGGACGTTCCCATGATCATCCCGGAGATCAACGCCGACCACGCGGAGGTCATCCAGTCCCAGCGCAAGCGCCTGGGCACCAAGCGGGGCTTTGTGTCCGTCAAGTGCAACTGCTCTCTCCAGAGCTACGTCCCCGCCATCCATCCCCTGTTGGACCTGGGGGTCACCAAGGTGCTGGCCTGCACCTACCAGGCCATCTCCGGGGCCGGCAAGACCTTCGAGACCATGCCCCAGATTCTTGACAACGTCATCCCCTACATTGGGGGCGAAGAGGAAAAGAGCGAGCAGGAGCCCCTGAAGATCTGGGGCCGGGTGGAAAACGGCGTCATTGTCAACACCAACACCCCCTCCATCACCTCCCAGTGCCTGCGGGTGCCTGTCTCCGACGGCCACATGGCCGCCGTGTTCTTCTCCCTGGAGCAGAAGGTTTCCAAGGAGGAGATCATCCGCCGGTGGGAGAGCTTCCGCGGCCCCGCCCAGGAGCTGGAGCTGCCCAGCGCTCCCAAGCAGTTCCTGCACTACTTCACCGAGGACGACCGGCCCCAGCCCAAGCTGGACCGGGACCTGGAGGGCGGCATGGCCGTCTCCATCGGCCGTCTGCGCCCCGACACCCAGTACGACTACAAGTTCGTGTGCCTTTCTCACAACACCCTGCGGGGCGCTGCGGGCGGCGCCGTCCTCATGGCGGAACTGCTGGCCAAGAAGGGCTATTTTGACTGAGTATTCTTGCGGGAGGAGTCACCATGAAGAAAGACTTGATCTTTACCGGGGCGGGCACCGCCCTGGTCACCCCCTTTACCTCTGCCGGTGAGATCGCCTGGGAGGAACTGGACCGGCTGGTGGAGTTCCAGCTGGAGAACAAGATCGACGCCATCATCGCCTGCGGCACCACGGGGGAAGCTGCCACCATGACCGGCGAGGAGCACCTGAAAGTCATAGACTTTATCATTAAAAAGGTGGCGGGCCGGGTGCCTGTCATCGCCGGCACCGGCAGCAACGACACCGCCTTCTGCGTCGAGCTGTCCCTGGAAGCCAAAGAACTGGGGGCCGACGGCCTGCTGCTGGTCACCCCCTATTACAACAAGACCTCACAGAAGGGCCTGGTGGAGAGCTTCAACTTCATCGCCGACCAGGTGAAGATGCCCTGCATCCTCTATAACGTGCCCAGCCGCACCGGCTGCAATATTCAGGTGCCCACCTATGTGGAGCTCTCCAAGAACCCCTATATCGTGGCGGTGAAGGAGGCCAGCGGCAACGCCGCCGTGGCCGCCCGGATCGCCGCCCAGTGTGGGGAGGATTTGACCATCTACTCCGGCGAGGACAACATGACCCTGGCCCTGATGGCCCTCGGCGGCAAAGGCGTGATCTCCGTGTTCTCCAACGCCCTGCCCCGGCAGATGCACGACCTGGCCGCCGCCATGCTCCGGGGGGATCTGGACACCGCCAGGAAGCTGAACAACCAGTATATGGACCTGATGGACGGGTTCTTCCTGGACGTGAACCCCATTCCCATCAAAGAGGCCCTGTACCAGATGGGGCTGATCAGCTCCAACTTCTGCCGGCTGCCCCTCACCACCATGACCGAGGAAGGGGCCGGAAAGCTCCTTGCCATGCTCAAGGCCCACCAGCTGGCCTAAAGTTTCTGTCGATCAAAGGAAAGGAACGATAAACATGACTTCCATACTCTTGTGCGGCTGCTGCGGGAAAATGGGCGCCGCGGTGCAGCGGGCCGTGGCGGGAAGAGAGGACTGCCAGATCGTGGCCGGGGTGGACCCCGCCCCCGCCGGCAGCTGCGCCTTCCCCATCTACGACTCTGTAGAGAAGGTGACCGAAGACGTGCAGGTCATCGTGGACTTCTCTCACCCCTCCTGCCTGTCCCCCATTCTCGCCTACTGCCGCAGCCACCCCGGCGTGGCCGCCGTGCTGTGCACCACCGGTTACAGCGAGGAACAGACCCGGGAGATTCAGGAGGCCTCCAAGGCCCTGCCCCTGTTCTACTCCAGGAACATGTCCCTGGGAGTGAACCTGCTCATCGAGCTGGCGAAAAAGGCGGAGGCCGTGCTGGGTGACAGCTTCGACGTGGAGATCGTGGAGATGCACCACAACCAGAAGATCGACGCCCCCAGCGGCACGGCCCTGATGATTGCCGACGCCATCAACGAAGTGCGGGACAATGAGATGCGCTACACCTACGACCGCCACGCCCAGCGGAAGAAGCGGGAAAAGCGGGAGATTGGCCTGCACTCTGTGCGGGGCGGCACCATCGTGGGGGAACACCAGGTGATTTTCGCCGGACAGAGCGAGGTCCTCACCCTCTCCCATTCCGCCCAGTCCAAAGAGCTCTTCGCCTCCGGGGCGGTCAACGCCGCCCTGTTCATGAACGGCAAAGGCCCTGGGCTCTACGACATGTCTCATTTGATCTGACCCCACAGGGAGAACCCCGGAAAGGAGCTATTATGAGCGATTCTATGGTCATCAGCACAGTGGACGACATCACCTTGGTCACCCTGGCGGGCTTTCCCGCCAAAGTGGAGACCCTGGCGAAAGTTTTCGACACCATCTCTCAGTACGATATCAACATCGACGTGATCTCCATGGCCCCCACCCAAAGCGCCTACACCGGGCTTTCCTTCACCATCGCCGACAGCGACTTGATTAAGATCCTCTCCTTCACCTCCGCCCTGAAGAAGGAGAAGGATTTGGATGTCATCGTCAGCAGCGTGAACCACAAGATCTCCGTGCGGGACCCGGCCATGAAGAACACCCCGGGCATCGCCGCCCAGGTGTTCAACGCCATCGCCCAAACAGACGCGGACATCCGGCTCATCACCACATCGGACATCGAGATCTCCCTGCTGGTCACCGAGGCGGACTACGACACGGTGCTGGCGGCCATTCAAAAAGTAAAAGGATGAGAAAAAGCCTCCCGGTTCTCGGGAGGCTTTTTTGCGGAGAAGCCGGCAGCGAACCGGCTTTTTTTATTGCAGGGTGATCTTGTGGAACACCTTCTTGCCTTTGCGGACGATGATCTGCCCGTCGTGGAAATCTTCGGGGGCGAAGGCTTGGGCGATGTCGGTGACCTTCTGGTCGTCCACGGAGACGCCGCCCTGCTGCACCAGCCTGCGGCCCTCCCCTTTGGAGGGAGCCAGGCCGGCTTTCAGAAGCAGGTCCAGAATGCCGATCCTCCCGTCGGTCAGGTCCTCCTGGGAGAGCTGGGTGGTGGGCATGTTGTCGGTGTTGGCGCCGCCGCCGAACAGGGCCCGGGCGGCCTCCTGGGCCTTCTGGGCTTCCTCTTCCCCGTGGACCATCTTGGTCAGCTCAAAGGCCAGAATCTCCTTGGCCTTGTTGAGCTGGGCGCCCTCCCACTGGTCGATCTCGTCGATCTGCTCCAGGGGCAGGAAGGTGAGCATGCGCAAACACTTTTTCACGTCGGCGTCTTCCACGTTCCGCCAGTACTGGTAGAAGTCGAAGGGGCTGGTTTTCTCGGGGTCCAGCCAAACGGCGTTGCCGGCGGTCTTGCCCATCTTCTTGCCCTGGGAGTCGGTCAGCAGGGTGATGGTCATGGCGTAGGCATCCTTGCCCAGCTTG
>DXDU01000109.1 GCA_019115285.1 Candidatus Acutalibacter pullistercoris
GAACAGGTCCCGCACCCGGGAGGCGCCCACGCCCACGAACATCTCCACAAAGTCAGAGCCGGAGATGGAGAAGAAGGGCACTCCGGCCTCCCCGGCCACAGCACGGGCCAGCAAAGTCTTGCCGGTGCCGGGAGGGCCCACCAGCAGCACGCCCTTGGGGATGCGTGCCCCCAGGGAGTTGAACTTGCTGGGGTTTTTTAAAAACTCCACAATCTCCCGGAGCTCTTCCTTTTCCTCGTCGGCCCCGGCCACGTCGGCGAAGGTGGTCTTCCGCTTCTCGTCGCTCATCTGCTTAATCTTGGCCTTGCCGAAGTTCATGGTCTTGTCGCCGCCGCCCATGCCGGCCCCCAGGCGCTTCATCATGAACACCCAGAAGAAGATCAGCCCGCCGAAGAGGATCAGGGTGGGCAGGAGGCTGATGATCCAGCTGGTCTCCTGGGGCCGGATCAGATCCTGGACCATCTTGGCGTCGGGGTGGGCGTCGTTATAGGCCTGGATGTCGTCGGACACGTCCAGGTAGAACAGGTCCACGCTGGGGACCTGGTACATCACCAGGGTGTTGTGGCTGTCGTTCAGGCGCAGGGCCATCTCACCGGTGCCCAGGTTCAGGGAGTACTCCGCCACCTGCTGGCTCTCGAAGAAGTTCAGGATGTCGGAGTACTTGTAGCTGTCCTGCTGGGGCCGCCTGTTGCTGAACAGGAAGACGATGACCAGCAGCACCACCACAGGGATGCCGATGTACAAAAGCAGGTTGCGCAGCTTTCTGCGATTTCCGTCCAAATGTGCTTCCTCCTACTCGGTTGTGTAAATTCTCTCTCCCGGCCCCGCCGTTTATTCGTAGACCTCGGGTCTTAAAATGCCCACGAAGGGCAGGTTCCGGTATTTCTCGTCGTAGTCAAGGCCGTAGCCCACAATAAAGGCATCGGGGATCTGGGAGCCCACGTAGGTGGGGGTCACCTCCACCTCCCGGCGCTCGGGCTTGTCGAACAAGGTGCAGATCCGGATGCTCCTGAGCCCCCGGGACTGGAGCAGCTCCATCAGGTAGCTCAGGGTCTTGCCGCTGTCCAGAATGTCCTCCACCAGCACGATGTCATAGCCCTCCAGGGGGATGTCCAGATCCTTGACGATCTTCACCACGCCGCTGGTCTTGGTGCCAGAGCCGTAGCTGGAGGTGGCCATAAAGTCGATGCGGGCGGGGATGGTGATGGCCCGCATCAAGTCGGCCATAAACACCACAGAGCCCTTTAAAACGCTGACAAGCAGCAGGTTCTTGTCCCGGTAGTCCCGGGTGATCTCCTGTCCCACGCGCTCCACCATCACGGCGATCTGCCGCTCGGTAAACAGCACCCGGTCGATGTCCTGCAGCATTACACGGTCTTCCGTCATACTCTCACCCATTCTCAAAATTCCCGTCCCCCTCCCGCACTTTGGGCAGGAGGCAGGACTCTGTTTCCCTGGGGGCGAACTCCCTGCTGGCTCCCAGCCCCTGGCACCAGGCGATGCGCCCGTCCAGGGTGAGGACCACCGCCCGGTCCCGGCAGGGGGCTGGGACGCGGGCCTGCTGAAACAGATGTTTCAGGCTTCGCTCCTCCCTCTGCCCCACAGGGCAGAACCGGTCCCCCGGCTGCCGGGTCCTGGCCGCAAGGACGCTCCCCGACCTCAAACGTCCTGTAATTATAGCACAGTCCAGCGCGTTTTTAAAGAACGAATTGTGAATTTTTGGGGCCTCCTCCCCACTTTTCCCCGTTTTTTTCACTAAAACGAGGACCTGTCCTCCGGGCAGGGCCGTCTCTCCCAGGGAGACTTCCACCGAGAAGGGTCTTGCAGGAGCGGGCTTCCAGGCGTAAAACACCCCCTGGCGGCACTGGGCTGCCACCCCGCCCGGCAGGGAGAGGGCGCCCCCGGACACAAGGAGCTGCCAGCAGCTCTCCAGGTGGCGGCGCTCCAAATCCCGGCAGCCCGCCTCCCGGAGATAGGTCCCCAGGGCCCGCAGGCCCAAGCTCTCCCCGGCGTCCAGCAGGAGCTTCCCCTCCAGGCCCCAGGGGAGGCGGGCCCTCTCCAGCAGCTGGCGGCTCAGCTCCTCCAGGCAGTCCCTGTCCCGGGAGAGGAGCTCCGCCGCCCGGAGGACGCTTTCCACGAACCGGGGGTTGAGCCCCTCCAGCACGGGAAACACCTGCCGGCGCAGGAGGTTCCGGGAGAAATCCCCGGTGAGGTTGGTGCTGTCCGTCACAAAGGGCAGGTTCCTCTCCCGGCAGTAGGCCTCGATCTCCTCCCGCCGGACGGACAGGAAGGGCCGCAGCACCTTCCCCCGCCTGGGAGGGATGCCGCACAGGCCGGAAAGCCCTGTTCCCCGGGCCAGGTGGAGCAGCACGGTCTCCGCGTTGTCCTGGGCGTTGTGGGCGGTCAGCACCCTGTCGTTCTCCCCTTTTACCAGGCTGTGGAAGAAGGCGTACCGCACCTGGCGGCCGCACTCCTCCAGGCCCAGGCCCTTTTCCCGGGCCAGGGCCCCCACGTCCTCCCGGAGCAGGGCGAAGCGCACCCCCAGCTTTTGGGCGAAGGCCTGGGCCGCCGCCTGGTCCCGTTCCGCCTCCTCCCCCCGGAGCAGGTGGTTCACATGGGCCAGCACCAGCCTCTCCCGGGGGAGCTTCCCCAAGAGCCAGTGGGCCAGGGCCATGGAGTCCGCCCCGCCGGAAAAGCCCACCACCGCCAGGCCTTCCGGGGGCAGCCCGGACAGGTCGGCGGCGGCAAAATACTCACTCACCGCGAATCACCTCGCGGGAAGTAAAGCGCATGTATTCACCCTGCCAGTGCACAGGGATGTCCCGGGTCTCGCCGTGGCGGTTCTTGGCCACGATGATGAGCCCGGCGTTCTGGTCCATGTCCTCAGACATCTCCCCGCCCTCGCTGATGGCGTTGTAGGCCTCCCGGTGGAGGAACATCACGATGTCGGCGTCCTGTTCGATAGAGCCGGAGTCCCGCAGCTCGGAAAGGCCGGGGCGGTGGTCCTTGGTGCGCTCGGTGGGGCGGCGCAGCTGGGATAGGGCCACCACGGGGACGTTCAGCTCCTTGGCCATGATCTTCAGGCTCCGGGTGATCTCCGCCACCTCGTTGACACGGTTGTCCGACCGCTTGGGGCTGGTCATCAGCTGGAGGTAGTCCACCATCACCAGGTCCACGTCCTTCAGCCGCAGGAGCTTTGCCTTCATCTTCTGGGCGGTGATGTCCGGGCTATCGTCCAGGTAGAGGGGGGCCTTACCCAAAATGTCGCTGGCCTCCACCAGCCGGGTCCACTCGTCGTTGGTCAGATCCCCCGAGCGCAGCTTGGTGCCCTCCACCAGCGCCTCCGAGGCCAAAAGCCGGGATGCCAGCTGCTCTTTGCCCATTTCCAGGGAGAAGAAGGCCACCTTCCTGCCCTTGGTCACCGCCACGTGCCGGGCGATGTTCAGGGCCAGGCTGGTCTTGCCCACGCCGGGCCGGGCCGCCACGATGATCAGGTCCGAGCGGTTCAACCCGGTGATGGTGCTGTCCAGCTCCCGGATGCCGGTGGGCAACCCCTGGTACTGGTCTTTGTCGGGGCTGTTGAGCCGGTCCAGCCGGTCGAAGGTCTCCAGCAGCACCTCGCTGAGCTTCTGCAGGCCCCGCACGGTCTTTCCCTGGCGGATGCGGTAGATCTTCTCCTCGGCGGCGTCCAGCAGCAGCGAGGGCTCCTCCGAGCCTTCGCTTGCCTCGTCCAGAATAGACCGGGCCGCCTGCATCAGGGTGCGCAGGTCGTACTTGTCCCGGACAATCTGGGCGTAGACCTCCACGTTGTCGATGGAGGGCACCAGCTGGGCCAGCTGGGTCAGGTACACCTTCCCCGTGTCCTGGTCGAAGTCCCGGTTCTCCTTGAGCTTCTCCAGCACGGTGACAAAGTCCACCGGCTCCCCCAGGACGAACATCTCCCGCATGGCGCCGTAGATCAGCTGGTTGTTCACCCCGTAGAAGTACTCCTCCCGGGGCAGCAGGTCCATGACCACATTCAGGCAGGAGGGCTCCAGCAAAATGGCGCCCAGGACGGACTGCTCCGCCTCCAGGCTGAAGGGCACCGCCCGCCCGGGCTGGGCGGAGATGCGCAGGGCGCTGTCTCCATAGTCCATAGCTGTGCCTCCTTCCTGGTTTTTTCTTACTCGTGGACCACCACGTTCACCGTGGTGGAAATGCCGCCGTAGAACTTCACTTCCGCCTGGTAGGTGCCAAAGGCCTTGATGTCCAGGTCCAGCACCACCTTGCGCTTGTCCACCTCTACGCCGTACTGCTTTTTAATCTCCTCGGCGATCTCCTTGGCGGTGACAGAGCCGAAGATCTTTCCGCCCTGGCCGGCCTTGGCGGCGATCTTCACCGTCTTCCCAGAGAGGGCTTCGGCGCTGGCCTTGGCCTGCTCCGTCTCTGTCTTGATTTTATAGGCCTTGGCGGCCTCGGCGTTTTTCAGCTCGTTCATGGCCTGGGCGTTGGCCTCTTTGGCCAGCTTTCTGGGCAGCAGGAAGTTCCTGGCGTAGCCGTCGGAGACGTTTACCAGCTCTCCCTTTTTCCCAATGGACTTCACGTCTTGCAGCAGAACTACTTTCATGGCTGTATCCTCTTCTTTCTCCGGCGGCAGTTACGATTCCTCGTTCTCCGCCAGTTTGGTATCCAGGGCGTGGAGCAGGGCCCGGCGGGCCTCGCCGATGGTGGTGTTCTTCAGCTGGGCGCCGGCCATGGTGAAGTGGCCCCCGCCCCCAAACTCCTCCAGGATCAGCTGGACGTTGATGTCCCCCAGGCTCCTGGCGGAAATGCTCACGTCATTGCCCACCCGGTAGAGCACGAAGGAGGCGTTGACCCCCATGATGGACAGCAGCTCGTCGGCGGCCTGGGCCGCGGCGATGCGCAGGTCTTCCATCTCCCAGCTGGAGCTGGCGATGGCGCAGCCCTTGTAGATCTCCGCCCCGCTGACCAGCTGGGCCTTTTGTTTGTAGGTGTCCAGGCTGTCGGAGAAGAGCTTTTTCACCGCCACGGTGTCAGCTCCCCGCCGGCGCAGGAAGGCCGAGGCCTCGAAGGTGCGCACGCCGGTCTTCAGCACGAAGTTCTTGGTGTCCAGCATAATGCCGGCCAAAAGGGCCTGGGCGTCGGCGCTGTCGATGGCGCTGCCCTTGATGTACTGCACCAGCTCCGTCACCATCTCCGAGGCGGAGCTGGCGTAGGGCTCGTGGTAGAAGATCAGGGCGTTCTTGATGTGGGAGACCATCATCCGGTGGTGATCGATGACCACCACCCGGGGGATGCGCTCCAACAGCTCGTGGTGCTCCACGAAGTTCACCGAGTGGGTGTCCACCACGATGAGCAGGGACCGGTCCGTGGCAGTGGCCATGGCCTCCTGGGCCCCGATGAACACCTGCTCTCCCGGGTAGGCCTTGGCCACCATGTCCACCAGGGGCCCGGCCAGGGTCTGGTTCCTGTTGATGACAATAGCCGCCGGGCGCTCCAATCCCTTGCGGATGGCGGCCCACATGCCCACCGCGGCGCCCACGGCGTCCAAGTCGGAGTTCTTGTGGCCCATGACGAACACCCGGTCGCTTTCCTTCACGTGGTCGGACAGGGTGGCGGCGATAACCCGGGTGCGGACCTTGTCCCGCTTTTCCACCCCTTTGGAGGTGCCCCCGAAGAACTCGAAGGAATCCCCCTTGCCCATCAGGGCCACCTGGTCGCCGCCCCGTCCCAGGGCCATGTCCAGGGCCTGGCGGGCCCAGCGCTCGCTCTCCGCGGTGTCCGAGGCGTCTTTGCCCAGGCCCACGGAGATAGTGGCGCTCATGTTGTTTTTGCTGCTTTTGATCTCCCGCACGTCGTCCAGCACCTTAAAGCGCCTCTGCTTGGCCTCCTCCAAGTGGGACTCGTCGGTGAGGAACAGGTACCGGTTGTCGCTGAGCTTGCGGATAAAGCCCCCCATCTCCCCGGTGACCCACCGGTACAGCACCGAGTCCACTTCCCCGGCGATCTGGGAGTTCTCCCCTCCCATGCTGTCCCGGAGCAGCTCCTCCCGGTTGTCGAAGACGGCCAGGCCCACCACCGGCTTTTTCTCCCGGTACTCCTTGTGGATGGCCTTGAAGTAGGTGTCGTCCACAAAGTAGAGCAGGTACCCCTCTTTGGCCTTGGCGCCGTAGACGGTGTACTCCCTGCTCCCGTGGGACACGGCGGCGCCCTTTTCCCCCATGACCTGCCGGAAGGTCTTGGGGTAGATGTACCGCAGCACGTTCTCCCCCAAGAAATCCCGGCCGTGGCCCAGGGTGTCGGCGAAGATCTTGTTGGCCCACACGATCTCCCCCGCCCGGCCCACCACCGTCACCGGCAGGCCGAATTCCTCCAGGGCGTAGGCCTCCTCCCCGGTGAGCACCCGTTTGGCGCCCCGCAGGGCCCGCCCGGCGTCCCGGCGGCGGATGAGGTCGGCGGCGCCCACCGCCAGCAGGGCGATCCCCGCGGTGGTGAGCTCCACCAGGAAGAGTATCTTCGAGTGAGAATAGCTGGCGCAGGCCATCAGGACCATGGCCCCGGCCATCAGGTAGCACAGGGGCGGCACCGCCCACACCTTCTTCTTGCGCACCTTCCATCACTTCCTCTTCGAGACTAGAGAGGTCCTCACACCTCCATGATGATAGGCAGGATCATGGGGCTGCGCTGGGTCTTCCTGTACAGGAACCGGGAAAGCTCGTCCTTCACGTTCTGCTTCAGGGCGCTCCAGTCCCGCACCCGGTGCTTGGCGCAGTCCTCCAAGGTATTATACACCAACTTCCGGGCTTCGTCCATAAGGGCCTCGGACTCCCGGACGTACACAAAGCCCCGGGACACGATGTCCGGGCCGGCGGCCACATGGCCGGTGTCCCCCTCGATGGTGCACACCGCCACGATGATGCCGTCCTCGCCCAGGTGCTTCCGGTCCCGCAGCACGATGCTGCCCACGTCGCCCACGCCCAGGCCGTCCACCATCAGGCTGCCGGCGGGCACGTCCGCCAGCTGCCGCATGTGGTCCTCGTGGAGCTCGATGGCGTTGCCGATGGAGCCGATGAAGATCCGCTCCTTCTCCACGCCCATGGCCATGGCAAGGCCCGCGTGCTTGCGCAGGTGCTTCTGCTCGCCGTGGACCGGGATGAAGTACTTGGGCTTTGTCAGGGCCTGCATCATCTTCAGC
>DXDU01000110.1 GCA_019115285.1 Candidatus Acutalibacter pullistercoris
TGAGAGCCAGGAGCATCGCAAGTGATTTCTTCAGAAACTTGCTTTTGTTCATAATTTCAACCCTCTTAAATTTTAGATTCTCCCGGGGCAGTTTTCCCCAAGAGTGGAAGTTATCTATAAACTAGCGGAGGACGAAAGCGGTGGATTGTGTGTAAAAAATACTTTATTTTGTGTGAACAGCCCCGCCTCCCCCAACAAACGGCAGTGCCCCTTTCTAGCGAGGCTCCCGGCCCCTTTTGCGGGAGAGAAACCGCGTCAGGTGGGGGATATCACAGAAAAATAGGGATGTATGAAGATGTGTTCCCTATTACTAGGGGATAATTAACCAAATTCACATAGCAAGTGGGGAAATGCCCCTCAAAAAGTGGAAATACCCCGAGCCAGCCCCCGGCGGTCCCTTTTTCGAGCAGAGGCCCGAAAATCCGGGGAAAATCGGGCGGGCCTGCCTTGCCTGACGGACATGGGCAAGAGCCCGCCTCCTGGCTGATCTGCTTCACTGGGAGAGGGCGGGATGCCAAAAATCAACAGCTGTTGAACTTTTGTTGCACGCGTCGGGCCCCGGCGAAGAGGGCCGCTTGGTTAGGGGGAACCCGGACGGAGAGGGGGCCGGTTGTTGGAGATGCACACGGCCAGAGAGGGGGCGGGGCCGCGAAAGGAAGAATAGCGGGGCCTGGAGGGTCGCTCCAAAAAACCAGGCCGTCCCGGACGGGGCTACCCTTGGCGGAAAGTGCGTAAACGTGCACAGAGGGTGTCGCCCCCCCATTCACAAAAATCCCCAAGTACAGGGGCCACAGTTTTTGGGCACACGGTTGGAGAGGGGAAGCGTGGCCGAAAAAGGGAGAATGTCCGAGGGCGGGGAAGACCTCTCCCCCCAAAAGCCGTCCCGAGAGAGGCCACCTCCCCGACGGAAGGGCCGAAACGAGCACAGGAGGCGCAGCTCTACTCACAAAAAAGCCTGGGGGGATGGGCGCTCTCCGGCAGCGCTCAAGGGGCGAGAGTATGGGGCCAGGAGGAAAGCGCTGTCCCGCTCAGGCCTGCCCGGGAAACGGCAAAAGAAAAAGCCCCCGGGTGGGGGCTTGGGGGGTCAGCCGATCTCGCCGGAGCGGATGGCCTGGGCCAGCTCTTTGGCGAAGTAGGTGATGAGGATATCCGCGCCGGCCCGGAAGATGGACAGGGCGGACTCGCACATGACCCGGTGCTCGTCGATGAGGCCGGCCTGGCCGGCGGCTTTGATCATGGCGTACTCCCCGGAGACGGAGTAGGCGGCCAAGGGCAGGGGGAAGGCCTGGGACACCTCCCGGATCACGTCCAGGTAGGCCAGGGCGGGCTTTACCATGAGCAGGTCGGCCCCTTCCTCCACGTCCAGGGCGCACTCTTTCAGGGCCTCGTTCCGGTTGTGGGGATCCATCTGGTAGCCCCGCCGGTCGCCGAAGGAGGGGGCGGACCCGGCGGCGGCCCGGAAGGGCCCGTAAAAGGCCGAGGCGTACTTGGCGGAGTAGGAGAGGATGGGCAGGCTCTCAAACCCGGCTTGGTCCAGGGTCTGCCGGATGGCCGCCACCCGGCCGTCCATCATGTCCGAGGGGGCCACCAGGTCCGCCCCTGCCTGGGCGTGGGACAGGGCGGTTCTGGCGAGGAGCTCCAGGGTGGGGTCGTTGTCCACCTCCCGGCCCCGCAGGGCCCCGCAGTGGCCGTGGTCGGTGTACTCGCACAGGCACACGTCGGTGACCACGTAAAAGTCTGGATCGTGCTGTTTGATCTGCCGGATGGCCTGCTGGATCACCCCGTTCTCCGCCCAGGCGGAGGAGCCCAGGGGGTCTTTCTCTTTGGGCAGGCCGAAGAGCAGGCAGCTGTTCACCCCGGCCTGGAGGCACTCCTCCACCGCCTGGGGCAGGGCGTCCAGGCCGTAGTGGTACTGCCCCGGCAGGGAGGGGATGGGACGCCGGCCGGACAAGGTCTCGTCCACGAACAGGGGGTAGATCAGGCTGTCCGGGGAGAGCCTGGTCTCCCGGCACAGCCGGCGGATGGTGTCTGTGCCCCGCAGGCGGCGGGGCCGTTTGGTCAGTTCCATGTTACGCTCCTTCCAAAATGCACTGGACCAGCCCCTCTAGGGTGGCGGTCCTGGCGGTGCGGGTGAGCAGGCCCAGGTCCCGGGCCTGGCGTTCTGTCTGGGGGCCGATGCAGCAGGCAGTGAGATGGCGATAGTCCAGCTCCTCCCCCAAAGCCGCCGCGAAGGCCCGGACGGTGGAGGCGCTGGTAAAGGCGGCCACGGCCCCTTCCCGGACCCAGTCCCGCGCCTGCTCTACCCCGGGGGGACAGGTGAACACGGTGCGGTAGCAGGCCACCTCCTCCCAGGGGACGCCCCCCTGGGACAGGGCCTGGGGCAGCAGCTGGGTGGCCAGGTCCGAGCGCAGCAGGAGCAGGGGCTTTTCCGGGGATTGTTCCAGCAGGGCCTGGGCCAGGTGGGGGCTGTCGTACACAGGGGGCACCAGGTCCGGCTGCAGGCCGTGGGCGGCCAGGGCTTTGCCGGTGCCCGGGCCGATGGCCGCCAGGCGCACCGGGGCGAAGGCCCTGGCGTCCCGGCCCAGGGCGGCGAGGGTCTCCCACACGGCCTCCACCCCGGCGGCGCTGGTAAACACCGCCCAGGAGTAGGAGGAGAGCCGGGAGAGGGCCCGCTCCAAGGGGGGGCAGGGGGAGAGGGGCCTTGTCTCGATGCAGGGGAACTCCAGCACCTGGGCCCCCAGGGCCCGGAGCTTCCCGGAGAGGGCCCCCGCCCGTTCTTTGGGCCGGGTGACGATGACCCGCCTGCCCTGGAGGGGCAGGGCGGGGGAGGACTGTTCCCCCAGGGCGCAGACAGGGCCGATCACCAGCACCGCCGGGTGGGTGAGGCCCTTTTCCGCCACGGCCTGGGGCAGCCGGCGCAGGGGAGCGGTGACCTGCCGCTGCCGGGAGGTGGTGCCCTCCTGGATGACGGCGGCGGGGGTCTGGGGGTCCATCCCCGCCTGGAGCAGCCCCTGCTGGATGGATTCGAGAGAGCCCATGGCCATGAGGAACACCAGGGTGCCTCCCCCCTGGACCAGGGCGGGGAAGTTGAGGGCGGGGGGCTGTCGCCCCTGGCGGTGGCCGGTGAGGATGTGCACCGAGGGGGAGAGTCCCCGGTGGGTCACCGGGATGCCGGCGGCGGCAGGCACCGCCAAAGCCGAGGGCACCCCAGGCACCACCTGCACCGGCACCCCCGCCTCCCGGAGAAGGGAGAGCTCCTCCCCGCCCCGGCCGAAGAGGAAGGGGTCGCCCCCCTTTAAGCGCACCACCTGCCGGCCGGCCCGGGCCTTTTCCAATAAAAGGCGGCCGATCTCCTCCTGGGGGACTTTGTGGCGGCCCGGCTCTTTGCCCACGTCCAGCAGCTCCGCCCCGGGCTGGGCCCACTGGAGCAGGGCCGGGTCGATGAGCCGGTCGTACACCACCACCTCCGCCTGGGAGAGGGCCTCCCTCCCCCGCAGGGTGAGAAGCCCCGGGTCCCCGGGGCCGGCGCCCACCAAAGTCACAGTGCCTACAGTCACAGCCGGTCCCTCCCTTCTCCGTTTCGCAGGGAGCGGGCCAGGGCCTGGCCCAGGGCCTCCCCCTGGCCTCTGGGGCCTTGAATCTGCCCGTAGCGGGGGCGGCCCTGCCCGTCTGTCCCCATGCCCCGCAGGGTGAGGGTCTCCCCCTCCACCGTGGCGAAGGCCCCCACCGGGGCGGAGCACCCGCCCCCCAGGGCCCGGACGAAGGCCCGCTCCGCCAAGAGGCAGTCCTGGCTGTCTTTGCTGTGGAAGCCTTGGAGAAACCAGGGGTCAAGGCCCTGGCGGGCCTGCACCGCCAGGATCCCCTGGCCGGCGGCGGGGAGCATCTCCTCCGGGGAGAAATACCGGCTGATCCGGCGCTCCAGCCCCAGGCGCTTTAAGCCCGCGGCGGCCAGCACCAGGGCGGAGAACTCCCCCCGGTCCAGCTTTTCCAGGCGGGTGAGGACGTTCCCCCGCACCGGGGCCACCGGCTGCCCGGGGAACAGCAGCCCCAGCTGGGCCCGGCGCCGGGGGGAGGAACAGCCTATGGGAAGGCCGGGGTCCAGCCGGGAGGCGCCCCTGGGCAGCACCAGCACGTCCCGGGGATCCTCCCGGGGGGAGAAGGCCACCAGGGGCAGCCGGGGGTCCAGCTCCATGGGCAGGTCTTTGCTGCTGTGCACCGTCAGGTCCGCCTCCCCGGAGAGCAATGCCTGGTCCAGCTCTTTGACGAACAGCCCCTTGCCCCCGATCTTCTCCAAAGGCCGGTCCAGGATCTTGTCCCCCGTGGTCTTTCTGGTGAGCAGTTCCACCTGGATCTCCGGGTCCCAGGCCCGGATGGCGTCGATGACCATCTGGGTCTGGATCAGGGCCAGCTTGCTCTCCCGGCTTCCCACCACCACTTTCACATCGATCCCTCCAAAAGCCGCCGGATGGCCTGGGCCGCGGCGGCGGTTTTCTTGTGGTCCCTGGTCTCGCTGACCACCCCGGCCACCAGGCCCTGTTCCACACACAGGGCGGGGAAGTAGAAGCTGCTCTCCTCCGGGCTGTCCGCCACGCTGACGAAGATCCCGGCGGCCCGGGCCTCCTCCCCGATCTGGCGGTTGATCTCCCGGCTGCCGGTGGCGGCCACCGCCAGAAAAGCCCCTTCCAGATCCCCGGGGGCGTAGGGCCGGGGCAGATAGCGGACCTGGGGAGGCGGGGCCTCCCCGCAGCGGGGGGAGATCAGGGTGACTTCGGCCCCGAACTCCGCCAGGGCCTTGGCCCGGCGCAGCCCCACAGGGCCCCCGCCCACCACCACCGCCCGCCGCCCGGCGAGATCCACAAACAGGGGGAACCGGCGATCGCTCACAGCTGCCACCTCCTCAGGAAAGCTTGCAAAAAAAGCGGCAGTGCTCCCACTGCCGCCAGCCCGGCCAGAACGTGCCGGGAATTTTGGCTTTTCCCCATTGTATCAGCTTTTTGGGGGGATGTAAACCCCCGCCGCCGTTGACAAACCACCGGGCTGTGGTACAATAGGCAAAATAGAAGCGAAACGGCGAAGGAGGAGTCCCCATGAAGACGGCGCTGGTGTGCGTCAGCATAGGAGCGGTGGGCCCCCAGGGCAGGAAAGCCCTGGATGGGGCGGAGCAGGCCCTGGCTCAGGCCATGCCCCGGGCCCAGCTGGTGCGGGTGTTCACAAGCTCTGGGGTCCGGGAGAAGCTGGCCGCCCAGGGAACCCGGGTGATGAGCGTCACCGAGGCCCTGGACCACCTGGCCCGGGAGGGGGCGGAGCAGGTGGCGGTGCAGCCCCTGTTTCTGGTGAGCGGCCGGGAGTTCCGCTCCCTGGAGGCCCAGGTGGAGACCGCCCGGCCCAGGTTCCCCAAGCTGGCTTTGGGCAGGCCCCTGCTGGACTCCCCCGAGGACGCCTGCGCCCTGGGGAAGATTCTCTCCGACCGGTACCAGCCGGAGCCCGGCCGGGCCGTGGTGCTGCTGGGCCACGGGGGCGGCGAGGACGTGCAGCAGACCTACGGCCAGCTGGAGGCCGCCCTGCAGGACCTGGGGCGGGAGGACATGCTGGTGGGCACCCTGCTGGGAGAGCCCGGCCTGCCCCAGGTGATGGAGCGCCTGGAGGCGGGGGGCTTCCGCCAGGTGCGGCTGACCCCCCTGCTGGTGGCCGCCGGGAACCACGCCCTGCGGAACATGGCGGGGGAGGAGGCGGACAGCTGGCAGTCCGCCCTGACCAGAGGGGGCTTCCAGGTCAAATGTTCCCTTCACGGCCTGGGGGAGGACCCCCAGATCCAGCAGCTCTTCGTCCGCCGGCTGCTGGCGGCCCTGGAGGAGCTGGCGTCTTCCTGACCGCTCCTGTAACATAAAAATAGAAAGGCGCCCAGGCCGCTGCCGGGGCGCTTTTTTTCTTGGATAACAGGGGAAAACCGGGAAAAACTATCCTTACCAGAACATGCCGCGAGCGGCAGGAAGCACGGGAGGAATGGTATGAAAGCGACCGGGATCGTGAGAAGGATCGACGACCTGGGCCGGGTGGTGATCCCCAAGGAGATCCGCCGGACCCTGAAGATCCGGGAGGGGATGCCCATGGAGATCTTCACCGACGTGTCGGGAGAGGTGATCTTGAAAAAGTACTCCCCGGTGGGGGAGATGTCCCAGCTGGCCCAGGCCTACGCCGAGACCCTGGTGGGCCTCACCGGCCGGGGGGCTGGGGTGTGCGACGGGGAACAGGTCATCGCCCTGGCCGGGCCGGGGAAGAAAGACCTGCTCCACAAGCCCCTCTCCCCCCAGCTGGAGGAGCTGCTGGAGCCGAAGAAGAGCTTTGTCTCCACCGGGGAGAAGACCGTGCCCGTGGCCCAGGGCTGCCCCGGGGCGGCGGTGGCGGTGTTCCCCGTGGTGAGCCTGGGGGACGTGATGGGGGCGGTGTTCCTGCTCCAGGGGGAGAAGGCCCCGGGGCGGCTGAGCGCCGAGGCCGCGGAGAGCGCCAGGGCGGCGGCGCTGTTTCTCTCCCGGCAGCTGGAGAGCTGAAAATGGGAAGAACCGGAGGAAATCCGCAAAAACCCTTGATTTTCCTGAAAACTGGTGCTATAATCACCATGGTAATAGGAAGGATGATGAAAGAGTGGGGCGACCCGCTCTTTTGTTTACTTTACGGGGAATGACAAGGACTTCCCCCAAGCATCCAAAGGGAAAGGCGGGATCGCGCAATGAGCGGGGACGGCAAGAAAAAGGGGAACGTGGCCCAGCGGGTCTGGGACATGGCGCTGCCCCTGGCCCAGGAACTGGGCCTCACCCTGTGGGACGTGCAGTTTGTGAAGGAGGGCGCGGACTGGTATCTGCGGCTCTTCATCGACAAGGAAGGCGGGGTGACCATCGACGACTGCGTGGACATGACCCACGCCATCAATCCGGTGCTGGACAAAGAGGACCCCATCCCCCAGGAGTACCTGCTGGAGGTCTCCTCCCCGGGGATCGACAGAAAGCTCACCCGGCCCGGGCACTTTTTGGCCTATGTGGGAAAGCCGGTGCGGGTAAAGCTCATCCGGCCCTTAGAGAACGGGGAGCGGGAGCTGTGCGGCATTCTGCTGCGGGCAGAGGACAGCGGCCAGTTTGAGGTGCAGCTGGACGAGGAGACCAGCGTCACCCTGGAGCGGAAGGAGTGCTCTTCCGTCACCGCGGCGGACCAGGAATTGGAAGCGTAACCATAGAAATAAGAAGAAAGGGAGCGACCCGGAAAAATGGCGAAGAAGAAGGAACCGGAGAAGCAGGGCAACGAGGAGCTGTTCCTGGCGTTGAACCTGCTGGAGAAAGAGAAAGGCATCCCCGTGGATTTCATGGTGGATAAGATTAAGAAGGCCATTGCCACGGCCTGCAAGAACAACTACGGCAACGAGGACGTGGACGTGGAGGTAGACGCCGCCACCGGCCGGTTCGACGTGTTTTTGAAAAAGGAAGTGCGGGACGAGGTGGAGAACCCCAGCCGGGAGATCCTCTTAGACGCCGCCAGGGAGATCGACCCCCTGGCGGAGGTGGGAGGCTTCGTGGGCATCCGCCTGGACACCAAGCAGTTCGGCCGGGTGGCCGCCCAGACCGCCCGGAACATCATCCGCCAGGGCATCCGCGACAGCGAGCGGGGCCAGATGATGCAGGAGTTCCAGTCCAAGCACCAGGAGCTGGTCAGCGGCCTGGTGGAGCGCATCGACCCCAAGACCGGGGCCATCTCCCTGAAGATCGGCAAGGCCGAGGCCGTGCTGCCCAAGAACGAGCAGATCGGCGGGGAGAATGTGCGGGAAGGGGACCACATAAAAGTGTATGTGGTAGACGTGCGGGAGACGGAGAAGGGCCCCAAGGCCATCATCTCCCGGACCCACCCGGACCTGGTCAAGCGCATGTTCGAGACGGAAGTGCCCGAAATCTACGACGGCACCGTGGAGATCAAGGGCGTCAGCCGGGAGGCTGGCTCCCGCACCAAGCTGGCGGTGATGAGCCACAACCCCGACGTGGACGCCGTGGGCGCCTGCATCGGCGCCAGGGGCTCCCGTGTCTCCGAGATCGTGGAGGAGCTGGGGGGCGAGAAGATCGACATTGTGGAGTACAGCGACGACCCCCAGAAGTACATCGCCGCCGCCCTGTCCCCCGCCACGGTGCTGAAGGTGGAGACGGCGGAAGACGGCTCCCGGTCCTGCAAGGTGACCGTGCCGGATAACCAGCTGTCCCTGGCCATCGGCAACAAGGGCCAGAACGCCCGGCTGGCGGCTAAGCTCACCGGCTGGAAGATCGACATCAAGCCCGAAAGCGGCTTCTACGGCGAAGAGTAAACCGCCTGTTTAAAAGGGAAGAAGGGAGGCTTTCAAAATGCGTCCAAAGAAAATACCCATGCGCATGTGCACCGGCTGCGGGGAGATGAAGCCCAAAAAGGAGCTGGTGCGGGTGGTGAAGGCCCCCCAGCGCCAAGACGAAAACGGCCAGCCCCTGCCCCCGGAGATCTCTCTGGACCTGACAGGGAAAAAGCCCGGCCGGGGCGCCTACCTGTGCCGGAACCCAGAGTGCCTGCGCCTGGCCAGAAAAGCCAGAAGGCTGGAGCGGGCCTTTTCCTGCCAGATCCCCGGGGAGGTTTACGACCGGATGGAACAGGAGATGGGGAAGGATGAAACATAGATTGCTCTCTATGCTGGGCCTTGCCCGCAGGGCCAGACGGCTCTCTCTGGGGTTCGACGCCGCCCGGGAGGCGGCCCGGTCCGGCCAGGCGGCCCTGCTGGCCGCCGCCAGCGATGTGTCGGACAAGACCTGGAAGAACCTGCGCTACGAGGCGGGAAACGCCGGGGTACCGGCGGTGCGGCTTTTGGCGGGCATGGAAGAGCTGGGCAGGGCCTGCGGCAAAAAGGCCGGGGTCTTTGCCGTGACTGACGAGGGGTTTGCAAAAGCCATCCTCGGCATGACGGATGTTGTGAAGCGAGAGAAGGAGGAACACGCCCTATGATGATGAAATACCGTGTCCGGGAAGTGGCCAAGGATCTGGACATCCCCAACAAGGAAGTGCTGGACACTTTGCAGAAGTACTTTCCGGAGCCCAAAAAATACATGACCGCCCTCACCGAGGAGGAGCTGGATGTGGTGTTCGAGAGCTTCACCCAGCAGCGGAAGCTGGAGAACTTGGACGGGTACTTCGCCCAGCGGGAAAAGGCCCAGCAGCAGCCTGTGGTCACCGTGGAGGAGGAGCCCGCCCCCATGCCCGCTCCCGCCGCCCCCCAGGAGGGGAAGAAGCCCCAGGCCGCTCCCCAGGCCCAGGGAGGAAAGCAGCAGGGCAAGCCCCAGCCGAAACCCGCTCCCGCCCCCCAGGCCCAGCAGCCCAAGGCGGCCCAGCCCCAGGCGGCCAAAGAGCCCCAGCAGCCGGTGCGGCGGATCATCGACACCAGAACGTCCAACGTGAACATCGACCGGTACAACGAGAAGTACGACCGGCTGGCGGACCAGAAGGTGAAGACCGACAACATGGTGAACAAGCAGAAGTTCACCAACCGGAACCAGCAGAGAAGGGGCCAGCAGCGCCGGGGCAAGCGGGAGACCGAGGCCCAGCGCCTGCAGCGCATCGCCCAGGAGCGCAAGGCCAAGCACATCACCATCGAGGTGCCCGAGGAGATCACCGTGGGCGAGTTCGCCCTGCGGCTGAAGGTCACCGCCGCCGAGGTCATCAAGAAGCTCATGGCCCTGGGGGTCTTCGCCACCATCAACGACACCATCGACTTCGACACCGCCGTGCTGGTGGCCGACGAGTTCCACGCCAAGGTGGAAAAGGAAGTGGTGGTCACCATCGAGGAGCGAATCATCGACGACAGCGAGGACGACGAGGCCGCCCTGGTCACCCGGGCCCCCGTGGTGGTGGTCATGGGCCACGTGGACCACGGCAAGACCTCTATTTTGGACGTGATCCGCCACTCCAACGTCACCGAGGGCGAGGCCGGCGGCATCACCCAGCACATCGGCGCTTACCGGGTCACCGTGGACGGCCGGGAGATCACCTTCCTGGACACCCCCGGTCACGCCGCCTTCACCACCATGCGCGCCCGCGGCGCTCAGGTGACGGAT
>DXDU01000111.1 GCA_019115285.1 Candidatus Acutalibacter pullistercoris
CTCCTGGGGGGCGGGGGTCTCTTCCTTGGGGGCGGGAGCCGCCTCCTCCTGGGGAGGGGCCTCCCGCTGGGGGGGAGCCGCCGCCGGGGCGGGGGCTTCCGCCGTCTCCCGGGGGAGGGGCACATGGCTCCGCTCCAGGGCTTCCAGCCGCCGGAGGATGGCCTGGGGCGAGTCGTCCAGCTGGGGGTCGCAGAGCTTGACAAAGGCCATCTCCAGCAGGGCCCGCTGGTTGCCGAAGCGCATTTTCTGCAGGGTCTCCTCCAGCACGTCCAGGCCGTGGAGGATGGCCGGCAGGCTCATGGACAGGGCCTGGGCGGTGAGGACCTCCACCTCCTGGGGGGACACCGCCAGGAGAGGGGAGGGGTCTTTCATGGTTTTCGCCAGCATCAGGCCCCGGAAGTACTCTCCCAGCTCCTCGCAGAGCCTGCCCATGTCCTTGGACTCCCGGTACAGCCCGTCGATGAGGGACAGGGCTGCGGCAGGGTCTTCCGCCGCCACGGCCTGGGTCAGGGCGGAGAGGTACTCCCGGCCCGCCACCCCGGCGGTCTGGTTGACGATGTCCAGAGTCACGTGGCGGTCCCTGCCCAGGCACTGGTCCAGCAGGGACAGGGCGTCCCGCATGGCGCCGTCGGCGATGCGGGCGATGAGCAGGGCCCCGTCGTGGTCCAGCTGGGCGTCTTCCTTCCCGGCGATCTCCTCCAGCCGGCAGGCGATGGCCTCCGGGTCGATGCGGTGGAAGTCGAACCGCTGGCACCGGGACAAAATGGTGGGCAGCAGCTTGTGGACCTCCGTGGTGGCCAGGATGAAGATCACATGGGCGGGGGGCTCTTCCAGGGTCTTGAGCAGGGCGTTGAAGGCCGACACCGACAGCATGTGCACCTCGTCGATGATATAGACCCGGTACTTGGCGGTGGTGGGGGTGAAGTTCGCCTCCTCGATGAGGGAGCGGATGGCGTCCACCCCGTTGTTGCTGGCGGCGTCGATCTCCACCACGTCTAAGATGGAGCCGTCCTCCAGGCCTTTGCAGACTTCGCACTCCCCGCAGGGGTCGCCGTCCACAGGGTGCAGGCAGTTTACCGCCCGGGAGAGGATCTTGGCGCACGTGGTCTTGCCCGTTCCCCGGGAGCCGGTGAACAGGTAGGCGTGGGCGATCCTGCCCCGCATCAGCTCGTTTTTCAGGGTGACTGTCACCTGGGGCTGGCCCACCACGTCCGAAAAGAACCTGGGCCGGTACTTCCGGTACAGGACTTTGTACATCCCATGCCACCTCCATTCGCCTAAAAAAGAGGCAGCGTACCAGATGAGATAGGAGAGCGGACAGGCGACCTGCATCGCCCGGGGAAAGCCGCTTAATGCTGCTCGGTTCCCCGCCTGACATGGTTCACGGCGCCCCGCCGCGCAGACCTGTCCGCCCGCCTACCTCATCGGGCCGCTACCGCATACACCAGTATTATACCGGTTTTTCGTTGAAAAGACAAGAGGAAATTGCTATAATAAGCGCCAAGGAACAAAAACAGGGAGGGAGCGCGGCACATGGAGATCCGCAAAGGGAGAGAAGAAGACCTGCCACGCATCGGCTGGCTGTACAGCCAGGCCCGGCGCGCCATGGGAGAGGCGGGCATCGACCAGTGGCAGAACGGGGACTACCCCAACGAGGCAGACGCCAGGAAAGACATGGACCAGGGCCGGTGCTACGTGCTGGAAGAAGGGGGAGAGGTCATCGCCGTGGCCTGCCTGGCCTTTGGCCACGAGCCCACCTACGACGAGATCGAGGGGGAGGGCTGGGAGCGGGACGACCCGTTCTACGGGTTCCTCCACCGCATCGCCGTGGCCCCGGAGGCCAAGGGCCGGGGAGCGGCAGGGCTGCTGTTCGACGAGCTGAAGCGCCAGGCCCGGGACCGGGGCGTGGAGGTGATCCGGGGGGACACCCACCGTGACAACAAGCCCATGCAGCGGGTGATGGACAAAGCGGGCCTCGCCTGCCGGGGGGTCATCCACGTGGAGGACGGCACTCCCCGCCTGGCCTACGAGGCGGTGCTGCGCCCAGGGACGATAGAGGAAAAGTAAAGGTGTTTGGCCTTCTCGCCTGCCGGCTCGGGCGCTGGTCGCCATCGGCACGCAGCGATTCCTTTGTGAACCCCCACGTTTTATAGCTTTCTGTCGTAGAAGGAGGTTTTCATAAGTGGGGGGTTGTCAAAGGGGGGAGCGAATGCTCCCCCCTTTGGAATTAAACTATATAACTATCTCCCCCTCCCATGCCGGTAGGCTATCCTCTTTTGCGCGGTAAGTGCATGGGAGGGGGCAGGGGGTGGGCTTCGTAAATCTTGCTCGTGCGGCAGGTGAGACCAGGGGGTGGGCTTGCATACAGCCTACCCCCAGGCAGGTGAGACGGGGCTGTGGGGAAAACAGAAAACCCAGCAGTCAAAAAGACTACTGGGTTTCTTGGAGCTGCTAACCAGATTTGAACTGGTGACCCGATTTACCCCAAAAACACTTCGTGTTTTCGGGGGCCCCGGCCAATTGGACATGGGGGACGCTCCGGCTGCGCCTGCGCTTTCCCCCAAACCCCCTGAAGGACGAGGTCACCGCAAAACAAAAAACCACAGCAAGCAAACTGCTTACTGTGGTTTCTGGAGCTGCTAACCAGATTTGAACTGGTGACC
>DXDU01000112.1 GCA_019115285.1 Candidatus Acutalibacter pullistercoris
GCTTGTTCACGCCGATCATGTTGGCTGCCATGCCCACGCATTCTTCTTTGTGGTGGGCCAGGGTGTCCAGCAGATCCTGTCCCACGGAAAGGTCGTCCGGGGTGGCGGGCTGGGCTTTTTGGGCCAGAAAAGCCTCGTCTTTGCAGATGTCTCGAATCATGGGATAAGCTCCTTGTGTGTCAAGATTGTTTCCGCGATCACTTCTGCCGCCAGCTGAGTGCCATCCTCGTTGGGGTGGACGCCGTCAGCGGCGTAGAGAGGATGGGTGGGGGAGAGGTCGTAGAACCGCTGGCCCACTTCCGCCAACAGGGCGCGGTTTTCCTGGGCTGCCTGGCGGTAGGCGTCAGAAAGCTG
This sequence comes from Candidatus Acutalibacter pullistercoris, assembly GCA_019115285.1. Taxonomy (GTDB): domain Bacteria; phylum Bacillota; class Clostridia; order Oscillospirales; family Acutalibacteraceae; genus Acutalibacter; species Acutalibacter pullistercoris. Next base: position 355 of record DXDU01000112.1, read on the forward strand.
CCGGGCCATGTCCTCGTAGTCCCAGCCCTTGGCGGCCAGCTTGGCGCCGCCCTTCTCGTAGGCCCAGGTGGCGAACAGGACGGGCGCAGCCCCCTTTGCACGAATCCATGCACAGAGTCGCTCCACGCTGGTGAAAAAGCTCTGAGGGGAGGAGATGGGCCCGTGGCTCATCTCCTGGAGAATGACGAAATCCCAGGGTTCTCCCTCCAGAGCGGCCAGGGTCCTGGCGCCCAGTTTTGTCTTGGGATTGAGCTGCTCTGCCAGCCGCGCCCCGCCCCGGGTGTGGGCCATCACCTCCGCCCCGGTGAGCTGGGCCAGCCGCTGGGGCAAGTCGTTGGCGATGGTAAAGCTGTTGCCCAACATCAGAATGCGCATGGTTTTTCCCTCGTTTCTTCTGGAAATGTGGCGTCACGGGAGAGACACCCCTCCACCCATTCCTCCCTCACCCGGTACCGACACACGCCGAAGTGCTGGTTTTGCCGCTCCATAAACGCGGCGGGGATTTGGGCCAGCCATTTCTTGCTGAAGGCGGTGGTGCCGAAGTAGGCGTCAAAGCTGGCAACAGGCAGCACCACCCAGGGAGAATCCTCCTGTTTGTTGGCTACATAGTACCGAAGCAGGGTGAGAAGCACCTCCGGTTTGACAGAAGGGAAGGAATCCGCCAGCCGCTGTTCCAGGCCGGGCGGCAGAGCAAGGGTGGGAGAGCGCAGGGGTCCCAGCTCCAGGGCGTCGGCGAGAATGTCATCAAAGCGCAGCACCCAGCCGCCCTTGGTCTCCGGGGAGAAAATAGGCACCTGAAACTGGCGCACCCTGTCCCGCCAGTGGGCGTCCCAACCATGGGAGAGCGGTTCCAGGTTTTTGAGGGCGGGCTTGCTCACTTTCTCTGGATGGCGTTTGAGAAAATCCCGCACACCGTGGATGTGGCGGACAAACCAGCCGTTGCCCTGTTCATCCACCAGCTCCGGGAACGCCCCGTGAAGCCAACCAAAATCCGTCTCGTACTGCCAGGCCTCCTTGGGCTTGGCTTTTTTGCTGTCCGGGATGCTGCACCAGGCCCGGAGGGCGTCCCGGGCGCGGTCCATATCCGGTTTATCGGTCTGCCACAGGTAGCCGCGGGCCACTATTGTAAGAATTCGCTGCAGCCCTTCCCCGCGAAGCAGGGTGTCAAAGGTGAACCGTCCCAGGTAGGCGCTGTCCTGCTTGTTCTTGGCGTCGTACACTACCACTCCGGTGTAGGCGGCGAACTCGGCTCTCTCGTCAATCACGGCGCTCCTCCTTTCGGGCGGTGGCCAAAACCGCGTCCAGCAGCACGTCCCACAGGAAGCCCCGTTTTCCCAACGCCGCAGCGCACTGCACCGCCAGCTTGGGCTGGATGTGCCGCTCCAGATAGTGGCGGCAGCCCCGGGCCGCCGCCTCCCGGTAGGACTCCTGGGCCGTCTTGTTCTCGTAGCTTTCCAGCATTTCCTCCATCTGCTCAGAGTCCCCTGCCCGGTGGAGCTGGCGGCTGGTTTCCAGGCGGTTTTCCCGCTCCACATCCAGCAGCAAGTCCCCCAGAATCCGGTAGCCTCCCGCCCGGAAGTCACACAGCAGCTCTCCATAGGCATCCACAATGTCACCGGACAGATGCTCCCGGAGAAAATTCTCCCGCTCCCTAGGAGGCAGGAAGTGCCACTCCTGTTCCCGGATTTGTTCCAGCAGGGCGGTCACCTGTTCCGGCTCCAAAGCGGAAAAGGAGGCGTACAGCTCCTCCGCCGTCACCAGTTCCTCCTGGCCCCGGGCGTACAGGATGCGCTCCACATCCGTGCGGTGGAGCTGCTCCCGGACAGGAGCCATGCTGACCCGGATGCGGCCCAGGCACCGCTGGTACTCTAGGATGATTCCCTCCACCAGCTTCAGAGAGGCCTGGGGCAGTTTTTCCTTCCACTGGGGGTCTTGGGCAAAGCTGAACAGCGCCTCGTCCGGCTGGGAGGGCTCCCGCAGCTTGGGAGTGTGTTCTTCCAGCTGCCAGGCCAGGTAGGGCAGCCGCTCCAGGTTGGCGTCTACCTGCTCCCAATCGGTGGAGCGGAGGAAGTCCCTGGCCTGTTTGGCGGGGGACCAGGCCCCTTTTCTTTTTTCTGCCTTGCCCTCTACCAGATACTTGTAGGTGAGAAACAGGTTTTTCCCTTTGCGGGACTTTCCTAGGTAAGGTGACAGGTCGGGCTTTACGCCGCTCTTGGCAGAGTCGATTTCCAAGCCGGTGAGAATGGCCAGCGTTTCCACCTCTTCCCGGGCCTGCTGGCGCTCCTCTGCCTGGGAGTTCTCGTTGTAGGCGATGACGCTCCGGGCCAGGGCGGCGTTGGAGATCTG
>DXDU01000113.1 GCA_019115285.1 Candidatus Acutalibacter pullistercoris
TGCCTTCTAAGCAGTAGGCCAGGGGTTCGAGTCCCTTTTGGCGCGCCAATATGGTGGATGTAGCTTAGTTGGTTAAAGCGCCAGATTGTGGCTCTGGAGACCGTGGGTTCGAGTCCCATCTTCCACCCCACTTTATGGAACACGGAGTTTAATTCTTGCAATTAGGCTCCGTGTTCGCCATACTGGGCTGTCGCCAAGCGGTAAGGCAACGGACTTTGACTCCGTCATCCCGTGGGTTCGAATCCCGCCAGCCCAGCCACGTCGCGGCGAGGCCTTGTACCTCGCCGCATTTTTCTACGCAAAATGCGGCTTCGGCGTACGGCCTGGTCTCACCTGCCGGTTCGGTCGGTGCTGGACGCTCCCCACCGGGGAGCAGCACCGCTCCTTCCCGCAAAAAGTCACGCTGCGCCTTCGCTGTTCGCTTATAAATGCGCTCACAACGCTGCGGCTTGCTACCAACTTTTTGCGGATAAGGGCAAGGGCTTTCCACTGGTGGGCAGGCTTTGCGGTACCCACCCCCTGGCCTCCGCTGCCGCGTCGCTCGGTTCGCGGCAGAGCGCCACCGGCGCTCGCTCACCCCCTCCCGTAAAGGGGCCAAAGCTATAGTCGGTACCTTTGCATTACGGGAGGGGGATATAAATCTATAATCTCATTCCAAAGGGGGGAGCTACCGCTCCCCCCTTTGACAAGCCCCCCCACGTTTTATAGCTCTCTGCCTCAGAGGAGACTAACTACTGTGGGGGTGCAAGGGGGTCCTGGTGCCCAGTGGGCACCGTTCAGGACCGACCGAACCGGCAGGTGAGACCTTGCCCCCTTGAAAATCCTATTAAATATTAAAAATTAAATCCCCCTCCCGCGCCACCAAGGGTACATATACCTTCTAGGTATGAGCGCGGGAGGGGGTATGGGGTGGGGCGCAGATAGCTCGTCCCCAGCCTGCCGGCAGGCGAGACGGGGGTGGGCAGCACCAAACTCGCCTATCCGGCAGGCGAGAGTGGGGATGGGCACCGCAAAGAGGTGGGATTTCTCCCGCTGGGTGAGGACCATGGGCACGCTGGGAGGAAACTGCCAGGCGGTCCCTATCACACGGCCGTTTCCGATCGCAATGTGAAAAAGGAGAAAAGTCATCGACCCCCGACGCCCACCGCGCGTGGGGTTTCGGGCCGGGAAATGTCAGGGGTTTCCCGGCGGGGGAGAGATTCAGAAAGTGTTCACAACTCAGGGGTTGACAAGCACCCTCGAGAAAGCTATAATTAGCTGTGTTGTATGTGAACCACTATACGACTGATACCCCTGCCGGACGGCGGATGGGAGGGAAATAAATGGCTGAGATCCGAGTAAAGGACAACGAATCTCTGGACAGCGCGCTTCGCCGCTTTAAAAAGCAGTGCGCACGGGCTGGCGTGATCCAGGAGGTCCGTAAGAGAGAGGCTTACGAAAAGCCCTCTGTCAAGCGCAAGAAAAAGTCAGAAGCAGCTCGCAAGCGCAAGTATAAGTAAAAGCTGCTGCAATCACGTGTGCAACGGAAGCGGGCTTTTTGCCCGCTTTTTTGTTCCCGCCGTCAGGCGGGGACGCCATCCCGGTGCTGCCTGTCAGCCCGGAAAGAAAGGGGCCGCAAGACTATGGGACTGTTTCGACCCACAGCCCTCAAGCCGGGGCTAGCCGACTTGAGCCCAGAGCTGTTCCGGCAGCTGGGGGTGTCCGCCGTCCTGCTGGACGTGGACAACACCATCGCCTCCTACACCTCTCACCAGCCCATCCCCGGGGCGGTGGAGTGGGCCAGGGCTATGACCCAGGCGGGGTTCCGGCTCATTATCGTGTCCAACAATTTTAAAAAGCGGGTGGGGCCCTTCGCCGCCAAGTTCGGCCTGGACTTCATCAGCTTTGCCTGCAAGCCCCTGCCCTGGGGTTATCTCAAGGCCCGGTCCCGGCTGGGGCTGCGCTGCGGGGAGTGCGCCATCGTGGGGGACCAGATCTTCACCGACGTGGTGGGGGCGAACCTGTGCGGCATGAAGTCCGTGCTGCTCTCTCCCATCGAGCCGGAGGAGGGGATCACCTTCCGGGTGCGGCGGTTTTTCGAAAAGCCCCTGCGCCGCCGTCTGGCGGCCCGGAAAGACCTGCTCCGCTGAACCGGACCGTATTTTGTGGAAAGGAAGTTGGATCTGCAATGAAAAACCCTGTAGAGAGATTGGCCGACAAGCTCATCGCCGGGGACAGCCAAAAGGCGGCCCTGCTGGTCTCTGGGAACAACCGCCGGTACTTCACCCAGTTCCCCTCCAGCGCCGGGGCCTTGCTCATCACCGCGGAGGAAGCCTACCTGCTCATGGACTTCCGCTATGAGGAAGCCGCCGGGTACAAGGCCAAAAACTGCCAGGTGGTGGGCTTTACCTCCCTGCCGGAGAAGGTGGGGGAGCTGCTCGGGAAGCACGGCGTCAAGCAGGTGTACATGGAGTGCGAGGAGCTCTCTGTGGCACAGGCCCGCAGCTTTGAGAAGGCCTTCCAGAAGGCCGGGGCCCAGGCGGTGCTGGACGACACCCTGGACAAGGCCGTCCGGGAGCAGCGGATGATCAAATCCCCGGAGGAGGTCAAAAAGATCGAGGCCTCCCAGGAGATCACCGACGCCGCCTTCCAGCACATTTTGCCCTGCATCAAAGAGGGCGTCACCGAGCGGGAGCTCGCCTTGGAGATCGAGTTCTTCATGCGCCGGCAGGGGGCGGAGGACGTGGCCTTCAGCCTGATTGTGGCCGCGGGGAAGAACGGCTCCCAGTGCCACGCCGTGCCCTCGGACAATCAGGTGCGCCAGGGGGACTTTATCACCATGGACACCGGCGCCCTGCTGGACGGCTACCACTCTGACATGACCCGCACCGTGGCGTTGGGGAAGGTCTCTGACGAGCAGCGGGCGGTGTACGAGAAAGTGCTGGAGGCCCACCTGGCGGTGTTCGATGCGGTGAAGCCCGGGGTGCCCTGCTGCGACGTGGACAAGGTGGCCCGGGACATCATCGAGAAGGACTACCCCGGCACCTTCGGCCACGGCCTGGGCCACGGGGTGGGCTTTGACATCCACGAGTGGCCCCGGTTCTCCAAGCTGGACAAGACCCCCTGCGCGGAGGGCATGGTCATCACCAACGAGCCGGGCATCTACCTGCCCGCCAAGTTCGGCGTGCGCATCGAGGACATGCTCCTGGTCACCGCCGACGGCTGCCGCAGCCTGACCAAGTCCCCCAAGGAATTGATCGAGCTGTAAGGCTTTTCACATCAAAACCAGGGGAAAAACAGGTTCGGCCTTGCAATCGGGCCAAAAATACCCTATAATAGAACACAAGAAAACTTTTGGAGGTCGTAGACTATGGTAACCGCAGGCGATTTTCGCAACGGCGTAACGTTTGAGATGGATGGGAGCGTGTACTCCATCATCGAGTTCCAGCACGTAAAGCCCGGCAAGGGCGCCGCTTTCGTGCGCACCAAGATCCGCAACGTGCTCACCGGGGCCGTGACGGAAAAGACGTTCAACCCCAACGATAAGTACCCCACCGCTTACATCGAGCGCAAGGACATGCAGTACCTGTACAGCGACGGGGACTTGTACTACTTCATGGACAACGAGACTTATGAGCAGATCCCCATCAACGGCAGCATCCTGGGGGACAACTTCAAGTTCGTCAAGGAGAACATGGAGTGCCGCGTCCTGTCCTACAAGGGCAACGTGTTCGGCGTGGAGCCCCCCAACTTCGTGGAGCTGGAGGTCACCAAGACCGAGCCCGGCGTCAAGGGCGACACCGCCACCAACACCATGAAGCCCGCCACCCTGGAGACCGGCGCCGAGATCCGCGTGCCCCTGTTCATCAACGAGGGCGAGATGATCCGCATCGACACCCGCACCGGGGAGTACATGGAGAGAGCCTAAGAGTATTGCCCGCTTTCTGCGGTCTCAACTCCGCAGGTTTCACTTCCCGGTCTGCAGGACCGTGACTTTGGCTTCGCCAAAACAGTGAGACGCTGCGGTGCGCGAAAGAGGTTCCGCCAAGAGCGGAGCAAACGCTATCAGCCGGGCCCGTCCCGGTGGGAACAAGGAGGAACGAGACAATGACCAATTCCGAGAGAGCTTCTTATATCCGCGGCCTGATGGAAGGCCTGGAGCTGGACCCCTCCGCCAAGGAGACCAAGGTCCTCAACGCCATGCTGGAGCTGCTGGACGACCTGTGCGTCTCTGTGGAAGAGCTGGAGGACGGCTTTGAAGAGCTCAGCGAGCAGGTGGACGAGATCGACGAGGATCTGGGCGACCTGGAGGAAGAGTTCTACGGCCTGGACGACGAGGATGACTGCGGCTGCGGCCACTGCCATCACGACGAGGACGAGGCCGAGTTCGAGGTGACCTGCCCCAGCTGCGGCGACACCATCCAGCTCACCGACGACATGCTGGAAGAGGGCAGCATCGTCTGCCCCGGCTGCGGCGAGACCCTGGAGTTCGACTTCGACGAAGAGGACGAGGAAGAGGACAAGGAGTAATTCTCCCAAAGAAAAAAGCGCTGGGTGATCCCCGGCGCTTTTTCAGTTTCGGGGAGGGTCCCCCAGACAGCAAAAGCCCCCGGCCGGAGACGGCTGGGGGCTTTTCTGTGTTTTATTACTGGCCGCGGATGACCCGGACCAGGTCAGCGATCTTCTGCCAGCTGCCGGCGGCCAGCAGTTCTTTGGGGCACAGCCAGCTGCCCCCGCAGGCCACCACGTTGGGGCAGGCGCTCGCCTCTCCAGAAGCTCCCAGACAGCGAAAAGCCCCCGGCCGGAGATGGCTGGGGGCTTTCTTGTGGTTTCTAGTCACTGGCCGCGGAGGACGTGGACCAGGTCGGCGCAGGCTTTGGCCAGGTCGGCGATCTTCTGCCAGTTGCCGGCGGCCAGCAGGTC
>DXDU01000114.1 GCA_019115285.1 Candidatus Acutalibacter pullistercoris
CCTCCCTGCCGGGCCAGGTGACCCAGACCACCCCCTACGGCCGGGACACCAACACCGCCGGCTATCCCGTGAAGGTCTGCGAGATGCTCTCCACTCTGGACGGCGTGTGCTTTGCCCAGCGGGTTACCGTGGACAACGTGAAGAACGTGAACATCGCCCGGAAAGCCATTAAGAAGGCCTTCCAGAACCAGATCGACGGCAAGGGCTACTCCATTGTGGAAGTCCTGTCCACCTGCCCCACCAACTGGGGCCTGTCCCCCGTGGAGGCCGTGAAGTGGCTGGAGGACAACATGATCCCCTACTACCCCCTGGGTGTGTACAAAGACGTGGAGGAGGGCGTGAAGAAATGAAAAACTTGAACATCCTCTTTGCTGGATTTGGCGGGCAGGGCGTGCTCTTCGCCGGGAAAGTGGTGGTAAACGCCGCCCTCATCGCCAACAAGCAGCTGTCCTGGCTGCCCTCTTACGGCCCTGAGATGCGGGGCGGCACCGCCAACTGCAGCGTGTGCGTCTCCGACGAGGCCATCGGGTCCCCCCTGGTGACCAACCCCAACGTGCTCATCGCCATGAACCGCCCCTCCTTCGACAAGTTCATCAACGCGGTGGAGCCCGGCGGCGTGGTGCTGGTGGACTCCAGCCTGATTGACGAGAAGGTGGAGCGGGACGACGTGACCGTGTACTACGTGCCCGCCACCAAGCTGGCCGACGAGAACGGCCTTTCCGGCCTGGCCAACATGATCCTGGTGGGCAAGCTGTTCCAGGAGGTGTGCTCCCTCCCCGGGGGCGACTACCAGTTCTGCGACGGCGCCACCCTGGATGAGGCCATCCAGAAGTGCGTCCCCGCCCGGAAAGCCCAGATGCTGGACTTCAACCGCAAAGCGGTGCAGATCGGCCGGGAGCAGTAACAGTACGCAAGGCAAAAGCCCTGGGGCGACCCGGGGCTTTTTTGTTGCGTTTCCCCACTTTCGGTGATAGAATGCGTTACAGAAAGAACCTGGGTAAGGAGGGGAATGTTGTGGAAGATGGGAGGAAGTACCCGGGCTGGGAGGCAGATCAGGAGTTTCTTCGCAAGCAGCGGGAAAACGTGCCGGAGTGGTATGTCACAGCGGGAGGGAGCTTTTTCACGCCCAACCGGCGGGAGCACCCCGGAATCCCCCTGCCGTTTGCCGGGGATTTTTCCATCGGGGAAAACCGCTTCCGGGTGCTGGGGGTCTATTCCTGCGGCAAGGGGTTGGCCGTGGACCTCTGCCGTGAGCTGGACCCCAAGGCTTTCCAGGCCTATCTGGAGAAGTGGGGCTTGCCGCTTGACGCCGACTACCGGGACCTGGAGACGCGGTTTGGGCCCGGGGCGCTGCTGCAAATCGAGGTGGAAAATCCCTTCCGGCTGGAATTTGAAATCTCCGCGTCGGTTAATGGAAAGGAGTCGCCCGGGAGCGAAAGCATCAGCCGGGTGTACCTGCCCGGCATCGAGGGGCCCTGGGAAGATGTGGAGGCCCACTGGCTGCTGAGCCACTACGGCCTGGAGAAAAGCAAAGGCTGGGAGATCGCGCGCTATGTGTTTCCCTGGAGCCGCCGGCGGGAGGTGGAGACCCTCTCCCTGACAGTGAAAGAAGCCGGGAAAGAGCTGCCCGGTACGCCGTTTCAGGTGAGAGCGGGGGAGAGAGTGGCGCTGCGGCATCCCGTCACCGGGAGGATGGTGACCCTTACCGCGCTGGAGGTCAAGGAGAAAACCCTGGACATGGAGGCGCCTTTCCCGGAGCTGGGAAATTGGGAGTTCCCCCAGTGCTTCCAGCGGCTGGTGTACACCCTGGACCCGGAGTCCGGTGAGGAGGAGACAATCACCCTGCGGGATGCAGCTCCCATGGATCGCCCCCGCACCAGGGATGGGGGAGCGGCGAGGTTTCCCGGCGCGTGGGGCTATATCGACGGCGAGCCGGTCCCGGAAGCGTCCTCCATCGGTGTCCTCGGCGAGGCGGACGGCCCCACGGCTACTGTCGCTGGGGCGGGGCCGGAGGCGGTATCCATTTGCATTATCGGCGGGGCGGATGGGCCTACGGCGGTCTTTCTGGCGGAAAAGAGGGAGCCCCAGACTTGCGCCGCCTACTCCTCCCTCCGCTTCCAGCCGGTGGAGAGTGTCACCTGGGTGCCGGTGTTCCCCCACCCCGAGGCGGAGGCCCTCACCGTGGAGCTGGAACGAACGGAGTAAAGGAAGCCCCGCCCGGCGGCACCCCTCACAAGAGAGTGGGCCCGGACGAGGCAGACGGGAGAAAACTTCCCGCCAGGCTCGGTCGCTGACAATTGAAAGTTCTCTGCTTCTCTCGTTCAAGAGAGAAGAGAAAGCCCGGCAGGGCGAAAGGAAAGAGCCACCCATTGGGGTGGCTCCTTTTCTTTTCGACTTGTCTTTACTTGATGTTGGCCTTCAGCCAGGCACAGTCTTCTTTCAGGCACTGGTCGTGGTCGGCGTAGAAGTTCTCGCGCTCCACCACCCAGAAGGCCTCGAAGTCCTGCTCGTCCAGGGCGTTCTTGATCTCCTGGTAATCCAGGTTTGACTCGGGGGCGCCCAGCTTGCACTGTACCTCGAAGCGCTTTTTGCCCTCGGGGCTGTTGCTCATGGCGTTGAAGTTGTCCAGCATCTTCTGGCGCTCCTCCAGGGGCAGCTCCTTCACATGGGCGAAGGGGCCGGCGCCGTCGCCCTTTACGTCCTTGGCGGAAGCGGGCTTGGGGCCAGGGCCCTGGACCCGGCAGTTCTCTTTGACGTGAATGGCGGCGATGCGGTTCTTGTACTTGCGGATGAAGGAGGGGGGATAGGTGCCGGCGTTCATGGCCCAGCCGCAGTCCAGCTGCAGGTAGCACTTGCTGGAATTCTCCATCACGTGGGCCAGCAGGGGCAGGCCCTCATCCATGTAAAACTCTTTGCTGTGGTTGTGGTAGCCGATCTTGATGCCGTAGGGCTCGGCCATCTCGGCCATCTGGTCCAGCTCTTTGGCCAGGGCGATGGCCTCTTCCTTGTCGCAGAAATCGGTGCCCGCCCAGATGACGGCCTTGGCCCCCAGGGCGGCCATCTTCTTTACGATCTCCTCGGTGGGCTTGGCGTGGATGGAGACGATCTCCAGGCCGGTCTCCTCCGCCCACTTCTTGATGTCCTCCACGTCGTTCTCCAGGTCTACGGGGAGCAGCTCCACCCCGTCGTACCCCAGGGACTTGATGGTCTGGAACTTCTCCAGCAGGGTGGGTCCCAGGCCCAGGTAGCTGGCGATGCCGCCAAAGGAATAGGTGCCGATATTGACTTTCATAACACATGCCTCCAAAGGGAAGAATTCTCTAAGAAAACGGTATCACAAAGGGAAAAATTTGTCAAGATAGGAGAGAGGCCCCAGGGGATTTTTTCTCGCCCCTGGGGCAGACTACCACAGGACCGCAGGCCCGGGGAAAGGAGGGAGCGCCATGGAGCGGCAGGTGCTGGTGGTCACCACCACCGGGGACTTTCTGCTGAAATTCGAACGGGGAGACGTGAGGCTCCTCCAGTCTTTGGGGTATACCGTGCACTACGCCGCCAACTTCACCGAGCCCCCCTACTGCCGGGACCGGCGGGAGATCGAGGCTTTGGGGGTGCGCACCCACCACATCCCCATCGCCCGGTCCCCCTTTCTCTTTCGAGAGAACTGGCAGGCGTTCCTCCAGCTGCGAAGCCTCATTCTGGAGGAGGGGATCACCGCCATCCACTGCCACACCCCGGTGGGGGGCGTGCTGGGGCGGCTTGCAGGAAAGTACGCCCCGGGCCCCCGGCCGGTGGTGGCCTACACCGCCCACGGCTTCCACTTTTACCGGGGAGCGCCCTGGCGCAACTGGCTGCTGTACTACCCGGCGGAGCGTTTTTTGGCCCGGTACACCGACTTGCTCCTGGTGGTAAACGAGGAGGACTACCGCCGGGCCAGGGGCTTCCCCCTGCGGCCGGGGGGCAGCCTGTGGAAGCTGCCGGGGGTGGGTCTGGATCTGGAGCGGTTCTCGCCCCCCAGCCCCCAGCGGCGCCAGGCCCTGCGCCGGGCCTACGGGTTGGGGGAGGAGTTCTTCCTCCTGTCTTTGGGGGAGCTCAACGAGAACAAGAACCACCAGGTGGTGCTCCGGGCACTGGCCCAGCTGAAAGCCAGGCCCCAGGGGCTGCCTCCCCTGCGGTACGCCATTTGCGGGGAGGGCTTTTTCCGGCCCAGGCTGGAGCGGGCCATCCGGGAGCTGGGGCTTTCCGGCGTCGCCGAGCTTTGGGGATACCGCCGGGACGTGCCGGAGCTGTTGGCCTGCGCCGACGCCACCGCCTTCCCCTCCCGCCGGGAGGGCCTGGGCATGGCGGGGGTGGAGTCCCTGGCCATGGGGGTGCCGGTGCTGGCGGCGGACAACCGGGGGACCAGGGAATACATGGAGCAGGGGGGCAACGGCTTTCTCTGCCGGTGGGACGACCCGGGGGACTTCGCCCGGGGGCTGGAGGCCTTGTGGGCCCTGGGGCCCGGGCAGCGCCAGGCCATGTCCCGGCGGTGTGTGGACGCCGCCCGGCCCTTTGCGGGAAAGTACGCCCAGGCGGTGATGCGCCGGGTCTACCAGGAGATGGAGGAGAAAGGGGGAGAGCTTCCCGGTGGGAGAGAGTGTGAAAGTCACCGTGGCTATGGGGGTGTATGAGCCCCGAAACCTGGAACAGCTGCGCCTGGCGGTGCAGTCTATTTTAGACCAGACCTGCGGCGACTGGGAGCTGCTGCTCTACGACGACGGCTCCCGGGAACCCTGGAGGCGCGCCATCGCCTCCCTGCACCGGCTGGATTCCAGGATCCGCTGCCTGCGGGGGGAGAAGAACCGGGGCCTGGGCTGGGCCATGAACCAGTGTTTGGAGAAGGGCCGGGGAGCGTTCTTCGCCAGGATGGACCACGACGACTGGGCCGCCCCCTGCAGGCTCCAGCGGCAGGTGGCGTTTTTGGAAAGCCACCCCCAGTACCAGTGGGTGGGCTCCAACGCGGAGCTCACCGACGCCGGCGGAGTGTGGGGGCTGCAGCGCATGCCCCAGATCCCGGAGAAGCGGGACTTCCTGTACAACTCCCCCTACCTCCACCCCACGGTGACCTTCCGCACCGCCGCCCTGAAAGCCGCGGGGGGATACGACCCCAGCCCCAGGTATCTCCTGTGCGAGGACTATGAACTGTTCTTCCGCCTGCACCAGCGGGGGATGCGGGGCTACAACCTGCAGGAGCCCCTGTTGCGCTACTGGGAGGACTGCGGCTCCCTGCGGCGGCGGACCTTCTCCCGGCGGCTGCGGGAGGTACGGGTCCGGGCGGAGGGCTTCCGGCGGCTGGGGATGGGGGGCGCGGCAGTGCTCCCCTATGTGGGCAAACCCTTGCTGGCGGCGGCCATCCCCGGGCCGGTGCACCACTACGTGCGACGCCGCCGCTTCTGGGAACAGGGAGAAAACTGCCGTGGTCTCCCCTGAGGAGCGAAAGGAGGCCTACCGCCAGGCCCTTCTTGACTCTCCCCGGGCGGGGGAACTGGCGGGGTCCATGGCCCTGGAGGGGGAGGACCCGGCCCGGGCCGCCGCCCGGCTGGTGCTGGCCCCGGCGGTGGGGGGATTCCTCCAGTGGCTGCTGGGGCTGGCTTTGGAGAAAGGCTGGCGCCGCCTGTGCTTTCTGGCCCGGGACGGGGCCCTGCTCTATCGGGGGGCGTCGCTGCTGGTCAGGCAGTTGGGGCTCCCCCTGGAGTGCCAGTATCTGGCGGTGTCCCGCCGGGGGCTGTGGCTCCCCCTGTGGAGTTGGGACCGCGGCCTGGCCCTGGAGCTTCTGTGCCGGAAGGGCCGGGGAAAGACCTTGGGGGAGATGCTTTCCTGGGCGGGGCTTGCCGGGGAGGAGGGGGAAGCCGTGGCCCACTCGCTGGGCCTGCCTTTGGGGGAGGCCCTGGCCCCCGGTCAGCTCAAGGAGCTGGGCCGGTCCCTGGGCAGGTGTTCCCTGTTCCTCCAGGGGGCGGACCGGCAGGGGGCCAGGGCCGGGGAAGCCTTCGCCGCCTACCTTGCCCAGGAGGGCCTGCTGGACGGCTCCCCCTGGGTGGCGGTGGACAGCGGTTGGATGGGCTCCACCCAGGAGAGCCTGGGAAAGATCCTCCAGGGGCTGGGGCAGGGCTGGACTCTGGAGGGCTGCTATTGGGGGCTGTACCGCTCCCCGAACAAGATGCCTGCCCACTGCTGGTACTTCTCCCCCCAAACCGGCTGGCGGGAGAAGGCGTGGTTTGCCAACTCCCTGATGGAGGCGCTGCTGGGGGCGGCCCACGGCACGGTGCTGGGCTACCGCCAGGGAGCGGGCCGGGTGCTGCCGGTGTGCGGCCCGGAGGACGGGACGAGAAAAGATCTGTTCCGCAAGACGGAGCCTGTGTATCAGGGGTACTTCCGCCTGCTGGGGGAACATTCCCGCCGGGAGGAGCTGCTGCACTGGGGCCGGGAGGACCTGGCCCTGGCCCGCAGGACCCTGCCCCTGCTCATGGGGAGGCCCACCCGGGAGGAAGCCGCCGCCTTTGGAGGGCTCAACTACTCCGACGGGGGCCAGGCCGACCGGGAGGCTATGGCCCGGCCCCTCCCTCCGGAGGGGAGGAACCTGGGCGGGTGCTTGGCCGGGGCCTGGCCCCAGGGGGCGGCCGCCCTGACCTGGGAGGACCCGGGGCGGCGGTTTGACGCCATCGCCCTGTACCAGCTGCTCAGGGCGGCAAAGGCCGCGGGGCGGTGAGAAAAGGAGGAAGGTCAGATGGATCGCTGGGAGAGGTGGAAACAGTACGCCTTTGTGGTGGAGCAGCTCACCGGGCGGGAGCTGAAGCGCAAGTACGCCAGGTCTCTGCTGGGGGTGGTGTGGAGCCTGCTCCACCCCCTGCTCTCCATGGGGCTGCTGTCCCTGATCTTCTCCCACATGTTCCGGCGGAGCATCGAGAACTACCCCATCTACTACCTCACCGGCTACCTGGTGTGGCAGACCTTCACCCTGGCGACTTCTTCCTCGGTGACGGCCTTGGCGGACAACCGCTCGCTGCTGCTCAAGGTCCGGTTCCCCCTGGAGCTGTTTCTCCTGGGGAAGAACGCCGCCGCCTTTGTGAACCTGGGCTGGTCCTTCCTGGCCTACCTGGTGATGCTCCTGGCCTTTCGGGTGCCGGTGGGGCTGCCTATTCTACTGTGGCTCCCGGTGGGGGTGTGCCTGTTTTTCTTTTCCCTGGGGCTCTCCCTGCTGCTGGCGGCGGCCTTTTTGTTCTTCGGGGACATCAAGCACCTGTACGGGGTGATCCTCACCCTGTGGATGTACTGCTCCGCCTTGTTCTACCCGGTGGAGCAGCTGCCCGCGGCCATGGCCCAGGTGGTGGGGGCAAACCCTCTGTACCAGATGATTGCCTGCCTGCGGGGAGGGGTGCTGGAGGGCCGGTGGCCCGGCCCTGGGGAGCTGCTGGCCCCGGCGCTGTGGGCGGCGGCTGTGTTTGGGGCGGGGCTGCTTGCCTTTCGCAGACTGCGGCCGGGGATTCTCCGGAGGCTGTGAGGAGGGATGAGGATGGAGATCCAAGTGGACAGAGTGACCGTGGAGTTCCCCCGGGCGGGGGAAGAGCCCGCCAGCCTGAAGGAGTGGCTGGTGGGCCTGGGCCGGCCGGGGCGGAGGAAGAGCCGGTTCCGGGCCCTGGACCAGGTGAGCTTCTCCGTGGAGCGGGGCGAGGTGCTGGGGATCGTGGGGGCCAACGGCTCTGGAAAGAGCACGCTGCTCAAGGTGATTTCCGGGGCTTTGGTGCCCACGGCGGGCCGGGTGGCGGTGTGCCGGGACAAGGTGCGGCTGCTCACCCTGGGCACGGGCTTCGACCCGGAGCTCACCGGGCGGGAGAACGTGTACCTCAACGGGGCCTTGACAGGCTACACCAGAGAGGAGCTGGACCGGCGCTTCCCGGACATTGTGGCCTTTTCCGAGCTGGAGGGCTTTCTGGAGGAGAAGGTGCGCAACTACTCCGCGGGGATGGTCTCCCGGCTGGCCTTCGCCATCGCCACCGCCCGGGAGGCCCCGGGGATTTTGATTTTAGACGAGGTGCTCAGCGTGGGGGACCTGTTCTTCCGGCAGAAAAGCGAGGCCCGCATCCGCCAGCTGATTCACGGGGGCTCTACGGTGCTGCTGGTGTCCCACTCCCCGGGGGTCATCCGGCAAAACTGCACCAGGGCACTGTGGCTGGACCGGGGCAGGCTGCGGCTCTCCGGGGACCCGGACACCGTGTGCGCCGCCTACGAAGGGGGGCGGGACCAGTGAGGGGCTTTGAGCTGTCCCGCAAACTGCGCCAGCTGGCTTTGGGCAAAGACCCAAAGGTGCGGGAAAAGTACCTGGCCTTCCGGGGGAGAGGGGGCGGCAGGCTCCAGGGGGCGGGGGTGCTTCTGGCCCTGCGGGGCCGGGCCCTGTTGGGGGGAGAGGGCCGGGACATCCCCCTGCTGTGGCAGGGTGGACCCGAGTCCGCCTTGACCGGCCGGGAGAGCCGGGAGGCACTGCTCCGGCGGCTGGCGCCCTTTTCCGCAGTGACCTTCGACGTGTTCGACACCCTGCTCCTCCGTCCCCTGGCCCGGCCCCAGGACCTGTTCCTGCTGCTGGAGGAGGCCTTGGGCGTCCCGGGCCTTGCCAGGATGCGCCGCCAGGCGGAGGAGGAGGCCCGGGAGCGAAAGGCCAGGGCCGGCCTCCCTCGGGAGGTGACACTGGGGGAGATCTGGGCGGTGCTGCAAGAGGAGACCGGAGTAAACGCCGGGGAGGGCATGGCCAGGGAGCGGGACCTGGAAGCCCGGTGCTGCCAGGGGGACCCCTACTTCCTGCCGGTGGTGGAGGAACTGCGCCGCCAGGGGAAGACCCTGGGGCTGCTCTCCGACATGTACTTGGAGAAAACCACGGTCCAGGGGCTGGTGGAGCAGGCGGGGTTCGGCGCTTTTGACTTCTGCCTTGTCTCCGGGGAGGAGGGGGTCTCCAAGGGG
>DXDU01000115.1 GCA_019115285.1 Candidatus Acutalibacter pullistercoris
AGGAAAATCCCTCCACAAAGGGCGTTCCGGGGCGCGTGCCCGCGCTGGGCAATAAAATCCCTCCGCTGAGGGGCGCTCCGGGATTTTCAGTCGCCCTGACCACCTAAGTTGCGTAGACCATCCCCGAAAACCCCGGTGAGTGAGCGAAGCGAACGGATAGGGGTTTTCCCTGGCCAGTCCGGCCACGGACCCCCGCGCGGGCACGCGCCAGGCGAGACGGAGCAGGCCTTTACAGCAGCAGGAACAGCAGGGCGAAGAGGAGATCCTCGTGGCCCTCCTCCTGGGAGAGGAGCAGGACCAGGGCCAGGATCACCGTGCGCTCTTTGTCCTGGAAGAGGGCCGCCAAGGCCCCCTCCTCCTTGGGGGGAGGAGGCTCTTTGGGGGGCGGGCTGCTCTTCTCCGAGGCAGCCGCCTTCCCCCGCCCCTGTCCGCCCCCAGGGGGGTGGGGGAACCTGGCCCGGGACTGCATCTCCCGGGCCCTGAGCACCGCCTCCTCCTGCATCCGGCGCAGATCGTATTCCGCCATGGCCACCCTCCTTACAGCAGCCCGGCCAGCAGGCCGGAAAAAGCCCCGCTCTCCTTTAAGAGAGGCAGCAGCCGCAGCAGCTGCAAAATGCGCAGGGCCTCGTCCAGCTTCTTCTGCCTGGCCTCCCCCAGCAGGGGGCGCAGGGCCTTTAACAGCCTGGCGGCGTCGTCCTCCCGGGCCGCCTTGCCCAGCAGGGGGCCCAGCTTGGCCGCCAGGGACAGGGCTTCGGGCGCCAGCCCCCCGCCCCCTTGGGTCAGCCCCGCCAGGGCCCCCAGGTCCGGCTCAGCAGCAGGGGCAGGGGCCTCCCCCTTGCCCTGGCCCAGAGAGGCCAGCAGCCCGGAGAGCTGCCCCTGCACCCCCGGGTCGCTGAGCAGGCTTTGCAGCTGTTTCGACAGGTCGTCCATGGGGCGGCCTCAGGGCTTGGGGCCCAACAGCCCCAGGCTTCGCAGCAGGCTCTGGCCCTGGGGGCTCTCCAGCAGCCGCCGGGCGGCCTGGGGGTCGGAGAGGACCTGTTCCAGCTGAGGGCCCTGGCCTTTCTGCCGCAGGGATTCCAGCAGCTCTCCGTTTTCCGCGGCCCGGCGCAGGGCCTGGGGCGTGGTGCCCAGGCGGCCGGCGGCCGCCCGCAGCAAGGCTTCCAGGCGGGGATCGTTCTGTTCCATGGCGCAGCCCTTCCTTTCTCCCGGGTCCCCCGGGGTACCACAGTGTATGGGCGGCGCCCCAGTCTTAGAACCAAAAAGGACACAACAAGAAGAGAGGTAAAGCAGTATGCGCATCCTGGTAGTATCGGACAGCCACGGCAACGACGCCGCTTTGCGCCGGGCCCTGCTCTCCCAGCCCAAGGCGGAGGTGGTCATCCACCTGGGGGACGGGGAGGAGGAGCTGCAGCGGGCCAGGGGGAGTTTCCCCGAGAAGACCTTTTTGCAGGTAAAGGGCAATTGCGACTGGGGCTCCTCCCTGCCCCCGGCGGGGGAGTACACCGTGGACGGGGTGAAGATCTTTTACACCCACGGCCACCTGTACGGGGTCAAGTCCGGGCTGTACACCCTGGTGTGCGCCGCCCGGGAGCGGAAAGCCCAGGTGGCCCTGTTCGGCCACACCCACCACGCCTTGGAGGAATACGACGACGGCCTCTACCTGTTGAACCCGGGCTCCCTGAACAGCTGGGAGCCCAGCTACGGCACGGTGGACATCACCCCCCAGGGGATTGTGACCAACGTGGTAAAACTGCGGGAAAGTTGACTGGATTTGAGTTGACATGCACCACAAAAAATGGTAATCTTATCATAGAAACTTTGGCGGTTTGCCAGGGCGTTCCCAAGCTTTCAGAAAGGTGTGTGGCAGCGTATGACAGAATATGAAAGATGGTTGCAGCAGGATCTGGATGATCCCGATCTGAAGGAAGAATTGTTGGCGGTGAAAGACCAGCCCGAGGAGATCAACGACAGGTTCTACCGGGACCTGGAGTTCGGCACCGGCGGCCTGCGGGGCGTGATCGGCGCGGGCACCAACCGGATGAACGTGTACACCGTGCGAAAGGCCACCCAGGGCCTGGCCAATTACTTGCTCAAGCACGCAAACGGCAAGCCCCAGTCCGTGGCCATTGCCCACGACAGCCGGAACAAGGGCGTGCTGTTCTGCCAGCAGTCCGCGGCGGTGCTGGCCGCCAACGGCATCAAGGCCTATCTCTACCCCCAGCTGATGCCCACCCCCTCCCTGTCCTTCGCGGTGCGGCACCTGCAGTGCGACGCGGGCATCTGCGTCACCGCCAGCCACAACCCCGCCAAGTACAACGGCTATAAAGCCTACGGCAGCGACGGCTGCCAGGTCACCGCGGACATGGCCGACGGCATTATGAACGAGATCAACTCCCTGGACATCTTCTCCGGGGTGAAGAAGATGGACTTCGACGAGGCCGTAAAGCAGGGCCTGATCGAGTACATCGGCGACGAGACCGTAGACGCCTTCCTGGACGCCGTGTACCAGGAGAGCCTGATCGACGACGCCAGCAACCTGAAGCTGGTGTACACCCCCTTAAACGGCGCGGGCAAGATGTGCGTTACCCGGATTCTGGACCGCATCGGCATCAAGGACGTGACCATCGTCCCCGAGCAGAGCGAGCCCGACGGGAACTTCCCCACCTGCCCCTATCCCAACCCCGAGTTTAAAGAGGCCCTGCAGAAGGGCCTGGAGCTCTCCGCCAAGCTGCAGCCTGACCTGCTGCTGGCCACCGACCCGGACAGCGACCGGGTGGGCATCGCGGTGAACCAGGGCGGCGAGTTCGTGCTGATGACCGGCAACGAAGTGGGCATTCTGCTGCTGAACTTCATCGCCCAGGTGAAGAAGGAGCAGGGCAAGCTTCCCGCTCACCCTGTGGCCGTGACCACCATCGTGTCCACGGACATGGTGGACCCCATCGCCAAGGACTACGGCGTGGAGATGCGCCGGTGCCTGACGGGCTTTAAGTACATCGGCGACATCATCGCCGAGCTGGAGGAGAAGGAAGGCAACGCCGACAGCTACCTGCTGGGCTTTGAGGAGAGCTACGGCTACCTGTCCGGCGGCTATGTCCGGGACAAGGACGCCGTGGACGGCAGCATGCTCATCTGCCAGATGGCCTCTTACTACAAGCGCCAGGGCAAGACGTTGGTGGACGTGATCAACGAGCTGTACGAGAAGTACGGCTACTACCAGAACGCCACCCTGAACTTCGCCTTTGAGGGCGAGGACGGCATGAAGACCATGAACAAGATCATGGACACCCTGCGCAACGATCCTCCCCAGGAGATTGCCGGGGCCAAGGTGACGGGCCGCAGCGACTACCAGCTGAGCCAGTCTTACGGGGACAAGGAAGGGGCCATCGACCTGCCCAAGTCCAACGTGCTGGAGTACCGCATGGAGAACGGCTGCAAGCTGATCGTCCGTCCTTCCGGCACCGAGCCCAAGATCAAGATCTACCTCTCCGGCAAGGGCGCCACGAAGGAGGCGTCTCTCCAGGAGATTCAGAAGATGACCGACGCCGCCCCGGCGCTGCTGGGAATCTGACCCACAGGGCCCGGTAAGGCCAAGTAAAAGTTTTTGGTCAAGCTTTTTTCAAAAAGCTTGTGGGGGTGCGGGGGCAAAGCCCCTGCGACCTTAAAGAGCGGCGCAGCCGCGAAAAAGAGCAAGGCAGGGGAGACGGCCGCACGCGCCCGCGGGGCGATAGGCCGCCTCCCCGTCCTATTTCCCGGGGAGGCGGTTTTATGAGCCTGTCCCCGTCTCGCCTGCCGTGGGGTAATCTATAGAAAACCCACCCCCTGGTCTCGCCTGCCGGCTCGGTCGGTTCGCGGCAGAGCGCCACCGGCGCTCGCTCACCCCCTCCCGCGCCCATACCAAGGTGATATACGCACCCTCGCAGGCGCGGGAGGGGGATTATATTCTATAATCTCATTCCAAAGGGGGCTTTGCCCCCTTTGGGAACCCCCACTGTTGTTGCAAGCCTCCTAGATCGAGGAAGGCTCTATCATCTTGGGGGGCAAAGGGGGGCTTACGGCCCCCCTTTAATACCCCCACGGTTTATAGCTTTCCGCCTCAGAGGAAGCCATCTTCCATGGGGGTACAAGGGGATGGGGCGCAGATCACTCGCCCGAAAAACCCCCGATAGACGGGAACCTATTGTTAAATCTTGGCAAAATCTTCACAAACTATTGACATTTTCTGGGCGGTGTGATACTCTAGTATTACTAGAATAGTATGATGGGGACTCCCACAGAAGGGACTCCCTTTTCTTGCTTTTTGGGGACCCGTCATGCTGTGTCATCACCTGAGGAAAGGATGGGGACCACATGAAAAAGAAGACGAAAACCACCCTTCGCGTGGCGCTGCTGGCGCTGACAGCCCTGTTCCTGCTGGCCGCCCTGGGGGGCTGCTCCGAAAGCCAGGAGGCCGCCGGGGAGGACGCCGCCCTGCAGGAGACTTTGGAGATCCTCTACACCTGTCCCACTCCCTTCGCAAAGGAGCACGGGGAGGACTTCGCCGCCGGGGAGGCGGACTTGTCGGCCGACTACGCCGCCGCCCTGGAAGAGCTCTTCCCGGGGGAGAACTTCGACCCGGACTACTTCCAGGAGCTGTGCGCCTCTGTGTACCAGCAGGCGGGTTTTGACGCCTACTGCGCCGCAAACGGCGTCACCCTCACCCCCAAAGAGGTGAGGCTGGAGCTCACCGCCCAGGAAAACGGGGTGTACACCTTCCAGGCGGACTGCGGCTGGGAGCAGAGCGGCACCCAAAAGGACCTGACCCTGGAGGGGCGGGTCCAGACCGAGGACGGCAAGATTGTGTTTGTAGATTTCGGCGACACCCTGGAGCATGTGGTGGGGTGACAGCGGCAGCGGATAGGAGCGCGCCATGAAAAACGGCAGATCGTTCTTGGCAGTCTGTGTGATCGAGCTGGGGCTGCTGGGGCTGGCCTTCTGGCAGATCGCCCTGTATGGGACAGGGGCGTCTCAGGCTCTGTCCCTGGCTGCGGCCTTGGACTTCTCCCCGGAGGAGGTACAGCGCATCGAGGTGCGCCACGCCGGGGCAGAGGAGCAGGCGTGGGTCCTGGAGGACCCGGAGGAAGCCCGGGAGGCGGCGGAGTATTTGGCCGCATTCCGCTACACCAAAGCCGTGGAGGTGGGCAGCCGGTCTGGCTGGGAGGACCTGGTGGAGATCACCACCTCCGGCGGGACCTACTCTTTGGAGCTGTACCCCAACGCCGTCGAGATGGGAGAGACCCTGTACTACAGCGGGGAGCCGCATTTTTCCCACTGGCTGGCCCGCTCGGGGGGAGGGGAGTCCCCGCCCCTGCCGGAAAGCGCCTTGGAAGAATTGGAATCCTGACAGAGAGAAAAGACCGCCCCCCTGGGGGCGGTCTTTTGGCGCTGGGGGAGCGGGCCGAAAAAAGCTGGGAAATTGCGAAAAACACCTTGCCATTTTGCCTGCTCGGGTGTAAGATGCTACTCGTGTTTGCAAAATCTTCTCCGGAAAGGCGGCGGCTGTATGACAAAAGATATGACCGTAGGCTCCCCCATGCGGCTGGTGGTCAGCTTTGCCATCCCCCTGATGTTCGGCAACCTGTTCCAGCAGTTCTACTCCATGGTGGACACGGTGATCGTGGGCCGGTTTCTGGGCACGGGCCCCCTGGCCGCGGTGGGCTCCACCGGCTCTGTCAACTTCCTGATCCTGGGCTTCTGCCTGGGGGTGTGCGCGGGCTTTGCCATCCCCGTGTCCCAGAGCTTCGGCTCCAAAGACGAGCGGGAGCTCAAGCGCTATGTGGGGAACATCGTGTGGCTGGCGGCTGTCTTCTCCGTCCTCTTCGCCGTGGTGACGGTGGCGCTGTGCCGGCCGATTCTGGAGTGGATGGACACCCCAGCGGACATCATCGACGACGCCTACAACTACATTGTGGTCATCTTTCTGGGCATCCCGGTGACGGTGCTGTATAACACCCTGGCAAGCCTTTTGCGGGCCTTGGGAGACAGCCGCACCCCGGTGGTGTTTTTGGTGATGGCCTCGGTGCTCAACATCGGCCTGGACCTGTTCCTCATCCTGGTCATCCCCATGGGGGTGGCGGGGGCCGCCTGGGCCACGGTGATCTCCCAGGCGTTGTCCGGCGTGGCCTGCCTGGTGTTTATCTGGAAGCGCTTCCCCCTGCTGCACTTGTCCCGGGACGACCTGCGCCCCCGGCTGGACCACATGGCCCGGCTGCTGGGCATGGGATTGCCCATGGGGCTGCAGCTGTCCATCACCGCCATTGGCAGCATTCTGCTGCAGACCTCCGTCAACGGCCTGGGGTCGGTGGTGGTGGCCTCTGTCACCGCCTCCAACAAGCTGCAGATGCTCTTTGCCTGTGTCTTCGACGCCCTGGGGGTGTCCATGTCCACCTACGCCGGGCAGAACATCGGCGCCAAAAAGCCCGACCGCCTGGGCCCCGGCGTCCGGTCCGGGATGGTCATCGGCAGCGTCTACTCCCTGCTGGCCCTGGCGGTGGTGCTGCTCTTTGGCCGCACCATGATGCTCCTCTTCGTAGACGCCTCGGAGACGGAGATCATCCGCCAGGCCTACCAGTTCTTGGTGATCCAGGCGGCCTTCTTCATTCCCCTGGCGGGGGTGAACGTGTTCCGGCTGTTCATCCAGGGCATGGGCTACAGCAAGGTGGCCATGTTCGCCGGCTGCTTCGAAATGGTGGCCCGCGGTGTCTTCGGCCTGTTCCTGGTGCCGAAATTCGGCTTCCTACTGGCCTGCTTCGCCAGCCCCTGCGCCTGGACTTTGGCGGACGCCTTCCTGGTGCCCACCTTCTTCAAAGTCTTGCGCCACGCCAAACGCTTCGAAACTTAAGAGGAGTCCCCCCTGCAAGAAAAGGGAAGGCCTGTGTGCTTTCCCTTTTCTTTTATCTGAAACAGGGCCAAAGCACCCGCTCACAAAAAAGGAAGCCCGAAGGCTTCCCCCTTTCAATCTTCCATTTCGAGCAGGGCCCGAGGTGTTGGGGCCGCTCGCAAAAAAGGGAAGCCCTGAGGCTTCCCCCTTTTATCTTTCCGCTTCGAACAGGCCCCAGAGCGTTGGGCCGCTCGCAAAAAAGGGAAGCCCTGAGGCTTCCCCTTTTTAATCTTCCGTTTCGAGCAGGGCCCGAGGTGTTGGGGCCGCTCACAAAAAAGGAAGCCCTGAGGCTTCCCCCCTTTCAATCTTCCGTCTCAAACAAGATGCCCAAAGTGTTGGGGCCGCAGTGACTGGCGATGGTGCAGCTGGCGGCGGTGATGTGGATCTCCTTGAAAGACATGGCCTTCTGCACCGTTTTCCGCACCAGCTGGATGAGAGCCGGGTCGATGGTGGAGTAGGTGATGAACAGGTGGTCCCCCTTGACCTTGGGGTACAGGGCCAGCTGGTCCCGGACGTACTGGGGCAGGACCTTCTCCAGGCTCCCCCGGTATTTCTTCCCCACGTGCATGGCGCCGCTGGTGTTGTCCACCTCGATGCAGGGCTTCAGGTTCAGCAGGTTGGCGCCGAAGGCCACCACCGCCGAGCAGCGGCCCCCGGCCTTCATAAAGGTGAGGGTGTCCAGGATGAAGCTGGCGTGGCAGTGCTGCCGCAGGGCGCTTACCTCCTGGGCAATCTGGGCGGCGGGCAGGCCCTGGCGAATCCTGTCTCCCGCCTCGATGACCTGCAGGGCGATGCCGGTGGACAGGCTGAAGCTGTCGATGGGGAACACGTGGCCCGCCAGGTCCGGCTCCTGAGCGGCCAGCTGGCAGTTCTTCTGGGCGCTGGACAGCGCCCCGCCCAGGCAGAAGTGGACCACATCGTAACCCGCCTCCACAAAGGGGCGGAAGTAGTCGGCGTACTCGCCCACGTTGATGGCGGCGGTGCGGGGCAGGACTTTCCTGTCGTAGTAGGCCTGGTAGATCTCCTGCACGTGGATGTCCACGTTGTCCTGGTAGTCCCTGTCCTCTAAGATGATGTGGAAGGGGTAGTAGTGCACGTCGTACCGGGCTTTCAGCTCGTCGCCCAGGTCGCAGGTGCTGTCGGCGCTCAAGATTACGTTCCGTTGTGCCATGATGACCCTCCTGTCAGTGCCCGTTCCGGGCGGATGGTGGTTGACATCGTTTCGGGTTCGTTCTATAATAAGGGTAGAAAGAGAGCCTGCCGGCAACACGGTCAGCCCTCAGATACTGTCACTAGAAAATGACCGCATTCCTTGGCTTGGGGCGGTCATTTTCTTTTGTCCCAATAGGTCCACAGGGTCCACAGAAACCCGGCGAAACCCAGGAGCATGAGCATCACCTGGCAAAAGTCAGCGAGCGTCATGTACATGGGAGATCCCCCCTTTCGAGGGGCGAAACCTTTTTAAAAGTTCCCAAAAGAATTTCCTATCCCTTACGGGATAAGACCCCTCTGCTTTCCACAGAGGGCCGACCGCAAACCGGGAGAAAGATTCCCGGTCTACCGCATACGGCAAGCTCCCGCGGGTCACCCCGCAGGTCTATTCTACCAAAGACCGCGTTTTTTTACAACAGCTTCTTCCATTTCCTCCCTGTCCTATTCCCTGGCCACCGCCAGCATGAGCTTGATGCGGTTTTCCTGGTTGACCTGGGTGGCGGAGGGGTCGTAGTCGATGGGGACGATGTTGGCCTGGGGATAGAGGTTCTTCACCTTGCGGATCATCCCCTTGCCCACGATGTGGTTGGGCAGGCAGCCGAAGGGCTGGGTGCACACCACGTTCTCGTACCCGCTTTCGATGAGCTCCATCATCTCGGCGGTGAGCAGCCAGCCCTCGCCCATCTTGCAGCCGTAGCCGATGACCTTCCCGGCCAGCTCCTTCAGGTGGGCGTAGGGGGCGGGGGCGGTGAACTGGGGGTACTTCTTCACCGCGGCGATCAGGTCGCTCTCGTACTTGGTAAAATACCACTTCAGCAGGGTGCACACCTGCTTTTTGGCCTCGCTGCCCCCGTAGAGCTTAATGTCCTCCAGGCGGTTGTCCACCTTGAAGATCATAAAGCCCAGGATGCCGGGGACCATCACCTCGCAGCCCTGGCTGAAGAGGAAGTCCTCCAGGTGGTTGTTGGCCAGGGCGGAGTACTTTACGTAGATCTCCCCCACAATGCCCACCTTGGTCTTCTCCCGGCGGCGGATGGGGATCTGGGCGAAGGACTTGGCGATGCGCTGGAAGTAGTCCCGCACCTCCCGCTGGGTAAAGGCCTTGCCCTGCTCGAAGAGCTTTGTCAGCGTCAGGGTCCACTGCTCCACCAGGGCGTCGCTGGCCCCCTCCTTGATCTCGTAGGGCTTGACCTGGTTTTTCAGAAGCATCAGCAGGTCCCCGTAGGTCAGGGCGGCGATGGCCTTGCGCAGCAGGGGCAGGGTGATCTTAAACCCGGGGTTGCTCTCCAGCCCCGAAAGGTTCACCGAGATAACGGGGATATAGTCCAGGCCGTCCTTCTTTAAGGCCTTGCGCAGCAGGTGGATGTAGTTGGAGGCCCGGCACCCGCCGCCGGTCTGGGTCATAATCAGGGCTACCTTGTGGAGGTTGTACTTGCCGCTGTGCAGGGCGTGCATCAGCTGGCCGATGGACAGCAGGGCCGGGTAGCAGGTGTCGTTGTGCACGTACTTCAGGCCCTCGTCCACGATCTCTCTCCCGGTGGTGCGCAAAAGCTCGATGTGGTACCCGTCGCTCTCCAGCACGTTTTTGATGAGCTCGAAGTGGATGGGCGCCATGTTGGGGGTCAAAATGGTGTAGTCTTTTTTCATCTCCCGGGTAAATTCCACCCGGTGGGCGTTGTCGGACATCGAGAACACTCTCCTTTCCCGTCTTTCCCGGCTGGGGAAGACGCGCAAGGACACGCCTGGGGCGTGCCGTCCTGCTTTCTTGCGAGAAAGCAGGCAAAGAACTTTTCCGTCGCGGGGGGACGCTGGGCAGGCGGCGCTTTCGCCGGCTTCCCCCAGAGGGAACGATTCCCTCGTCACGCTTCCCTGTTTTCCGCAGCCTCTGTCCCCAGTCCCAAAGCGGCGAACAAACTGCGCAGGCGGATGCGCACCGCCCCCAGGTTGGTGATCTCGTCGATTTTGATCTGGGTGTAGATCCGGCCGCCCTGTTCCAGGATGGACCGGACCTCGTCGCCGGTGATGGCGTCCACGCCGCAGCCGAAGGACACCAGCTGCACCAGGTTGATCCGTTTATCCTTGCTGTCCACCACGTATTTGGCGGCGGCGTACAGCCGGGCGTGGTAGGTCCACTGATTGAGCACCCCGGTGGGGAACTTCTGCTCCTGGTCGCTGACAGAGTCCTCGGTGACCACCACGGCCCCGCACTCGCAGATGAGCTTGTCGATGCCGTGGTTCACCTCCCGGTCTAAGTGATAGGGCCGGCCGGAGAGGATGATCACCGGCAGGTTCTCCCGCTGGGCCAGGGCCAGGTACTCCTTGCCCTTTTGCCGGATGCGCCCCATGTGGGCGTAGTACTCGGCGTAGGCCGCCTCGCTGGCGGCCCGGATCTCCTTCTCCGGGATGGGGGGGAAGTATTTTTTCAAAATGGCCTGCATCTTCTTGGGGAAATCCTTGGGCCGGTGCAGCCCCACGTAGTCGTAGATGAATTTCACCTTGCTCAGGGCGGCCACGTTGGCGTCCAGCACCTCGGGGTAGTAGGCCACCACCGGGCAGTTGTAGTGGTTGTCCCCCAGGTGCTCGTCTAAGTTGTAGCTCATACAAGGGTAGAAGATGGCGTCGGGCCGCTCGTCCAGCAGGGCCTCGATGTGGCCGTGGAGGAGCTTGGCGGGGTAGCACACCGTGTCTGAGGGGATGGTGTGCTGGCCCCGGAAGTACAGCTTCCGGTCGGACTCGGGAGAGTGGAACACCCCGAAGCCCAGGGTGCGGAAGAAGGTGTGCCAGAAGGGGTAGAGCTCGAACATGTTCAGCCCCATGGGGATGCCGATGGTCCCCCGGGGACCGTGGCAGGGCTTGTAGGAGTCCAGCAGCTGGCGCTTGTAGTCGTAGAGGTTGTACTGGGTGGTCTTGCCCCCCTTGCGCAGGGGCTTGTCGCAACGGTTGCCGGCGATGTACCGGGCCCCGCCCTGGAAGGTGTTCACCGTCAGGCGGCAGCGGTTCTCGCAGCCGTTGCAGGTGATGGCCTTGACCTCGTGCTGGAAGTTCATCAGCCCCCGGCGGTCCAGAATAGAGCTCTCCCCCCGGCCCTTTTCCTTGGCGTACAGGGCGGCGCCGTAAGCGCCCATCAGGCCGGAGACGGAGGGCCGGGTCACGTTCTGGCCAATCTCCTTCTCAAAGGCCCGCAGCACCGCGTCGTTTAAGAAGGTGCCCCCCTGGACCACCACGTGCTGGCCCAGGCTCTTGGCGTCCACCACCCGGATGACTTTATACAGGGCGTTTTTCACCACGCTCATGGAAAGGCCCGCGGAGATGTTCTCGATGGAGGCCCCGTCCTTCTGGGCCTGCTTGACCGAGGAGTTCATGAACACGGTGCACCGGGAGCCCAGATCCACCGGGCTGTCGGCGAACAGGCCCAGCCTGGCGAAGTCCGCCATCTCGTAGCCCAGGGCCCCGGCGAAGGTCTGCAGGAAGCTTCCGCAGCCGGAGGAGCAGGCCTCGTTTAAGAAGATGTTGTCGATGGCCCCGTTTTTAATCTGGAAGCACTTGATGTCTTGGCCGCCGATGTCGATGATGAAGTCCACGTCGGGCTGGAACTTCCTGGCGGCGGTAAAGTGGGCGATGGTCTCCACCACTCCCAGATCCAGGCCGAAGGCGTTTTTGATGATCTCCTCCCCGTAGCCGGTGGAGGCGGCGGACTTGATCTGGATGTCGGGATATTTCTCGTAGAGCTCTAAAAGGAACTGGCGCACCAGGGGCACCGGGTTGCCGGAGTTGGGCAGGTACCGGGAGAAGATGATCTCCTCTTGGGAGTTGACCGCCACGGCCTTCACCGTGGTGGAGCCGGCGTCCACGCCCACGAAGGCGATGTGATCCTCCAGCAGGGGGGCGTCGGTGGGGACGGTGTCCCGCTGGTGCCGGGCCTCAAACTCCGCGAACTCCTCCTGGGAGGAGAACAGGGCGGAGCTTGCCTGGTAGTGGTGGCTGGAGCTGTAGTGGGCGATCCGCTGGGTGATCTCCTTTAAGTCGAACTCCTCCCCCGGGCCGGACAAGGCGGCCCCCGCCGCCACAAAGTACAGGGAGTTCTCAGGCCGGGTGCCCTCCACCCCCAAGATCTTGTCGAAGGCCACCCGCAGCTGGGGCAGGAAGGTGAGGGGTCCCCCCAGGTACACCACCTTGCCGGTGATCTCCCGGCCCTGGGCCAGGCCGGCGATGGTCTGGTTCACCACCGCCACCAGGATGGAGGCGGCGATGTCGCACTTTTGGGCGCCCTGGTTTAGCAGGGCCTGGATGTCGCTTTTGGCGAAGACGCCGCACCGGGAGGCGATGCTGTAAGACCGCTGGCTGTCCATGGCGATGTTGTTCAGCTCTTCCGGGGTGATGGACAGCAGGGTGGCCATCTGGTCGATAAAGGCCCCGGTGCCTCCGGCGCAGGAGCCGTTCATCCGCACTTCCATAGAGCCGGAGAGGAAGAGGATCTTGGCGTCCTCGCCCCCGAGCTCGATGACCACGTCGGCGTCGGGGATGTACTTCTTCGTGGCGGCCCGGGTGGCGTACACCTCCTGGACAAAGGGGATCTTCAAATCTTCCGCCAGGCCCATGCCGGCGGACCCGGACACGCACAGGGCGGCCCGCTCCACCTGTGGGAACCGCTCCTGGATCCGGGTGAGCATCCCGGAGGCCTTCTCCGGGATCTGGGAGTAATGGCGTTCGTACTCCTGGTAGAGGGGGGTGTCCCCCTCCCCGTAGACGACGCACTTTAACGTGGTGGAACCAACGTCCAATCCGATTCTCATACTTACTGTCACCAATCTTCACGTAAACTGGGGCCCCAGCCCGGGGCCGTTACCTTCTCTGCTTCCCAGAGGGACCGGGCTTGCCGGCAAAAACGAGAAACTCTCTTAAAAACCGGGCCCGCCTCTGTTATCAAATAGAAATGATACCATTTTGCGACAAAAAAATCAATAGTTCGCCCCTGTACAAAATCTGGGAAATGTGAAAAGAGAGAGGTGAGAGCACAGGGAAAAATGGAAAACTTCTGTGTGGAAAAACAGGGGCGGGGGTGCTATAATGAAAGGGACGTTCTGGAAGGAGGGATCCCCCGTGGCCATGGCCCACTACCTGCGCCCGGTGTACTACTACGAGACAGACAGGATGGACTGCGTCCATCACTCCAACTACATCCGCTGGTTCGAGGAGGCCCGCATCCACCTCATGCGGGAGCGGGGCTTCCCCTACGAGGAGCTGGAGGGCCTGGGGATTTTGAGCCCGGTGCTCACGGCCCAGGCGGAGTACAAGAGCATGACCCGCTTTGGGGAGACGGTGGACATCGCCGTGGACGTGGAGAGCTACACCGGCACCCGCATCGCCTTCCGGTATGAGGTGCGGGACCGGGACACCGGGGCCCTGCGGTGCCAGGGGCGCACCACCCACTGCTTTCTGGGCGGGGCCGGCCGCCCGGTGTCCCTGAAGAAAGCGGCCCCGGCCTATCACCAGAAGGTATGCGCCGCCCTGGCGGCCAGAGAACAGGAGGAATGGCAGTGAACAAGAACGAGATCGCCCTGACCCCGCCCATGGGCTGGAACAGCTGGGACTGCTACGGCCCGGGGGTCACCGAGGAGCAGCTGCTGGGCAACGCCCAGTACATGGCCGACCACTTAAAGGAGTTCGGCTGGGAGTACGTGGTCTGCGACATCCAGTGGAGCGAGCCCAACGCCGGGAAGGAGAGCCCCTACTACGTGCCCTTCGCCTGGCTTACCATGGACGAGTACGGCAGACTCCTCCCCGCCCCGGAGCGGTTCCCCTCCGCCGGGGAGGGCAAGGGCTTTGGCCCCATCGCCCAGAAGATCCACGACCTGGGCCTGAAGTTCGGCATCCACATCATGCGGGGGGTGCCCAGGCTGGCGGTGCACAAGCACCTGCCTGTGCTGGGGACGGACACCACCTGCGACAAGATTGCCGCGGCCAACTCCATCTGCCGGTGGAACACGGACATGTACGGCATCGACCCCGCGAAGCCCGGGGCCCAGGCCTATTACGACTCCATCTTCCAGCTGTACGCCTCTTGGGGGGTGGACTTTGTCAAGGTGGACGACATCTGCAACACCAACGCCTACCCCGACGCCCCCTACTCCGCGGAGAAGGAGATCGAGATGATCCGCAAGGCCATCGACAAGTGCGGCCGGCCCATGGTGCTCAGCCTGTCCCCCGGCCCGGCGGTGATTGAAAAGGCCTGGCACCTGCGCAAACACGCCAACATGTGGCGGATCACCGACGACTTCTGGGACCGGTGGGACCTGCTGAAGAACATGTTCGAGCGCTGCGAGGTGTGGGAGCGCCAGGTCTCTCCCGGCTGCTGGCCGGACTGCGACATGCTGCCCCTGGGGCGCATCCGCCTGCACCTGAGAGGCTATCAGGGCCCCCTGGGGTATGAGCAGGGCGGCGACTGGACCGAGCTTACGAAAGACGAGCAGATCACCATGATGAGCCTGTGGTGCATGTTCCGCTCCCCCCTGATGATGGGCGGGGAGATGCGGGAGAACGACGAGTTCACCCTGAGCCTGCTGACCAACAAAGAGATCCTGCGGATGCACCGCCAGGGGGAGGAGCCCCACCAGGTGCGGCGCTCCGACCGGTCCTGCGTGTGGAAGAGCCGGGACTGGGAAGACGGCTCCACCTACGTGGCGCTGTTCAACCTGCGGGACAAGCCCGCGGAGGTGTCGGCGTATTTCGACGAGCTGGAGCTGACCGGCAAGTACGCGGTGCGGGACCTGTGGAACCACCGGGACCTGGGGGAGGAAGAAGAGGGCCTGGCGGCCTCTCTCCCCGCTCACGGCGCCGGGGTCTACCGGCTGAAGTGGGTGGCCTTCGAGGAGGCGGCCCAGTAAAGCGGAATTGAAAGTTTTTGGTCAAGCTTTTTACAAAAAGCTTGTGGGGTGTGGGGCAAGGCCCCACGACCTTAAGAGCGGCGCAGCCGCGACGCGAGAGGGAAGGAGCATTGTCATACCAGCCCGAAGGGCTGTAAACAATGCTCCGGCCCTCTTTCTTGTTGCCAGATTCTGCGCTGGAGGTACCCACCCCCGTCTCGCCTGCCGTGTGGGCGAGCTGAGCGGTACCCACCCCCTGCCCCCTCCCGTAAGGCTAGAGAGCTATAATCTCCACCTTTTCTGTACGGGAGGGGGAGTAAAATCTATAATCTCATTCCAAAGGGGGGAGACGAAAGTCTCCCCCCTTTGGCAACCCCCGATGAATTAAACTAGCCTCTTTTTTTAGTTGCTTTTGACGGCAACACCATAACGGAGCGTTTTATAAATTGTTACGCCAATCTCGAAAAGGGTAATTGCAACAATAAAAGCAAGAAACCCGTTGGACACCATATCAGCGTTCCAGTAAGTGAGAAATCTTGCTCCTGAATCTGCATGATCGCCCAACGCCTGTTCAATCTCAAGTACAAAATTCGGATTCCAAATGGGTAAGACCTTTAGTACAATGATGCTCAATACAATTTGAAGTACTCCGCACACTATATTACTGATCATAACCAGTCTACAGTAGACCCCGACAACCAAGCGTAATATCTCGTCTGCAAGACCAATCAGCAGACTTAGTATAAAGACGGGAAGAACGATGCCCCACTGTTCCAGATTAAAAATAGGTACGGTCATTACGGTTTCGCCTTCTGTAAAGAACGCAGCAAAGAAATGAGGAGCAAAAATCAGCAGCACACTAAAAATAACGATAAATATAATGCCTACAATGCTGTCGCCCCGACTTATGATTGCTTTTTTATCGGGTACAGGCTCTAAAAATTTTGGGGTCCAACGGGAGCGGGAAGTTGGAGTTTTGCCTTCTCCCGACAGACTTTCTAAGGACCATTTTTCTTCCTTTTTCAGCTCGAATTGAACCTTCTTCCGCTCCATAATGGCAAAAGTCAAGGTCACTGCACCGAATGCGGACACGCAGGACAGAATAGCATCAGTAATTCCGGTGATTAGACCATCTACAATGGCTCGGATAATGACAGAAGCAGAGTTCTGTGTAGTAATCGCAGGCATTTCTCCTATGGCATTTATCAGAGAAATAAGCAAAATCGGTATGGCAGCACAGACTATGACAACCTTAACAAACCACAGATAGGTGTCAAAATATTCCGGGCCAATCAAATATCTTTGGTCGCCTTGATATTGTTTTGCAAATTCAGCAGGATCGCCGAGTTCAGTCAGCGCCTCTTCCATAGAGCCTTTATCCGTATACATATCGCTGATCAGCTCTTCCAGCTCCATACGCACTTCATCTCGCTGAGCTTTGGAAAGCCGACGGATTACCTGGTAAATATATCGATCCATATAGTCTTTTTCATTTGGCGTCATAATTCTTCCTCCCTTAATAACCGGTCCATTCCGGCGGATAGGTTTTGCCAGTATGCTTTCAGCTTCTCATAAATTTCTGTTCCGTATTTTGTCCGCTGATAATATTTTCTCGGTTTTGCGCCACCGGTTTCCCACCTACTTTCCAAAAGTCCCTGATTCTCAAGTCGGCGAAGGAGAGGATATAGGGTGTTGGGGTCAATGGCAACGCCTTTTTCTTCCAAACTCTGCACCAAAGCATACCCATACTTCGGTTCTTTCATCTGGCTGAGTACGCTAATTGTCAGTGTGCCTCTGCGAAGCTCCAAAAGCAAAGAGGATAATAAATCTTTTTCTTCTCCCATCAGCGTCACCTCCTAATGTCATTATACTGTATGCCATACTGTATTGTCAATATAAAAATAAAAGGTCAGTCACAGGAGTTTTGAAAAGTTTGAATACCCACCGCTGAAACGGAGGATTCCCCCTACAATTACGTGTTCGCCTCCTTCGCCGCCGCCTCTCCCTTTGTAGACTACCCCGGCTACGATGGCACGCCCCTGGACCGGGTGACAGCGTATCTCAAAGACCCAGGGGACATGGAGCAGTTCCTCCAAGAGACCCAGGGGAAATTCCAGATCGAAAAAACCGGCGGGGCCGTCACCAGTTTCGGGCTGGAGATGAGCGACATCACCCTGGAGGAATATCGGGAGAAATTTGAGGAACAGCCCTTTTACCAGCTCACCTCCGACCGGGAACTGTACGACATGGTGGGCAAGCCCTTGGAGCAGACCAGGGATCTGATGGGGCTGTTCCTGGCGGCGCTGCTGGCCTCCAGCCTGGTGATCCTGCTGCTGATCGTCGCCCTGCAGGTGCGGAGCCGTAAGCGGGAGTTCGCCATCCTCCTCTCGATGGGGGAGGCCAGAGGGAAAGTGATCGGCCAAATCTGCCTGGAGGTTTTGACGGTGCTTTTGGCAGCGGCGCTGCTGGGCGGCCTTGTGGGGAGCGTCCTGGTGGCTCCCGCGGCGGAGCGCACCTCCCTCTCCCTGCTGTCCGACCAGGTGGACAACACCCAGGCGGACCGGGAGTCGCTGCTGGAGGAGGCCGGCTCAGTTCCTATTGGCAGTTTCTCCGTGCCCGGGGACTTTGTAAACAGCCGCGACCCCGGAAAGACCGTAGTCTACCAGCAGGTGTCGTTCCAAGAGGGCGGCTGGGTGCTGGGCATCTATTTTGCCGCGGTGTTCGCCGCCGCGGTCCTGGCCATGGTGTTCCAGCTGTGCTACATCCTGCGGGTCAACCCGGCCCGCATGCTGGTCAGTAAAAAGTAGGGAGGTTTAGCTATGGAACCTGTCTTAACATTTGAGGCTCTCACCTATTTCTATCAAAGCGGCAGCCAGAAGGTCTCCATCTTAGAGGAGGCCGACTGCGCCTTCGAGCCGGGGAAGCTCTACACCATCGTGGGGCCCTCCGGCTCGGGGAAAACCACCACCCTCACCCTGGCCGGGGCCCTGGAGTCGCCTAAAGGAGGCCGGGTGCTGTTCCAGGGGAAAGACCTGAAGGACATCGGCTACACCAACTACCGTAACCGGCATGTTGCCATCGTCTTCCAGGCCTACAACCTGCTGGAGTATTTGAATCCCCTGCAAAACGTGCTGGCGGCCATGGAGATCACCAAGAACGAGATTCCCAACAAAAAGCAGCGGGCGGAGGAGCTGCTCCTGCGCATGGGGCTTACCAAGGACCAGATCCACCGGCGCATCCAGAAGCTCTCCGGCGGGGAGCAGCAGCGGGTGGCCATCGCCCGGGCCCTCGCCACCAACGCGGACATCATCTTAGCCGACGAGCCCACGGGCAACCTGGACGGGGACACGGCCCAGGGCATTATCGAGCTGTTCCAGGAGTTGGCCCATCAGGACGGCAAGTGCGTCATCGCCGTCACCCACTCTCAAGATTTCGCCGCCCAGGCGGATGTGGTGATCGACCTGAAGGACCACAAACTGGTGGAGGAATGACAAATGGAGGAAGCCATTAAAGAAGCGGTGTGGAACATCCTGGAAAAGCGCTGCGGGGTGGACTTCCGGCAGCGCCCGGAGGACCGGGAGGAACCGCTGCTGGGGCCCAGACTGCAAGTGCCCGCCAGGGAGCTGCTCTACGCGTACGCCGACCTGGTGCGCCTGCTGGGAAAGCCTGTGGGGGAGGAAGATGTGAAAGAGGGGCGGTTTGACACGGCGGAGCATATCCTCGCCTGTGTGGAACGGGCCCTGGCCCAGAACTAGCCGCCGGAGGAAGGAGGGAGTTTCGTGAACTTTGTGAAACGAGGGCTGCGCAGCCTGATCTACCACTGGAAGAACACCGCGGCCCTGGTGGTCATCTATTTCCTCTCCTCGGCGCTGGTGCTGGTGGGGCTCAACATCCGCCAGGCCTGCCTGGCGACAGCGGAGGAGGCCGGGGAAAAGATCGGCGCTGACATCGCCGTGACCAACACCTACCAGGCCAACTCCTTTACGGCGGAGGAGCGGAATAACCTGCCCCTCACCCTGGCGGACCAGCTCGCCGCCCTGCCGGGGGTGTCCTCCGCCAGCTGGACGGCCACTTTGTCCGGGGCCTCCAATGGCTTTTCCTCCGCCGCCATGACACGGGAGGACGGGCGGGCGCCCCTGCTCTTTTTCGCCTCTCAAACTTCCTCCCTCTTAGATCTCTTCACCTCCCAGGGGGCGTCCCTGGCCCTGGGCCGCCCCTTGGAGCGGGAGGACCGGGGCCTGGCCCTGGTCGCCCTGCCCCTGGCGGAGGAAAACGACTGGGAGCTGGACAGCTTCTTTTCGGTCACCGCCGCCAGCGGCCAGGAGATTTCCCTCCAGGTGGCGGGCATGTACCT
The DNA here is from genome assembly GCA_019115285.1 of Candidatus Acutalibacter pullistercoris. GTDB lineage: Bacteria > Bacillota > Clostridia > Oscillospirales > Acutalibacteraceae > Acutalibacter > Acutalibacter pullistercoris. The sequence goes on from DXDU01000115.1 coordinate 19,346, forward strand.
GCCGGGAGAGGGCACGGGCCCGGAAGGGGGCCTGGGCATCCCCTGGGACAACACCATCGTCCTGTGCCTGGAGGACGCCATGGAGCTGTTGGGCGGGGAACAGGTCTCCCAGATCCGCCTGGAGCTGGAGGACCCGAAAGACGCCCGCTCCCTTGCCGCCGCTGTGGAGGAGACGGCGGGGGCCTCCCCCCACCAGGGGGAGTTTGTGGTGCAGGTGGACGACAGCGCGTACCTGCAGGTGGCGGGCCCCCTGGAGCGCATGGTGTCCCTGATGACCCTCATGGCCGCCGCCGCGGTGCTGTTGGGAGCGGCCATCTTGTTTTTGCTCTCCCTGCTGGGGGCGAAGTCCAGGGATCGGGAGATCGGGGTCCTGCTCTCCCTGGGGGAGGAGAAGCGCCGGATCTTTCTGCAAATGCTCTTGGAGCTCAGCCTGCCCATGTTGGCGGCGGTCACCTGCGCCGCCGGGGCGGGCGGGTCCCTGTCCCAGGGCCTGGCGGCCCTGGCTGGCACCCACAGCGGCCCGTTGAGCGGCTGGCAGATCGCCCTTCTGTATATTGCGGGCATCCTCCTCACCGCCGCCGCGGCCATCCCCACCGCCTGGAAAGTCTCCGCCTACTCCCCCGTGAAAATGCTGCGGGAGGAGGGGTGACCGCCCTCGGGGCGGTAGAGGCAAACGAAAAGTTTTTGGTCAAGCTTTTTACAAAAAGCTTGCAGAGCGCGAGACGGCGTCTCGCGGCCTTACGAGCGGCGCAGCCGCGAGAGAAGAGGGTAGGAGCATTGTCATACCAGCCCACAGGGCTGTAAACAATGCTCCGGCCCTTTTTCTTGTTGCCAGCCTCTGCGTAGAAGGGTAACCGCCCTGGGTGAGTCCCACCCCCTGCCCCCTCCCATGCCCTTACTATGCGTAGGAGGATAGCCTACCAGCATGGGAGGGGGAGTATAACCTATAATCTCATTCCAAAGGGGGGAGCGTTCGCTCCCCCCTTTGAGAACCCCCCACGTTTTATAGCCTGCTGCCTCAGAGGCAACTATCTACAATGGGGGCCAAGGGGGCAACGCCCCCTTGAAAATCCTATAAAATTAAAATCCCCCTCCCGTACGGAAAGGGATGAGATCATAGCTCTCTATCCTTATGGGAGGGGGTGAGCGAGCGCCGGTGGCGCTCAGCCGCGCACCGGTCTACGTTGCCACGACCGTCGGTCCTGGACGCGCCCCACCGGGGCGCAGGACCCGAGCCGGCAGGCGAGACGGGGGGTGGGCACACTCGGCTCCCCCATGGGGGCGCTGGTGTCCAGTGGACACCGTTCAGCGCCGACCGAGGCGGCAGCCGAGACGCTGGCACGACGAAGTCGTGACTGAGAGGGCTGTCCTTCAAGGGGGTTATCAAAGGGGGGAGACATTCGTCTCCCCCCTTTGAAATTAAACTATATAACTTTCTCCCCCTCCCGCGCCCGCGAGGGTATATATAACCCTTTGGTCTGGGCGCGGGAGGGGGCAGGGGGTGGGCACCACATAGCCTCTCCGCCCGGCGGGCGAGACCAGGCGGTTGGTACCGCGGGCACGCGCACCGGCGCGGGCAACAAAAAACGCGACCACCGCTCAGGCGATGATCGCGAATCGGGTGCAGCGTCACGCTGCTGGTGGGGACAACAGGACTCGAACCTGTGACCTCCTACGTGTGAAGCAGGCGCTCTAACCAGCTGAGCTATGCCCCCGTAACAGGGTATATGATACCAGTTTTCCCTTCCGGCGTCAAGCCCCAATTTTAAAAAAATCCTCTTTTTCCCGGGGGCGGGGGGAATGCACTTGGCTTTTCCTGTGAAAGAACGGCGGGATTTAGGGAAAAACCTGGGTTTTTCCTTGCCCTTCCCCCGGGGGGCAGGTATAATAAAACCGCCGCCGCTCCCGGCGGAAACGTGAAAAAGGAGTGACCTTTCATGGCGAAACGATACCGGCACGCCCAGAAGTCCAAGGGCTCCCGGGTGAACTGGCCTGTGGCCGTGCTGTTCGGGCTGCTTGTGGTGGGCGCCGCCGCCCTGGCCCTGTGGGGCTCCCGCCAGTGGGGCAAGGCCCCTGCCTCCGGGGAGAGCTCTCCCCCGCCCCAAAGCGCCCCCGCCTCCCAGGAGGAGGCCCCGGAGGCCACCGCCGCGCCTACGCCCGCTCCCACCCCGGCTCCCACCCCGGCCCCTACGCCGGAGCCCACCCCGCCTCCCATCCCCGACGACGGCAGCGACGGCTACCTGTCCCAGGGGCTGTACATTTGGAACAACAAGGCCTTCGAGCTGTTCTACGGCAGCAGCGACGCCGCCGCCCACTACGCCCGGGCCATCGCCTCCTACCAGCAGCGGCTGCCGGGGGTCACCGTGTACAACATGGTGGTGCCCAACCACTCGGAGTTCGGCCTGCCAGAGCGCATTCGGGACGACATGGGCTGCACCTCCCAGCGGGAGAACCTGTCTGACGTGTTTGAGAACTACGGGGAGGGCTCTCAGGTGGTCCCCGTGGACATTTACGACGCGTTGGACTACCACAAGGACCAGTACCTGTACTTCAACACCGACACCCACTGGGCTCCCCTGGGGGCCTACTGGGCCTACACCGCCTTCTGCCAGGCGGCCGGGCAGGAGGCCGCCCCTCTCTCGGACTTTACCGTCACCAGTAGTATAAAGGACTTTACCGGCTACCTGTACGCCGTCACCGGGGAGAGCTGCCTTGGGGAGAACCCGGACCGGATCGACTTTTACGAGCCCGGCTTCTCCTACACCATCGAGCTCTCTTACGACGGGGCGGAGTTCACGGAGCTTTCGGGGATGTACGCCCCGGACGAGTCCATGGGCTACTCCGCCATCCTGTGGGGGGATAACCCCCTGGTGCGCATCACCAACCAGGACAAGGCCTCTGGGGGCAAGCTGCTGCTGGTGAAGGACTCCTACGGCAACGCCATCGCCCCGTTTCTGGCGGCCAACTACAGCCAGGTCCACGTGGCGGACTTCCGGTCCTTCCCCCAGGACCTGCCCAGCTACTGCCAGGAAAACGGCATCACCGACGTGTTGTTTTTCAACAACGTCATGTCCGCCAACACCTATTCCCAGGTGGAGACCATGGACGCCCTGTTCCACTAAAACCCTTTCGGGAGCGGCCCCCTTCGGAGAGAAAAGTTTTCTCTTCAAATCGGGGGCCGCCCCTTGTGTTTTTGCTGGGGAAGTGCTATACTCTTTGTGAGGGGGAAGTGCTATACTCTTTGTGAGTATTTCGTGAGAAACAGAGAGGAAAGGAGCCTTTCATGAGACAGGATGCCTTTACCGGCGGCGTGGATCCCGGCGGGCTGTGGAATCAGAACGACATCCGCATCCTGCTGTGCTACATCCTTCACAGCGTGGGGTCTCCCCTTTCCGGGGAAGAACTCTCCCAGATCCTGCAGCGGAAAGCCCTGGCCAATTACTTCGAGGCCCAGGACGCCCTGGCTGCCTTGGAGGCCCGGGGTAACGTGGAGCGGGACAGCGCCGGCCGCTACCAGGTGACTCCCGCCGGGCGGGAGATTGCCCAGACCTTAGACGCCACCCTGCCCCTCTCTGTGCGGGACAAGGCCCTGGAGGCCGCCCTGACCCTGCTGGCGGAGGAGCGCTCTCACCGGGAGAACCGGGTGGAGGTGGTCCCCCAGGAGGGGGGCTACCAGGTGACCTGCCACATCTCCGGGGGAGAGGGCATGGAGCTTATGGCCGTGTCCCTGTACGTACCGGACAGCGCCCAGGCGGAGCTGGTGCGGCAGCGGTTCTACCAGGCCCCGGACCGGGTGTACAAGCTGCTGCTGGCCTCTCTGACAGGGGACAGGGAAATGGCCCAGTCGATTCTGGAAGAACGTGGGGAATGAGGCGTATGAAGGGGAAAAACCGGCGAGGAGGCCCTGGCGCCCTGGTGGCGCTGGCGATGTTCCTCGCCGTTTTTGTGTGGCTCTCTGTGTTTTTGGGAGCGGGCCAGGACGCCCCGGTCCAGGCCGTCCCCCTGGAAGGGCTGCCGGTGAACGCCCAGCCCATCCTGTTTCAAGAGACGGAAAGCGGCGTCTTTTTAGAGGCGTGGAGCGTGCGGGGCACGGCGTTTCTCCAGCTGGATGAAAAGGGGCGCGAGAGCGCTCGAACTTCCATCCCTTCTACCACTTCGGCGGCAAAGCCCCGGGGCGGCTCCCTGTTTTTGCTGACGGAGGACGGCACCGTTTCCCAGTATTCCCAGGGCCTGCAGCTGCTCGCCCAGTGGCAGACCCCCACGCCCACTGTGTTTCTCTATCCTTACGATTTCTCCCCCGCCGGGGACTTGTACGCGGGGGAGGGGGCTGTCCTGACCCTGTACCCCCGGGGCGGGGGCGGGGAGGCCGCCGACCGGGAGTTTGAAGGGGAGATCCGCTTTCTCCAGGTCACGCCCCAGGGGCAGCTGTACGTCTACGCCGGCGGCACCCTGTACCACAGCGGGGACGGCTCCTTCCAGAGGCTCAGCCCGGTCAGCGGCGGGAAAGAGCCCTTCGCCCTGCTGGGGGAGGAGGGCTGGGTGGACGTGTCCGGCGGGGTCTACCGCCTGGAAAACGGCAGCCCCCGGCTGGTGACAGACCTGGGGCTCCCCCCTGTGGTGGGCACGGAACCCCTCTACGCCGGAGACGAACAGGGCTTCGCCGTGGGGCAGAACAGCGGGGAGATCACCTGGTACGGCTGGGACGGGTCGGTGCTGGGCAGCTGCCTGGTCCCCACACCCCTGCGGGCGGTGACCCCCAGCCTGGCCCTGTGCGGAGGGGACGGGGCTTTGGCCTTGGCCCAGACGGGCTTCGCCGCCCCGGCGGCCACCCCCACGCCTACGCCCACGCCTGCCCCCAGTGAGGAGCCGGAAGAGACGCCTACCCCCGCTCCCAGTGAGGAGCCGGAGGGGACGCCTACGCCCGCTCCCAGTGAGGAGCCAGAGGGGACGCCTACGCCCGCTCCCAGTGAGGAACCGGAAGGGACGCCCTCCCCAGCTCCCAGCCAGGAACCGGGGGAGACGCCTACGCCCGCTCCCAGTGAGGGGCCGGAAGAGGCGCCTACTCCCGCTCCCAGTGAGGGGCCGGAAGAGGCGCCTACTCCCACCCCGGCGCCCCCGCCCGCCGGCTGGGCCCCGGAGCTGCAGGGGGACAAGATCTACGTGCCCCTGGGGGCGGCGGTGGAAGACTTGCGAAATTACTTTAAGCCCATGGCGGTGAAAGTCCTGACCCCGGAGGGGGAGGCGGTGTACTACGGCAACCTGGCCACGGGGATGACCGTGGAGGAGTACACCATCGTGGTGCCGGGGGACTGCGACGGCACCGGCGCCTGCAACGACCGGGACGTGCAGGCCGCCCAGGCCCACCTGCTGGAAGAAACCCTGCTGGAGGGCCCCTGCCGCCTGGCCGCGGACTTGGATGGGGACGGAGAAGTCACCCCGGAGGATTTGGTGCTGTTCGACACCCTGGCCCCAGCCTCCTAAACCATACAGCGCACCACCCAAACTACCAAAAAGCGAGGAGATCTTATGGCAATCACCTACCTGCCGGAGAAACAGCTGTTCCGGCTGGACACCAAAACTTCCACCTACGCCTTTACCGTGTACAAAGAGGGGTACCTGGTCCACCTGTACTACGGGGCCAAGGTGCCGGACACGGACCTTTCCTACCTGATGTTCCGGGGCTGGTTCGACGAGCTCAGCCCCAGGAACCCCAAGGTGGGGGAGCGGTTCTTCTCCACGGACATCGCCCCCCTGGAGTACTCCACCAATGGCGCCGGGGACATGCGCATCTCCGCCCTGTCCGTCCGGGGCGGGGCGGGGGACTCCGTCACCGACCTGCGGTACGTCTCCCACAAGATCACCAAGGGGAAGCCCAAGCTCCCCGGCCTGCCTGCCACCTACGACGACGGCTCCCAGGCCGAAACCCTGGAAGTGGAGACCGTGGACGCCGTCACCGGGGTAAAGGCGTACCTGCTCTACACCGTGTTTGAGGACTACGGCGTCATGACCCGCAGCGCGCGGATCGAGAACGGCGGCAGCGCCCCTGTCACCCTGGAGCGGGCCTACAGCGCCTGCCTGGACCTGCCCACCATGGACCGTGACATGGTCCACGTGTACGGCCGGTGGGCCAAAGAGAACACCACCGTCCGCCACCCCCTGCAGCACGGCATCCAGTGCGTCCAGTCCAAGCGGGGCATGACCGGCCCCAACCACAACCCCTTCCTGGCCCTGGTGGACCAGGACGCCACCGAGGAGCGGGGGGAGGCCATCGGCGTGAACCTGGTGTACAGCGGCAACTTCGCCCTGGACGTGGAGGTGGACACCAGGGGCTGCCCCAGGCTGCTGGCGGGCATCAACCCCACAGACTTCCGCTGGAAGCTGGAGCCGGGAGAGAGCTTTACCTCTCCCGAGGCGGTGCTGGTCTACTCCCAGGAGGGCCTGGGGGGCATGAGCCGCACCTTCCACCACTTCTATTTAGACCACCTGTGCCCGCCCCAGTGGGCGAAAAAGAAGCGGCCCCTGCTCATCAACAGCTGGGAGGCGGCCTTCTTCGACTTTGACGGGGACAAGCTGGTGGCCTTCGCCAAAGAGGCCAAAGAGCTGGGCATCGAGATGCTGGTGATGGACGACGGCTGGTTCGGCGACCGGCACGACGACTTCCGGGCCCTGGGGGACTGGACCGTCAACGAGGAGAAGCTGGGGGGCACCCTGTCCCAGCTGGTGCAGCGGGTCAACGACCTGGGCCTCTCCTTCGGCATCTGGTACGAGCCGGAGATGATCAACCCCGACAGCGACCTGTACCGGGCCCACCCGGACTGGGCCATCTGCGCCCCGGGCCGGGAGAAGTCCCTGTCCCGGAACCAGTGCGTGCTGGACATGACCCGTAAGGACGTGCGGGACTGCATCTTCCAGCAGATGTACGACGTGATCTCCCAGGCGAACATCGCCTATATCAAGTGGGACTGCAACCGCCATATCTCCGAGGCGGGCAGCGCCCTGCTCCCCCCGGACCGCCAGGGTGAGTTCTTCCACCGGTACGTGCTGGGGGTCTACGACCTGATGGACCGGATCACCAAGGCCTTCCCCCACATCCTGCTGGAGAACTGCTCCTCCGGCGGCGGCCGGTTCGACGCGGGCATGCTCTACTACTCCCCCCAGATCTGGGCCAGCGACTGCACCGACCCCATCGAGCGGCTGTCCATCCAGTTCGGGGCCTCCCTGTGCTACCCCATCTCCTCCCTGGGGGCCCACGTGTCCGCCAACCCCCGCACCGGCCTTGCCACCAAGGGCCGGGTGGCCCTGTGCGGCACCTTTGGCTACGAGCTGGACCCCAGAAAGCTCACCGAGGAAGAGCGGGAACTGGTGCGGGGCCAGGTGGCCGATTACCACAAGTATTACGATCTCCTCCACTACGGAGACTTCTACCGCCTGACCTCTCCCACCGAAGACCCCTACCTGTGCCGGTGGCAGTTCGTCAGCCCCGACAAGAAAGAGGTGCTCTTCACCCAGGTGATTATGCGCCAGCCCCCGGCGGTGTGCCAGTTCCAGAAGCTGCCCGGCCTGGACCCCGACGCCTGGTACCGGGACGAGGCCACCGGGGCGGTGTACTCCGGGGCCCTGCTGATGCACGCCGGCCTGAACCTCTCCGCCGAAAACGAGTTCGTCTACGGGGACGGGGCCAGCCTGTCCATCCACCTGGTGGCCCAGGACCGGTAAGGGCTCTGACCCTCTCCCCGGTTTTTCGGGAGAAACGCCCCTGTTTTCCCAGAACTCCCGGGGAAGTTCTAGTTGACAGGCCCCCACTTTCCTGCTATAATGACTAAAGCTGTTCGGGCCCCTGCCCGGACAGCTCCTGCGACTCATTAGCTCAGTCGGTAGAGCACTTGACTTTTAATCAAGGTGTCCGGGGTTCGAATCCCCGATGGGTCACCAAGAGAAAGCCTAGCAATTACGCCATTTTCAAGCGTTTTTGCCAGGCTTTTTTCTTTTATAAAACGGCATATTTTGACGAGTTTTGACCGTCTGAGGCGGGTCAACCGCGGGTCACTTTTAGGAGGCGAGTATTTTGCTGGATTATGACAGGTGCGATGTATATCCATACAAAGGAGAGCCGAGGGTGAGATTATAACCCCCTGCGTTTTATAGCTCTCTGCCTCAAAGGAAGCTGTCCACCATGGGGGTCCAAGGGGGTCCTGGTGCCCAGTGGGCACCGTCCAGGACCGACCGAACCGGCAGGTGAGACCTTGCCCCCTTGAAAATCCTATTAAAATAATAAAAGAGAATCCCCCCTCCCGCGCCTGCGAGGGCACATAGACCTCCATGGTACGGGCGCGGGAGGGGGTAGGGGGGTGGGAGCTAGGAGGTTTGCCCACCCACCGGGCGAGTGGGGATGGGCCGCACTCGGCTCCCCCTTTAGGGGAGCTGGCCCGACGTAGTCGTGACTGAGAGGGCTGTCTTTCAAGGGGGTTACCAAGGGGGGGAGCGGACGCCCCCCCTTGGAATGAGATGATAGAGTTATATCCCCCCCTCCCGCGCCTGTGAGGGAACAACCCCCACCATGGTCTGGGCGCGGGAGGGAGGTAGGGGGGTAGGAGCTATGAGGTTTACCCTCCCGCCGGGGGAGGCGGCAGCCCCCCGCGAGCCCCCGGGAGGCCTGTGGGCCGGAAAGGCTTTGCTTTTTCCGGCAGGCTGTGCTATAATACCAGCAATTATGGTTCTCTTGTCTGGGGTCCGCCCTATTTCGGGGCGGGGACCGGCCGCCGGGCGCTCTCCGGTCCGCCGGGAAACGGGCAGGGAAAGGAGCTTTTTCCATGCATACCATTAAAAAGCTGAAGCGCACCATCGTGTTCATTTTAAAGCTGGTGCTGTTTTTGTGCCTGTTCGGGATCTTTTTCGGGATCTTCGGCATCAACAATCCCTGGCTCTTTAACCTGTCCCGCACCACCGGCGTCACCATGGTGACCTTCGTGGTGCTGGGCATCGCGCTGATGTCGGTGTACGGAGGCTACGCCGTGGGCACCCAGAAGAGCAAGCCCATTGTCCACTCCATGGCGTTGGCCACCATCATCACCGACCTGGTCACCCACTTGCAGCTGTCCATTATGAACACCAGCGAGAAGAACAACGCCCACTTCGTCTACGAGACCCCGGAGCGGCTGCTGCTGGTGATCGTGCTGCAGCTGATTGTCATCGTGTTTTTCGCCTACTTCGGCAACTATATCTACTTCTCCCTAGAGCCCCCGGAGAAGTGCTGCGTCATCTCCTCCTCCCGGCAGAGCCTGGGGTCCATCATCCCCAAGATCAGCCGGTTTCGGAAGCAGTACGAGATCGACGAGATCATCCGCTACGACGCCAAGAACGTGCTGGACGTCATCGCCCGCAACGACACGGTGTTCCTCTACGACGTGCCCATGAAGGAGCGGGTGCACCTCATCGACTTCTGCTACCAGAAGCAGAAGAACATCTACTACAACTTCGAGATGATCGACGTGGTGAGCCAGGGGGCCAAGTACATGACCCTCGACGACAAGTCCCTGGTGATGTACACCGCCAAGGACCTGACCATGGAGCAGCGCATCGCCAAGCGGCTGATGGACCTGTTCTTCTCCCTGGTGGGCCTTGTCATCGCAAGCCCCATCATGCTCTGCTGCGCCATCGCCATCAAGGCCGAGGACGGGGGCCACGTGTTCTACAAGCAGAAGCGCCTGACCAAGTACGGCCGGGTGTTCGAGGTGTACAAGTTCCGCACCATGAAAGAGGAAAACTCCATCCACAAGTCGGTGACAGCCGACGACGACCGGATCACCAAGGTGGGCAAGTATTTGCGGAAGTTCCGGGTGGACGAGCTGCCCCAGCTGCTGAACATCTTAAAGGGGGACATGACCGTGGTGGGCCCCCGGCCGGAGATGCTGGAGAACGTGGAGAAGTACACCGAGCAGCTGCCGGAGTTCGCCTACCGCCTGCGGATGAAGGCGGGGCTGACGGGCCTTGCCCAGATCTCCGGCAAGTACAACACCTCTCCCAAGGACAAGCTGGTGATGGACCTGATGTACATCGAGAACTACAGCATCTGGCAGGACATCAAGCTCATCTTCCAGACCTTTACCGTGTTTTTAAAGGCCTCGGAGAGCACGGAGGCCTTTGGGGCGGAAGCGCTGTACGACTTTGACGAAGACCGGGAGCGGGACCGCCGGGCCGCCGCCCCCCAGGAACCGGAGATAAAGGAGTGAGCCCTGTGGCCATAGACCAGTACCTGCGCCGGGTGTTTTCCGGCACGGCCCAAGAATTCTGCAAGATCGCGGGGGACGCCATGCTCTCGGGGAAGCGGCTGTTTGTCATCACCGCCAACCCGGAGATCCTCATGCACGGGGAGCGGGACCAGTCCATCCGGGACATGCTGCTGCGGGAGGACCACGCCGTGGTCCCCGACGGCATCAGCGTGGTAAAGGCCATGAACATGCTGGGCCTGCCCGCCCGGGAGCGCATCACCGGGGTGGACCTGGCGGAACAGCTGCTCCGCCTGGCGGGGGAGCAGGGCAAGCGGGTGTACCTGTTGGGGGCCAAGGAAGAGGTGGTCTCCGCCCTGGCGAAAAAGCTGCGGGCCCAGTACCCCCAGATGGAGCTTGCCTACCAGAACGGCTACAGCAAAGACAAGGACGCCGACTTTGAGAAGGTGAAGGCCTTTGGGCCGGACCTGACCCTGGTGGCCCTGGGAGTGCCCGCCCAGGAGAAGCTCATCGCCCGGCACCTGGAGGACTTCACCCACGGGGTGTTCATGGGGGTGGGGGGCTCCTTCGACGTGCTCTCCGGCAGCCTGCGCCGGGCCCCGGCCCTGTTTGTGAAGACCAACACCGAGTGGCTGTACCGGATTCTCCGGCAGCCCTCCCGGCTTAGCCGGTTCTGGAACAACAACGTGAAGTTCATCGGCCTGGTGCGCAAGGCCGCCAAAGGCCGGTAAGGGGGAGCCCGGCGCCCGCCCAGCCCCGGCCGCAGGCCGGGGCCTGGCCGCCGGCAGGCGGCCGCCCCCCGCAGGGGGGCGGGGCGGGCGCCGGGCGGAAGGCCCCGGGGGCCTTCCGCGGGAAAGTTAGCCTGGCGCCCCGCATATCTTTAGGGAAGACACAGAAACGGGAACACCCTTTGTGGGAAAGAGAAAGGAGCGGAGGACGTGAGAAAGATCAAAGTCATGTCCGTGTTCGGCACCAGGCCGGAGACCATCAAAATGGCCCCCCTGGTCAAGGAGTTGGAAGCCCGGGAGGAGTTTGAGAGCCTGGTGTGCGTCACCGCCCAGCACCGGCAGATGCTGGACCAGGTGCTGGAGGCCTTCTCCATCACCCCCGACTACGACCTGGACATTATGAAGCCGGGGCAGACCCTGTCGGACATCACCGCCCGGGTGCTCCAGGGCCTGGAGAAAGTCATCCAGCAGGTAAAGCCGGACATGGTCCTGGTCCACGGGGACACCACCACCACCTTCGCCGGGGCCTTGGCCGCCTACTACAGCCAGACCGCCGTGGGCCACGTGGAAGCGGGCCTGCGCACGTACGACAAATACTCCCCCTTCCCCGAGGAGATGAACCGCCAGTTCGTGGGCTGCGTGGCCGACCTGCACTTCTCCCCCACGGAAGGTGCCAGGGAGAACCTGCTGCGGGAGGGGAAAAAGCCGGAGACCATCGTGGTCACCGGCAACACCGCCATCGACGCCCTGAAGACCACCGTCCGGGAGGATTACTCCGACGAGATCCTGGAGTGGGCAAAGGGCTCCCGGCTCATCGTCCTCACCGCCCACCGCCGGGAGAACCTGGGAGAGCCCATGCACCGGATGTTCCGGGCCATCCGCCGGGTGGTGGAGGAGTTCCCCGACGTGAAGGTGGTCTACCCCGTCCACCTGAACCCCCTGGTGCAGAAGGCCGCCGAGGAGGAGCTGGGCGGCTGCGACAGGGTGCGGCTCATCGCCCCCCTGGAGGTCATCGAGTTCCACAACGTGCTGGCCCGGTCTTATCTCATCCTCACCGACAGCGGCGGCATCCAGGAGGAGGCCCCCTCCCTGGGCAAGCCGGTGATTGTCCTGCGGGACACCACCGAGCGGCCCGAGGGCATCGCCGCCGGCACCTTGAAATTGGCCGGCACCGGGGAGGAGACCATCTACTCCCTGGTGCGGGAGCTGCTCACCGACGGGGAGGAGTACGCCCGGATGAGCCAGGCCAGCAACCCCTACGGGGACGGTTTGGCCAGCCGCCGCATCGCCGACGCCATTGCGGCCTGGTTTGCAGAGAAACAGCAGTCTGCGGAGGGCGGCCTGTAAGATCGCCCAGTTTTTTCTCATGAGGAAAGAAGCGATGAAAACCATGGTGCGTTTGTTCCGTGACCGTGGACCCAGAGTGACGTTCTGGGAAAAATATGGAGTGAGCATAGGTCTGCGCCCCGGCCGCTGGGAAGCGGCGGCCTCCCTGGGGGTGCTGGCCTTCTGCGCGGCGTTTTTGCTTGTGCAGCGGCTGTGGGGCTGGGTGGATGAGTCCACCGGCGCCCTGCCCCTGGCAGGCGGGGACGCTGTTCGCTTTTTGGCCCTGGGGGTCCTGGTGGCCGCCCTGTGGCTGGTGGACCTGCGCCTGCCGGAGAAAGTCCGGCGGTGGCTGGGGCTGGGGCTTTTGCTCCTGCTGCCCCTGGGGGCCTTCTTCCTGGTGGACCACATCAACGGCACCAACTACGTGAGCTTTTCCGGGGAGAAGATCTTCGCCAACTACCTGTGCTACCTGATGGTGTTCGCCCTGTGCTTCGCCCTGACCCGCCGGGTGTGGGCCACCATCCTCACAGGGGGAGCGGTCTTCCTGGTGTTCGGCATCGCCAACTACTTTGTCACCCAGTTCCGGGGCCAGCCCCTGCTGCTGTGGGACATCCAGGCCATGGGCACCGCCGCCACCGTGGCGGGGGGCTACGAGTACGTCCCCACCGGGGCCATGGCCATGGCGGTGCTGTGGTACCTGGGGGCGGTGGCCCTGGCGGTAAAGGTGGGCCCCAGCCCCTGGAAGGGCGTCACCCGCCGGCACAGAATCGCCCAGCGGGGCGTGGCGGCCCTGGTGGCGGCGGCCCTGTTCTGCGTGGTGTTCCCCCTCAACATGCTGCCGGACATGGGCATCTCCGTGTGGGGGTGGAACCAGCGGGCCAGCTCCGACCTGACGGGGATCACCGCCGGGTTCTTCGCCAACCTCCAGGAGGGGCTGGTGGAAGAGCCGGAGGGCTATTCCCCAGAGAAGATAGAAGCCCTGGGAGAGGAGCTGGAGGACCTGCCGGAGCTGTCCCCCTTGGGCGACCCGGGGGAGTCCCCCACCATCGTGGCGGTGATGGACGAGTCCTTCGCGGATTTTTCCGCTGTGGGGGACGTGGAGCTCTCCACGGACAACCTGTCCTTCCTCCACAGCCTGCAGCGTCGGGACGACGTGATCTGGGGCACGGCCTACTCCTCGGTGTTCGGGGGGAACACCTGCAACAGCGAGTTCGAGTTCCTCACCGGGAACACCATGGCCTTCCTCCCCGCGGGGAGCAAGCCTTACCAGCAGTACATAGAAGGGGAGCAGAGCTCCCTGGCCCAGCTGCTGGGGGACCAGGGCTACCGCTGCGTGGCGGTGCACCCGGGAGACCCCACCGCCTGGGACCGGGAGGAAGTCTACCCCCTGCTGGGCTTTGACGAGTTCGTGGACGTGGAGGACTTCGACGTGCCCCGGCTGCTGGAGCACCGCCTGACCAGCGACCGCTCCACCTTCGACCAGCTGATTTACGAGTACGAGCACAAAGAGGAGGGAGAGCCCCTGTTCCTCTTTGGGGTGACCATACAGAACCACGGGGGCTACGAGGACGAGACCACCAGGACCGCCGTAGAGGTGAAGGGGATGGAGGGACTGTTCCCCCAGGCGGAGCAGTACCTGACCCTGACCCAGAAGTCCGACCAGGCCCTGGAATACCTGCTCAGCTACTTTTCCCGGCAGGAGGACCCGGTGGTGGTGCTGTTCTTCGGGGACCACTGGCCCAATCTGGAGGAGGAATTCCTCTCTCAGGTGCTGGGCACAGACGTAAACGCCCTGAGCCTGAAAAACACCATGCGGGAGTACCAGGTGCCCTTCGCCATCTGGGCCAACTACCCCCTGGAGGGCCAGGAGATCGACGGGGTGAGCCTGAATTACCTCTCCGGGCTGCTGCTGCGGGCGGCGGGGCTGGAGGGCTCCCCCTACCTGAACTTTTTAGAGCAGCTGCGCGGGCAGGTGCCGGTGATCACCGGGGTGGGGACCATCGACAAAAACGGGGAGCAGTACCCCGTGGGCGAGCACACCCCCTGGGACGAGCTGCTGGAACAGTATGAGATGCTGCAGTACAACAACATGTTCGGCGAAGAGGAAACAGACGCCGGGCTGTTCCGATAGACCGGGAGAAAAGGAGAGAGCGAACCATGGCGAAAGTGGCGGTACGGCGGGTCAACGAGTGGGACGGCCCGGCCATGCTGAAAATCTATGCCCCCTACACAGGCACCTGCGCCGCCCCCGAGGCGGCGCTCCCCCCGCTGCCGGAGTACGTGCAGCGCATCGACCGGTACACCTACGGCCTGGGGTGGCTGCTGTGCGAGATCGACTGCCAGCCCGCGGGGTTCTGCCACCTGCGGGAGGACCCCTTCGACCCGGAGGACCCCTGGTCGGTGGAGTTCCAGGTCTACGTCAAGGAGGGGCAGCACCGCCAGGGCGTGGGCAAGGCGCTGTGGACCCTGATGCGGGACATGCTGGAGATGGGCAGCCGCCGGCGGGTGGTGGTCCGGGTGGACCGGGAAAACCGGGAGGCGCTGGGCTTTTTCGCCGCCATGGGCTTTGAAAGCCTGGCGGACGTCCCCCAGGAAGAGGGGGCGGTGTGGCTCTCTTACCGGCTGAAGCCCTGGGACCCCCAGGCCCGCCGCCCGGTGAAGCCCTACCTGGTGGAAGCCGCCGACTACGAAGCCGCCCGGGAACACGCCGCGGGGATGGTTCGCGGGGCGCGTGCCCGCGCTGGGGCGGTTGGCACCGCAGGCCAGGAAAATCCCTCTGCACTTCGTGCGCCGGGATTTTGGGCGGGTTGACCGCACCTGGTGCGGTAGAGACAATTAAAAGTTTTTGGTCAAGCTTTTTTCAAAAAGCTTGCAGAGCGCGAGACGGCGTCTCGCGACCTTAAGAGCGGCGCAGCCGCGAGAGAAGAGGGTAGGAGCATTGTCATACCAGCCCGTAGGGCTGTAAACAATGCTCCGGCCCTTTTTCTTGTTGCCAGCCCCTGCGCTGGGGGGTCACCCTGGGTGAAGCCTACCCCCTGGTCTCACCTGCCGGCT
>DXDU01000116.1 GCA_019115285.1 Candidatus Acutalibacter pullistercoris
AGCCCCCGCCCCCGCCCGGCCCAAAGCCCAGGCAGCAGGGGGAGAGGTGGACGTGGCCGCCCTGTCCCGGGACGCCAAGCGCTTCCGGGAGTGGCCGGAGGTTCTGCAGGTGGTCAAGGGCGTCACCAAAAGCGTGGCCATGGCCTTTGCCGGGTCCACCGCCTACCTCAACGGGGACTACCTGCTCATCCAGGCCCCGGAGCTGGCTTTCGAGCTGCTCAAGCGCCCGGAACAGCGCCGGCGCATCCGGGAGGCGGTCAAGCAGGTCACCGGCCGGGGGTATAACCTGGGGCCCTACCGCCCCCCTGCCCAGCAAGAGGACCGGGACCCCTTAGAGGAGCTGGAACAGCGGGCCAAAGAGGCCGGGGTGGCCCTCTTGGAGGAGACCCCGCCCCAGGAGGACCTGCCCGGGGACGAGGACGCCCCGCCCCCGCTGACAGACGACCAGATCCCCTTTTAAATTCCAATCTAACTAAAACCAACGGCGACTAGCCGGAAAGGATGAAACCCTATGAAAGCAAGACTGCCCCAAGGTTACGGAGGCGGCGGCGCCGCCAATCTCCAGCAGCTGGCCCGCCAGGCCCAGAAGATGCAGGAGCAGATGGAAGCCATCACCGCCGAGCTGGAGGAGAAGGAATACACCGCCACCTCCGGCGGAGACGCGGTAAAGGCCACAGTCACCGGCAAGCTGGAAGTGAAGTCCGTGGAGATCAAGCCCGAAGTCATCGACCCCGACGACGCGGAGATGCTGGGAGACCTGGTCACCGCCGCCGTCAACGAGGCCCTGCGGGCCGCCGCCCAGGAGAAGGAGGAGCGGATGTCCGCTGTCTCCGGGGGCATGAACCTGCCTGGGATGTTCTAACATGGCCCAGTATCATGTGCCGCCCCTGGAGCGGCTGGTGGAAAAATTCGAGAGCCTGCCGGGCATCGGGCACAAGTCCGCCCAGCGCCTGGCCTACCACGTGCTGGACATGACCGCCGCCGAGGCCAAAAGCTTCGCCGACGCCATCACCCAGGCCCACGAGACCATACACATGTGCTCCCTGTGCTGCAACCTGACAGACGGGGAGCTGTGCCCTGTGTGCCGCAGCGACACCCGGGACCGGTCCCTCATCTGCGTGGTGGAGGAGCCCAAGGACGTGTTCGCCATCGAGCGGGCAGGGGACTACTGTGGCCTGTACCACGTGCTCCACGGGGCCATCTCCCCCCTGTCCGGCATCGGCCCGGACCAGCTGAAGATCAAAGAGCTCCTTGCCCGGATCGACGACAGCGTGGAAGAGGTGATCATGGCCACCAACCCCACGGTAGAGGGGGAGGCCACCGCCATGTACCTGTCCCGGCTGCTCAAGCCCCTGGGGGTGAAGGTGACCCGCCTGGCCTACGGCATCCCCGTGGGGGGCGATCTGGAATACGCCGATGAAGTCACCCTGCAGCGAGCCATGGAAGGCCGGCAGGAGCTGTAAAGGAGGAAGGCCCATGGCGGGAAAAGAAAACACGAAGACCATCGCCCAGAACAAGAAGGCCTTCCACGACTACTTTGTGGAGGAGAGCTTCGAGGCCGGCATCGAGCTGGTGGGCACCGAGGTGAAATCCCTGCGCCAGGGCCGCTGCAATTTAAAGGACGCCTGGTGCTCCGTGGTGGACGGGGAGATGCTCCTAAACGGCTGCCACATCAGCCCCTACGACTTCGGCAACATCTTCAACCGGGACCCCATGCGGGTGCGCCGGCTGCTGCTGCACAAGCGGGAGATCAACCGGCTGTACGGGGTGGTCAAGCAGCAGGGCTACTCTCTCATCCCCCTGTCGTTGTACTTCAAGGGCTCCCGGGTAAAGGTCCAGGTGGGCCTGTGCCGGGGCAAAAAGCTCTACGACAAGCGGGCGGACATGGCGGAACGCTCCGCCAAACGCGACGTGGAGCGCGCCTTGAAAGAGCAAAACCGATGAAGTGAAAAGGCCCGGGAGGTCTCCCTCCCAGGCCTTTCTTTTTTTAACGCTGCCCCAGCAGTTTCTCCGCCGGAAGGCACGCCCTGTACCTCTCCAGGTACCGGTCAAAGCCCTCCCGGTCCCGTGGGTCGGGGGCAACCTGCTCCCCCGCCGCCCCGGCGAAGACCTTCTCCGCCAGGTACCGCTCCAGGGTCTCCCCGGGCTGCCGCTCTTTCCGGTACATGGCCAGCAGCGCCATGCCCCAGGGGCCCCCTTCCCCGGCGGTCTCCATCACCGCCACAGGCACCCCCAAGGCCCCGGCCATCAGCCGCTGGCCCACGCCCTTGGTCTTAAAGAGCCCCCCGTGGCCGTAGAGCTTCTCCAGGGCCACCTGCTCCCCAAAGAGGATCTCCATCCCCAGGCGCAGGGCGGCCATGGCGGCGTAGAGCTGGGCCCGGGCGAAGTTCCCCAAGGTCAGGGGGGACTCCGGCTTTCTGGTGAAGAGGGGCTGGCCCTCCTCCAGGCCGATCACCGGCTCCCCGGAGTAGCAGTTGAAGCTCACCAGGCCCCCGCAGTCCGGGTCGCCCTCCAGCGCCTGGTGGTACACCAGGTCGTACAGCTCCCCCTTGGAGAGCTTGGCCCCGGCCGCCTGGAGCAGCTGGGAGAAGAGCTTTACCCAGGCGTCCAGGTCGGAGGTGCAGGTGTTGCAGTGGACCATGGCCACCGGCAGCCCCGCCGGGGTGGCCACCAGGTCGATCTCCCGGTGCACCTGGGACAGGGGCTTTTCCAGCACCACCATGGCGAAGATGGAAGTGCCCGCCGACACGTTCCCCGTTCTGGGGGAGACGCTGTTGGTGGCGGCCATGCCTGTGCCCGCGTCCCCTTCCGGGGGGCAGAAGGGCACCCCGGGGCGGAAGGCCCCGGTGGGGTCTAAGAGCTTCGCCCCCTCCTCCGTCAGCTCGCCAGCGGGCTCTCCCGCCAGCAGAACCTGGGGCAGCACCTGCTCCAGCTTCCAGGGGAGGCGCTCCCGCTCCAGCAGGCTGTCGAACTGGGAGAGCATTTTCGAGCAGAACCGCCCCGGCTCCTCCACGGGGAACATGCCGGCGGCCTCCCCCACCCCCAGCACCTTTTGCCCGGTGAGCTTCCAGTGGACGTACCCTGCCAGGGTGGTCAGGTAGGCGATGTCCTTCACGTGGGGCTCCCCTTGCTTCATGGCGTGGTACAGGTGGGCCACGCTCCACCGGGCGGGGATGTTGTACTGGAACAGCTCCGTCAGCTCCGCCGCGGCCCCTTCGGTAAAGGTGTTCCGCCAGGTGCGAAAGCCGCAGAGCTGCCGGCCCTCCCGGTCAAAGGGCAGGTAGCCGTGCATCATGGCGGAGACCCCCATGGCCCCCGCGCCCGTCAGGGGGACGCCGTACCGGCGCCGCACCTCTTCCCCCAGCTGGGCCACGGCGGCCTGTATCCCGGTCCACACGTCCTCCAGGTGATAGGTCCACACCCCGTCTTCCAGCTTGTTTTCCCAGTCGTAGGCCCCAGAGGCCAGGGGGCTGTGGTCCGGCCCGATGAGCACCGCCTTGATCCGGGTGGAGCCCAGCTCGATGCCCAGGGCGGTGCGCTCCGCCTGCAGGGCCGCCTTTGCCTGTGTCAGATCCATGGTCATCACGTTCCTCTCCCAAAAGTCCTTTTCCTCATCATACCCCATGGGCGGCCCGATTGCAAGACCGCTCCCCCAAGAAAAAAGCCGCCCGGCCCCTTGAGGGAACCGCCGGAATCTGCTATAATGAATATTCGTGAAGTAAAAAGGGGGTATTAGGGATCATGGAGATCGGATTTGACAACGAAAAGTACGTGCGGATGCAGTCGGAGAAGATCAAGGAACGCATCGCCCACTTTGGGGGCAAGCTGTACCTGGAATTCGGAGGCAAGCTCTTCGACGACTACCACGCCTCTCGGGTGCTGCCCGGCTTTAAGCCCGACAGCAAGGTGAAGATGCTCCAGCAGCTGAAGGACCAGGCGGAGATCGTCATGGCCATCAACGCCGCGGACATTGAGAAGAACAAGGTCCGGGGAGATTTGGGCATCACCTACGACATGGACGTGCTCCGGCTCATCGACGCCTTCCGGGGCATCGGGCTGTACGTGGGCAGCGTGGTGCTCACCCAGTACGCCGCCCAGCCCGCCGCCGAGGCCTTCCAGAACCGCCTGGAGTCCCTGGGGGTCAAGGTATTCCGGCACTACACCATCCCCGGCTATCCCTCCAACATCCCCCTCATTGTCAGCGACGAGGGCTACGGCAAAAACGAGTACGTGGAGACCAGCCGCTCCCTGGTGGTGGTCACCGCCCCCGGCCCCGGCAGCGGCAAAATGGCCACGTGCCTTAGCCAGCTGTACCACGAGTACAAGCGGGGGGTGAAAGCCGGCTACGCCAAGTTCGAGACCTTCCCCATCTGGAACCTGCCCTTAAAGCACCCGGTGAACCTGGCCTACGAGGCCGCCACCGCGGACCTCAACGACGTGAACATGATCGACCCCTTCCACCTGGAAGCCTACGGCGAGACCGCCGTGAACTACAACCGGGACGTGGAGGTCTTCCCGGTGCTCAACGCCATGTTCGAGAAGATCGCCGGCAAGTCCCCCTACCGCTCCCCAACCGACATGGGGGTGAACATGGCGGGCAACTGCATCATCGACGACGAGGTGTGCCGGAAAGCCGCCCGCCAGGAGATCATCCGCCGGTACTACACCGCCCTGTGCGAGCAGCGCCAGGGCAGCGCCGACGACGAGCTGGTGTACAAGCTGGAACTGGTGATGAACCAGGCCGGGGTCAGCTTAGAGGACCGGGAGGTGGCCGCCCCCGCCAGGGCCCTGGCCGAGGAGACGGGCCTGCCCGCCGCCGCCATCCAGCTCCCCGACGGCACCATTGTCACCGGCAAGACCACCGCCCTGCTGGGGGCCTCTTCCGCGGCGCTGATCAACGCCCTGAAGGCCCTGGGGGGCATCCACAAGAAGATCCACCTGCTGCCCGCCCTCATCATCGAGCCCATCCAGCGGCTGAAGACCACCCACCTGGGCAACCGTAGCCCCCTGCTGCACATCGACGAGATCCTCATCGCCCTGGCCATCTGCGCCGCCACCAATCCCACGGCGGAGCTGGCCCTGCAGCAGCTACCCAAGCTCCGTGGGTGCGAGGCCCACTCCTCGGTGATCCTCTCCAAGGTGGACGAGGGCACCTTCCGCAAGCTGGGCATGAACCTGACCTGCGACCCCCAGTACGAGACCAAGAAGCTCTACCATAAATAAAGGGGAGCGCGGCCCATCCCGCCTCGCCTGGCGCGTGCCCGCGCGGGGCGATAAAATCCCTCCGCTGAAGGACGCTCCGGGATTTTGGGGTGGGTATCCCACAGCTTTGCCATATCCCCCGCCTCGCCTGCCGGCGGGGAAGCTATATCATGCCCACCCCCTGGTCTCGCCTGCCGGGTGAGCAAGCTGTCTGGTACCCACCCCCTACCCCCTCCCGCGCCCATACCAAGAAGGTATATGGTACCTTACAGGCGCGGGAGGGGGATTTTAATTTTATATTTAATAGGATTTTCAAGGGGGCTGTCGCCCCCTTGGACCCCCTTGAAAGGCAGCTCTCCCAGAGGGAGAGCCGAGACTTGGCTCCCCCTATGGGGGAGCTGGCAGCGCGTAGCGCTGACTGAGAGGGCGTCCTAAAAAGGGGGGGTTATCAAAGGGGGGAGCGATAGCTCCCCCTTTGGAATGAGATTATAGAATATAATCCCCCTCCCGC
>DXDU01000012.1 GCA_019115285.1 Candidatus Acutalibacter pullistercoris
GTCACCAAGGACTACATCAAGGTCCGCTACCAGAAGAACGACACCCTCTACGTCCCCGTCACCCAGCTGGACATGGTGAGCAAGTACATCGGCCCCCGGGAGGACGCGGCGGTCAAGCTCAGCCGCCTGGGAGGCACCGAGTGGCAGAAGCAGAAAACCCGGGTCCGGGCGGCGGTGAAGGACATCGCCAAGGAGCTGATCCAGCTCTACGCCCAGCGGATGCAGACTAAGGGCTTCCCCTTCCCCCCCGACGGGGAGTGGCAGCGGGACTTCGAGTCACGGTTCGAGTTTGACGAGACCGAGGACCAGCTGCGGTGCATCCAAGAGATCAAGGACGACATGGAGGCCCAGGCCCCCATGGACCGGCTGCTCTGCGGCGACGTGGGCTTCGGCAAGACAGAGGTGGCCCTGCGGGCGGCCTTCAAGTGCGTGGCCGCCGGAAAGCAGTGCGCCATTCTGGTCCCTACCACCATTCTGGCCTGGCAGCACTACCAGACCATCTTAAAGCGCATGGAGGGCTTCCCCGTGGACGTGGAGCTGCTTTCCCGGTTCCGCACCTCCAAGCAGCAGGACCAGATCCTGCGGAAGGTGAAGCGGGGCAGCATCGACATTGTGGTGGGCACCCACCGCCTGGTGAGCAAAGACGTGAAGTTCCACGACCTGGGGCTGGTCATCATCGACGAGGAGCAGCGCTTCGGCGTGGCCCAGAAGGAGAAGCTCAAGCAGATGTGCCAGACCGCCGACGTGCTCACCCTCTCCGCCACCCCCATCCCCCGGACCCTGAACATGGCCCTCTCCGGCATCCGGGACATGTCTGTCATCGAGGAGGCCCCCCACGACCGGCACCCGGTGCAGACCTACGTGCTGGAGTACGACGCCGGCATCATCGCCGACGCCATCCGCCGGGAGCTGCGCCGGGGCGGGCAGGTGTACTACCTGCACAACGACGTGGCCTCCATCTCCCGGACAGCGGCCCGGCTGCAGCAGCTGGTGCCCGAGGCCCGGTTCGGCATCGGCCACGGGAAAATGAACGAGGAGGAGCTCTCGGAGGTGTGGCGGCAGCTGCTGGACCAGGAGATCGACGTGCTGGTGTGCACCACTATCATCGAGACCGGGGTAGACGTGCCCACCGCCAACACCCTGATCATCGAGAACGCCGACAGGATGGGGCTGTCCCAGCTCCACCAGCTCCGGGGCCGGGTGGGGCGCAGCAGCCGCCGGGCCTACGCCTACCTGACCTACGCCAGGAACAAGGCCCTGACGGAGATCGCCCAGAAGCGGCTGTCCGCCATCCGGGAGTTCACGGAGTTCGGCTCCGGCTTTAAGATCGCCATGCGGGACCTGGAGATCCGGGGGGCCGGCAACGTGCTGGGGGGCGAGCAGCACGGCCACATGGAGACCGTGGGCTACGACATGTACGTCAGGCTCCTCAGCGAGGCGGTGAGCCTGATGAAGGGCGAGGAGCCGGAGCGCCCGGTGGACCAGGAGTGCCTGGTGGACGTGCAGGTCCAGGCCCACATTCCCGAGAGCTACATCGACAGCCTCTCCCTGCGGCTGGACGTGTACCGGCGCATCGCCGAAATCACCACCCAGGAGGAGGCCATGGACGTCACCGACGAACTCATCGACCGGTTCGGCGATCCCCCCGCCTCCGTCAAGGGCCTGATCGATGTGGCCCTGCTCCGGGGCACCGCCGCCCGGCTGGGGGTGACGGAAGTCAAACAGCAGGGGGACTCTCTGCTGCTCTTCCAGCAGAAGTTCGACATGCGGGAGGTGTCGAAGCTGGTCCAGGCCCTGCAGGGGCGGGTGCTCCTCTCCGCGGGGAGCAAGCCCTACCTCAGCGTCAAGCTGGCGGGCAGAGACCCCCTCTCCGGCCTGTCGGAGGTTCTCTCCGCCATGGAGCAGGCCAGGGCTTCCCTGTCCCCCTCCCCTGCCGGGAGCTGAGAAATCCACATTGGTTCTGGACATCCGTCCCGATTTGGGGTATAATGAGGGGCGTTAGTGCAAAACCGACATTTTTTGGAAAGGCTTGATACCCATGATGAAATCCATGAAACGACTGATGGCTCTGGCCCTGGCCCTGCTGCTGTGCCTGAGCTTTGCTGGCTGCTACAGCCAGGATAAGACCTGGGCCGCCAAGATGGGCAACGACACCATGCCCATCGGCGCCTACATCTACTACCTCTCCAGCGCCTACACCGAGGCCGGCAACAAGATCTCCACCGACACCGAGGTCCTGAAGGGCGAAGTGGACGGCCAGCCCGCCCAGGAGTGGATCGAGGACCGGGCCATGGCCTACCTCTACGCCGACTACTACCTGGTCGACAAACTCCAGGAGCTGGACCTGTCCCTCACCGACGAGGAACTGGAGCAGGCCGACGAGATCACCAACGGCACCTGGAGCTACTACCAGACCACCTTTGAGAGCATGGGCATCTCCAAGGACTCCTTCCACCGGGCCTACTCCCTGTACAGCCTCCGGTACCAGAAGCTGATGAAGGCCCTCTACGGCGAGGGCGGCGAGATGGCCATCCCCCAGGAGGAGCTGGAGACCTTCTTTAACGACAACTACTACGCCTACGAGTACTTCACCGTCTCTCTGAACACCACCGACGAGGACGGCAACAGTGTGGCCATGGACGAGGAGCAGGAGGAAGACCTGCGCCAGGAGCTGGAGACCTACGCCAAGCAGATCACCGACGGCAGCATCACCCTGGGCGAGGCCGCCACCGAGTACGGCTACGTCAGCGGCACCACCCCCACTCCCAGCGGGGAGGTCCACTCCGAGAAGGAGACCATCTCCGACACCCTGGGCGACGCCCTGGCCGAGATGGACGAGGGCGAGACCTCCGTGGTAGACGGCGGCTCCACCCTGTACCTGCTGCACAAGCTCCCCATGGACGAGGCCTTCCAGGGCATCCTGGAGGATGAGGACGAGACCGTGAGCCTCATCGCCGACATCAAGGGCGACGAGTACGCCGACTACGTCATGGAGCAGGGCCAGAACCTGGAGGGCGTGGAGCTGAACCAGCGGGCCATTGACAGCGTGAGCCTGAACGCCATCATCAACGACAGCAACCGCAACGGCGCCTCCTCCACCGCCGAGGAAGAGGAGAGCAGCTCCTCCGACAGCGAGGAGGAGTCCTCCGGCCAGGAGTCTTCCGCCGAGGAGAGCTCTTCCAGCGAAGAGGCGGAGTAAATTCCCCCAGACAGCCAGCAAAAGGGACAGCGTTTTCCGCTGTCCCTTTTTTGCGCCCGTTTTCCCCGGCGGTCTTGCAAATCTCCCCGCCCGTGCTATAATAAGGCAAACTGCAACTGTTTGGGACAAGGAGGAATTCCGATGCTGGAATTGAACCGCTATCTGGAGATCCCCCTGCCGGAGGACGTGGAAAAGGCCAAATGGTGCGGCGACTTTGACAGGGCGCTGCGGCTCATCCACAGAAAGCTCTCGGAGGGGAAACTGCCCTTTGCCGCCAGGAAGCGGCTGGAGCTGGAGGAGCACATCCTCCGCCGGCTGCCTCTGGATTACCGCTACAGCGAGGAGGAGGGCCTGGCCCTGCTCCGGGAGCACATTCCTGACTTTACCCGGGAAGAGCTGCAGGAGCTGGAGGACAGCGGCGCCATCGACTGGATCTACATCCAGGGCAAGCCCCACTTCAGCAGCAGCTTTTACGACACCCTGGAGAAGGTCTACCCGGACATCGCCCGGCGGGCCGGGCTGCCCCCCGCCGAAGAGAGCAAAGAGCGCAAGCTCCTGTACGACACGGTGAAGAAGCTGGAGGAGACCGGCTCCGCCGCCTGCAGAATCCGGCTGCGGGCCCACCTCCGGGTGGCCGACAGCGCCTTCCGCCCCGGGGAGCCCCTGCTGGTCCACCTGCCCATCCCCGCCCCGGCGGTAAATATGGAGAACATCCAGATCCTGGAGTGCTCTCCCCAGCCGGCCCGCATCGCTCCGGAGACCGCCGGCCAGCGCACGGTGTCCTTTTCCTGCGCCCCTCAGGAGAACCCCCTGTTCACCGTGGAGTACCAATATGACTGCCGGGCGGTGTACCGTCCCCTGGACCCGGAGAAGGTCTCTCCCCTCCAGCCGGATTTCGACACCCAGGAGCAGGCCCCTCACATCCGATTCACCCCCTTTATCCGGGCCCTGTGCAAAGAGCTCTCCGCCGGGGAGATCAACCCCTTAAAGCTGGCCCGGAAGTTCTACGACTACTGCACCACCGTGGTGACTTACGCCTTTATGCGGGAGTACGCCACCCTCACCCAGATTCCGGAGTACGCCGGCCTGGGCCTGAAGGGGGACTGCGGCGTACAGGCGCTGCTGTTCATCACACTGTGCCGGTGCGCGGGTATCCCCGCCCGGTGGCAGTCGGGGCTGTACGTCACCCCCTACGACGTGGGCTGCCACGACTGGGCCATGTTCTACGTGGCCCCCTACGGCTGGCTCTTCGCCGACCCCTCCTTCGGCGGGTCCGCCTACCGGTCTGGGAACAAGCTGGGCCACGACCACTACTTCGGCAGCCTGGACCCCTTCCGCATGGCCGCCAACTCCCAGTTCCAGTGGGAGTTCGATCCCCCCAAGGCCCAGCTGCGGGCCGACCCCACCGACAACCAGCGGGGCGAGGCGGAATACCCCGACCGTGGCCTTGCCCGGGAGGAGCTGGAAGAGAGCTGGGAGCTTGTCTCCTGGGAGGAGATCCCCTAAAGCAAAAAAAGGACGGCGCTTGTACTCGCGCCGTCCTTTTTTCGCTCTCACTCTTTGGAGAACTGGTCCTTGCCTACACCGCACAGGGGGCAGACCCAATCCTCAGGGATGTCCTCGAACTTGGTGCCGGGGGCAATTCCGTTATCGGGATCGCCCACCTCCGGGTCGTACCGGTAGCCGCACACGTCGCACACGTACACTTCCATTGGCTGTTCCTCCTTATCTCGCGGCCCTCTGGGGGCCTTCCGTTTCATAATAGGACAAGACGGGCCGTTTATAATTCCAAATTAGAATATACGCCCCACTTTTTTCTCAAAAAAACAGACTACTTTCCACAAATAGAACATTGAAAACTTTACCATTTTGTGTTACTATGAATACAATCTCAGAGAAAACCGCCCTGGCCCCTCTTTCTCGGGCCGGGCTATTCCTGAGAGAGCCCAAAGCAGCGCCTATGGCAGGCGGGAGAGGAGCCACTATGAAGTTATCGTTCCGCTGGTATGGAGAAGACGACAAGGTCACCCTGGAGCAGATCCGCCAGATCCCCGGCATGGAGGCCATCGTCACCGCGGTGTACGACGTGCCTGTGGGAGAGGTGTGGAGCCGGGAGAGCATCTCCAGGCTCAAGAGCCTCACCCAAGAGGCCGGGCTGAAGTTTGAAGTCATCGAGAGCGTCCCGGTCCACGAGGACATCAAGCTGGGCAAACCCAGCCGGGAGAAGTACATCGAGAATTACTGTGAAAACATCCGCCGGCTGGCGGAGGCCGGGGTCAAGTGCATCTGCTACAACTTTATGCCGGTGTTCGACTGGACCCGCACCCAGCTGGACCACCTGCTGTCCGACGGGTCTACCTCCCTGGTGTACTACCAGGAGCAGGTGGACCAGGTGGACCCCCTGAAAAGCGACAGCGACTTGACCCTGCCGGGCTGGGACGCCAGCTATACCAGGGAGCAGCTGCGGGACGTGGTGGCCCAGTACCAGGCCCTGACGGAGGAGGACCTGTGGGCCAACCTCCAGTACTTCCTGGAGAAAGTCATTCCCGTGGCGGCCCAGTGCGGGGTGAACATGGCCATCCACCAGGACGACCCCTGCTGGAGCATCTTCGGCCTGCCCCGGATCATCACCGACGAGAAGAACCTGGACCGCTTTTTAAAGCTGGTGGACGACCCCCACAACGGCCTGACCCTGTGCTGCGGGTCTTTGGGGTGCTCCGCCAAAAACGACGTGCCTGCCCTGGCCGCCAAGTACGCCAAGATGGGGCGCATCCACTTTGTGCACCTGCGCAACGTGGCGGTGCTGCCCAACGGCTTCGAGGAGCGCGCCCACCTGAGCCGCTGCGGCTCGCTGGACATGTACGCCATCGTCAAGGCCCTGGTGGAAAACGGCTTTGACGGCTACGTCCGCCCCGACCACGGGCGGATGATCTGGGGAGAGACCGGCCGGGCCGGCTACGGCCTGTACGACCGGGCCCTGGGGGCCGCCTACCTCAACGGCCTGTTCGAGGCGGCGGAAAAGGAAGCCGCCCAAAAGTGACCGCTCCCCCCTTTTCTTTACGGAAACAAAGCCACGGCTTTCGTTTTACTATTTTGTTAGGAGGAACCTGAAATGAAACTTGGTATCATCTGCCCTCCCGAGGCAACCAGCATCGACCACGCCAAAGAGCTTGGCCTGGACTTTGTGGAATTCGACTGCAACCCCACCGACTTCTTCGGCCTGCCCGTAGAGGAGCTGAAGGCCCGGCAGGCTTCCATCAAGGAGGCCTGTGAGAAGACCGGCGTGGAAGTGGGCGCTGTGGGCCGCTGGGCCAGCCACATCCTGGACGCCAATGGCGAGGTGATCCCCGAGGAGTGGAACAACGTGGTGGCTGTCATGGACTTTGGCCAGTACCTGGGGGCCAAGTACTACCTGTGCAGCGTGGCCTACGTGAAAGAGCTCTCCTACTATAAGAACATCACCGCCGCCATCAAAGTGCTGAACCAGATCGTGGCCGCCGCCAAGGAGCGGGGCATGGAGTGCGCCATCGTCAACTGCATGATGGGCGACAACTACATCCGCACCCCCGAGCAGTGGAAGCTGGTCCTCAGCGAGGTGCCCGGCCTGGGCATCAAGTACGATCCCTCTCACAGCTTCGTCCACGGCGGCGAAAAGGGCGCCTACATGGACGAGGGCATGCAGTGGGGCTCTCAGTTCAAGTACGTGCACATCAAGGGTGTCATCCAGCGGGGCGAGTCCGAGGAGCCCGACACCTGGGCCAAGCGTGACCTGCTCATGAAGCACCCCGAGCTTAAAGACATCCTGGGCGCCGGCATGTACGATCCCAAGAACACCAACTACGACAACCCCCCCGCCGGCATCGACTCCATCAATTGGCGGGCCTTCTTCGCCATCCTGTACATGCACGGCTACGACGGCTACCTGGCCATCGAGCCCCACTCCCGCACCTGGCAGGGCGAGCTGGGCGAGAAGGGCGTCAAGTACACCATCAAGTACATCCGCGATTTGATGCTGTAAGAGTTTCCAAACCAGCCGAAAAAGGCCTCTGCAAAAGCAGGGGCCTTTTCCTGTAGCGTGGGCAAGAAAAGGCCCCCGGCTGCTTGCCGGAGGCCTTTCGTTCTGTTCCGAGTGTTAGATGCCCAGATAGGGGTCGGGGTCCACGCGGACGTTGTTGTAGTACACCTCGAAGTGCAGGTGGTTGCCAAAGGAGTAGCCGGTGCTGCCCAC
Organism: Candidatus Acutalibacter pullistercoris; assembly: GCA_019115285.1. Lineage (GTDB taxonomy): Bacteria > Bacillota > Clostridia > Oscillospirales > Acutalibacteraceae > Acutalibacter > Acutalibacter pullistercoris. The sequence continues at coordinate 7,428 of DXDU01000012.1, forward strand.
GTAACCGATGATCTGCCCCTGCTCCACGTACTGGCCCACGCTCACCGCCAGAGAGCTGCAGTGGGCGTACCGGGTGGCGTAGTTGGCGTTGTGGCTGATGAGCACGTTGTTGCCCCAGGACCAGTGGTAATCGGCGTAGAGCACTGTGCCGGACTGGGCGGCGATGATGGGCGTGCCGTAAGCCGCGGCGATGTCCAGGCCGTTGTGGGGGTTGCCATCGTCATAGATGTCTCCAAAGTGGCCGCTGATGTAGGCGTAACCCGGGCAGGGCCAGATGGGGTTGAAGCTGTCGTCGTACACCGGGGTCTCGGGGATCACCACAGAGGTGGTGTCGTCGGAGCCGTCGTCCACCGTGCCATCGCCGGTGTCCGTGCCCTCAGCGGAGCCCTCCTCGCCGGTGGTCTCCTGGGCGTTCTGCTCCTCCTGGGCCTGCTGGGCCTCTTGGGCGGCCTGTTGGGCAGCCAGCTCCTGCTGGCGGCGCTCCTCCTCAATCCTGGCCTGCTCCGCGGCCAGCAGGGCCTCTAAGGTGGCGTTGAGCTCCGCGTCCTCGCTCTCGTTCTGCTGGATGGTGTCCTCCACCATCAGCTGCTGGTCCACCAGGTCGGCAATGACCGCCTCATTCTCAGCGTTCAAGTCCTTCAGCTCGTCCTGGTCAGACTCCAGATCCCGCTTGTTCTGGGCCACTTCCTCCTGGAGCTTCTGCAGCTCCTCCCGGTCGGCCTGGGTGGCGTCCACATACTCGGTGAGCTGGTCCACGATCTCCTGGTCGTGGCGGGCCACCGCAGACATCATCTCCGTCTTCAGGGCGAACTCCGAAAAGCTCTTGGAGTTGAGCAGCACCGCCAGGGTGTCGGCGTTGCCGGTCTTATACAAGGCCCGCACCCGCTGGGCGAACAGGTCCAAGGTCTCCTGATACTCCTCCTGGGCGGCGTCCAGTTTCTTTTCCAGCACCAAGATCTCCTCGTCCATCAGCTGGATATTCTCCCGGGCGGTGTCGATCTTCTCCTCCACCACGCCGATCTTCTCCTCCAGGGTGGCCTGGTACTCCAGGGCAGCGGACTCATCCTCCTTCAGGGTGGCCAGCTTTTCCTCCAGCTGGGCGTTCTCCTGGGCCAGCTCTTCCTGCCTGGTCTGGACTTCGTCGATGGTGACGGCGGAGGCCTGCAGCGGCACCGCCAGCAGCAGGGACAGCAGCAAAGCCGTGCCCCGGACGAAGGACTTGGGTCGTCTGTTTCTCATGGTGCGTTTCCTCCCTTGCGTTTAGTTTGATGCTCTGTGAGCGGGCAGCCACTGCCCTTTGCGAGAAGACAGCCTCTCCCACAGCGCCTCCTTCTCCTTGGGGGGGAGGAAGGCGGCCTCCACGCTGTTTCGCAGCAGCTGTTCCCCCTCCTCAAAGGAAAGGTCCAGCAGGCTGTACTCCCGGCGCAGCTCTGTGTGGGAGACTGTCATGTTATCTGTGTTCACCGTGACACAAAGGCCCCCACGCAAATACGCCTTCAGGGGGAAGGCCTCCAGGCTGGGCACCGCTTTCGTCTGCAGGTTGCTGGTTGGGCACAGCTCCAGGGGGATCCCCTCCTCTTTCAGGAACTCCAGCAGGGCGGGGTCTTCCCCGGCCCGCACCCCGTGGCCGATGCGGCTGGCGCCCAGCTTCACAGCGCCCCAGACGCTCTCCGACCCGGCGGCCTCTCCGGCGTGTAGGGTGAAGGGCAGCCCCTGGGCCTTGGCCCAGGAAAACAGCCCCCGGTACGCCTCCACCGGGTACAGGGCCTCGGCCCCGGCCAGGTCGGCGGCGCACACCCCCTGCCCCAGATAGCGCAAGGCCGTCTCCAGGGTCTGGCGGTTGTCCGCCTCCTCCCCGCCCCGCATACAGCAGAGGATGAGCTGCACGGAAAGCTGGGAACCCTCACAGCCCTGGGCCGCGCCGGCCCGCACCGCCTCCACCGCCTGGGCCTGGGTCAGGCCCCTCTTGGTGTGCAGCTGCGGAGCGAAGCGGATCTCCCCGTAGAGCAGCCCTTGGGCCGCCAGCCGCTGGGTCAGGTCTCTGGCCGCTGCCTCCAGGGCCTCTCCGCTTTGCAGCAGTTCTCCCGGCAGCCGGAAACACCGCAGGTACTCCTCCAGGCTGCGGCAGTCCTCCGGGGCCTGGAGCAGCCGCTCCAGCGCTTCCCCCTGGGGCAGGTCGAGGCCCTGCTCCCGTCCCAGCCGGCTGACAAGGCCCGCGGACAGGGAACCATCCAGGTGCAGATGCAGGTCGATCATGGCGGTCTCCTTCTCCCCTTTCCCGAAAAAAGCCCGGAAAATGGGAAAGTTATGTCACGTTACAGAAACCATTATACCACAAAATCCCGATTTGTGAAGCAAAAAAGGAAAAAAGTCGGAAAAACGCATTGACAAAAAAGTTAGCTCGTGCTAACTTATGGAAGGAAAAGTTCGATCAAACAGCACTGGCAAATGGAATCAAGTGGAGGGACAGCGCATGACATTGCAGGAGGGAACACCCGGGGCCCAGTACGTGGTCACCGGCATCGATCTCCCTTTGGAGCTGGAACGCCGTCTGGAGGCCCTGGGCCTTTTGGAGGGCAGCAGAGTGTTGGTACTGGAAAAAAAACGCCGGGGCGCGGTGATCGTCAAGGTGCGGGGCACACGCTTCGCCCTGGGAGACGGCATCGTCCGGCACGTGACAGTGAGGGAATAACATGGCGGAAGAATTGACCATAGGCTTTGTGGGCAACCCCAACTGCGGGAAGACCACGCTGTTCAACGCCTACACCGGCGCCAACCTGAAGGTGGCCAACTGGCCTGGCGTCACCGTGGAGAAGAAAGAGGGCCGGTTCCAGTACCACGACAGGGAGTACAGGCTGGTGGACCTGCCCGGCACTTACAGCCTCACCTCCTACACCATGGAGGAGCAGGTGACCCGGCAGTACATTTTAAGCGACGACGTGGACGTGATCATCGACGTGGCGGACGCCTCCTCCCTGGGGCGCAACCTGTACCTGACCCTGCAGCTCATCGAGCTGGGCAAGCCGGTGATCCTGGCCCTGAACATGATGGACATCGTGGAGAAGCGGGGCATGGAGATCGACACCCACCGGCTCCCGGAGATGCTGGGCATCCCGGTGATCCCCGTGTCCGCCCGGCGGAAGACCGGCCTGGACATCCTGATGCACGCCGCGGCCCACCACAAGGACCACAAGCACGACATCCCCCTGATCCACCACCACGGGGAGGACGAGCCCCAGACCCTGCAGACAAAGCACCGGCACCATCACCACTCGGAGTACGCCATGGTGTATTCCGACGAGCTGGAGGACAAGATTGACCTGGTGATAGACGCCCTGCGGGCGAAGTACCCCGATCTGCAAAACTACCGGTGGCACGCCCTCAAGCTTCTGGAGCGGGACAAGGAAATCACCGCCCAGTACCCGGTGGACCTCCCCGACGTGCTGGACCGGAGCTACGAAAAGGACATCATCAACCAGAAGTACGACTTCATCGACGAGGTCATCCAGGAGGTGCTGGTGAACAAGGACCGGAAGGCCGCCGTCACCGACAAGGCCGACAGGTTCCTGGTCAACCGCTGGCTGGGCCTGCCCATCTTCCTGGTCATCATGGCCCTGGTGTTCTTCCTCACCTTCACCATCGGCGACTGGCTCAAGGGCTACTTCGAGACAGGCCTGGAGCTTTTCTCCGGAGGCGTCCGGGGCGGCTTGGAGTCGCTGCACGTGCCGGCGGCGGTGATCTCCCTGCTGGTGGACGGCATCATCTCCGGCGTGGGAGGGATCCTCACCTTCCTGCCCAACATCTTCATCCTGTTCCTGGCCCTGGCCTTTTTGGAGGACAGCGGCTACATGGCCCGGGTGGCCTACGTCATGGACGGCATTATGGGCAGGCTGGGGCTGTCGGGCCGGTCCTTCATCCCCATGGTGCTGGGCTTTGGCTGCACGGTGCCGGCCATCATGGCCTCCCGCGCCCTGGAGAACAAGCGGGACCGCTACAAGACCATGCTCATCACCCCCTTTATGTCCTGCAGCGCGCGGCTGCCCATCTACGTGCTCTTCTCTCAGATGTTCTTCCCGGAGAACGCCATGGTGGTGGCCTTCTCCCTGTACGTGCTGGGGTTGGTGGTGGCGGTGCTCATCGCCTTCCTCACCCACCTCATCGACAAGAAGCACGACCGGGAGGACACTCTGCTCATCGAGCTGCCGGAGTTTAAGGCCCCCAGCGCCCACACCATAGCCATTTACGTGTGGGAGAAGGTCAAGGACTACCTGACCAAGGCGGGCACCACCATCTTCCTGGCCTCCATCGTCATGTGGTTCTTGCTGAATTTCGGCCCCTCCGGCTACTCCACCGACATGGGCAGCACCTTCGGCTCCGTCCTGGGCCGGTGGATCGTGCCCTTCTTCGCCCCCATCGGCCTGGGCTTCTGGCAGGTGGTGGTGGCCCTCATCGCCGGCATCTCCGCCAAGGAGGTGGTGGTCTCCAGCTGCGCCGTGCTCTTCGGCATCTCCAATGTCACCACCGCCGCCGGCATGTCCAGCCTGATGGCCACCCTGGGAGGCATGGGCTTCGGCGCCCTCAACGCCTACTGCCTGATGACCTTCTCCCTACTGTACGTGCCCTGCGCCGCCACCCTGGCCACCATCAAGAAAGAAACCGGCAGCTGGGGCTGGACGGGCTTTGTGGCCCTGTTCCAGATCGCTGTGGCCTGGTTGGTCACCTTCCTGGTGTACCACGTGGGCCTGCTGCTGTAAAGGAGGACCTATGGAAGGCATCATCGCCACTGCCGTCCTGGTGGCGCTTCTGGCCGCGGGCGTGTTCTTCGCCGCCAGGAAGCTCTACCGGGACAAGAAAGCCGGCCGCACCTGCTGCGGCGGCAGCGACTGCTCCTGCTGCTCCGGCTGCGGGAAAAAGCGGAAATAAACAGCCAAAAGGACAGGGAAGCCCTCTTCCCTGTCCTTTTTTTACCCTTAGGCACACCTTTTTCAAACACGGGGAATGGAAAGGTGGGCTGGGAAGTTTTCCCGAAAAGTTCCCCCTTTGCTGGAATGGCGTGAAAAGCCTGGCGTGCCGGGTTTCCCCAGGCGTGGCGCGTCCGCCGGGCTGGCGGGCCTTTCCCGCCGTTTTGTACGTGGGCCAACCGCCTGGCGCCTGGCCCCGCCTCTCTCAGAACATCCCTGGCATTTTCCGGGGAATGGCGCGTAAAAAGCCGGGGGCTTTTCCAGCTCCCGGCTCGTTTTTTACAACTGCAGCAGGCCCTCGTCCAGCATCTCTTGGGCGGCCAAGAGCACCCCCAGCTGGCCGCTGTGGTAGTTCAGCGCCCCTTGCAGCCACACGGCGTAGGGCTCCCGCAGGGGGGCGTCGGCAGACAGCTCGATGGAAGCCCCCAGAGTGAAAGCCCCCGCCGCCATGATCACGTCACAGTCGTAGCCAGGCATGGGGCTGGGCTCCGGCACCACGAAGGAGTCCACCGGGGCCCCCTTCTGCACCCCTTTGCAAAAGGCGATCAGGGCCTCCCGCTTTTGCAGCTCGATGACCTGGATGATGTCGTGGCGGTCCTCCTCCGGCCCGGGGGTCACCCCGTAGCCCAGCTTGGAGAACAGGTGGGCGGCGAACACCGCGGTCTTCACCGCTTCCCCGGCCACGTGGGGGGCGTGGAAGGCCCCCAGGAACAGCTCCCGGTTGTGCCCTAAGGTGCAGCCGATCTCCCGGCCGGTGCCCGGGGTGGTGAGCCGGTAGGCGCACTGCTCCACCAGGTCGTGGCGGCCGGCGATGTACCCCCCTGTGGGGGCGATGCCCCCTCCCGGGTTTTTGATCAGGGAGCCGGCCATCAGGTCCACGCCAGGGCGCTGCACCGGCTCCTCCTGTTCCACAAACTCCCCGTAGCAGTTGTCCACGAAGACGATGCACTCCGGGGCCTTCCGCTTGGCGATGGAGGCCATCCTGGCGATCTGGTCCACGGAGAAGGAAGGCCGCAGGCTGTACCCCCGGGAGCGCTGGATGTAGATCATCTTGTACTGGGGGGAGATCCGCTCCTCCATGGCCTGGTAGTCCGGGGCGCCGTTGGGCAGCAGGTCCAGCTCCTCGTAGCCGATGCCGAACTCCTTCAGACACCCGGGCTCCTCCCGGCCCTCCAGGCCGATGACCCCTTGGATGGTGTCGTAGGGCCTGCCGGTGACGCACAGGATCTTGTCCCCCGGCCGCAGCACGCCGAACAGGGCCACCGTCAGGGTGTGGGTGCCGCTGACGAAATTGTACCGCACCAGGGCGTCCTCCGCCCCGAAGGCCGCGGCGTACACCTGGTCCAGCACGTCCCGGCCCCGGTCTCCGTAGCCGTAGCCCGTGCTGGCGGCAAAGTGGCTCTCGCTCACCCCCGCCTGGTGAAAGGCCGCCAGCATCTTCTGCTGGTTGTACCGCTGTATCTCCTCCACCCGCTCAAATTGGGGGGCCAGCTCCCGCTCCGCCTCTTGAGACAATGCCTGGAGCTTGGGGTCGATCTGAAAGTACTCGTACATAGTCTTCTCCTCTCACAGCTGGGACCGGACCCAGGTATCCGCCCGCAGGTACCCCAGTCCCCAGTAAAATTCCTTGTTCTTGCCCTGCTCCCGGAAGACGTACACTGTCTTGCCGGGGAAGGCCCCTTCCGCCTCTTTCACCAGGGCGGAGCCCAGCCCCTGGCGGCGGCAGTCCTCCCGCACCGCCACGGCGGAGAGCACCACGCTCCCTTTTGTAACGGCAGACACCAGGGCGCAGCCTGTCAGGCCCTGCCCGTCCCGGCGGGTGCTGGCCCAGGCCTGGCCATGCCGCAGCTTGTGGGACAGGTCCAGGTAAAAGGGCTCGAATTCCGGGGCCATGCCCACGTCCTCCAGCAGGCCGTAAATCTCCCGGATCCCTCCCGGCTCTCCCTCCGGCTCCGGGGCCTTTGCCCCAGGGGCGGAGAGCTTCTTCAGCACGGCCCCTGTCTCCAGGGGGGCAAGGCCCAGGGCCTCGGCGTTGCGCACGGCGCAGAACACCTCCTGGGGGCCTACCGCCCGAAGGAAGCTTCTGGCCTGCTCCTCCTGCACCACCGTGCCGGAGAGGAGCATCACCCCGTCCGCCAGACAGTACACCACCTGGTCCTGGTCGTCCAGCCAAAAGCAGGCAAATCCCTTGTCGAAACCGTAAGCCAGCGCCAGAGAGGCGATCTTGCAGCCGAAGGCGGTCTTCTCGCACAGGGCGAGCAGCCGCCGCTGCTGTTCTTCCTTTTCCACCAGCCGGATCATAGGGTCCTCCTTCCCACAGAGAGAAAAAACGCCCCGCCTAACAGCGGGGCGCCAGGTCGCACAGAACCATCAGGCGGTGAAGTACAGGATGACGTTCACCACGATGACCAGCACAAAGAAGCCGATAGCGATGACCTTGGTCCAGCGGGACAGGAACGCGTCCACGGACCGGGCCTTATTCTTGGACAGGAACGTGTCGGCGCCGCCGGTGACTACACCCAGGTTCTTCTGGCTGCCTTCCTGCAGCAGGACCACGATGATGATAGCCAGCGCGAACACCAGCAGCACAATTCCGAAAATGATCTCTAAAACACCCATTTGGTCGATCCCTCCTGAAAACTTTCCTCCTCCCCGCGGCGCGGTTCGGAAATGGAGCTTTAGTAATGATACCATACTCCGCCGCCCATTGCAAGCAAAGTCTGGGATTTTTTCAAAAGAATTTCCCCCTTTTCCCGCTTCCGCTGCATAATCGGGGCCATTCGGCCCACACTACTGCCAAACGGACCGGGAAGCGTTTGCTTGCCTGGGAGAAGGAACAGAGCGTCCCAAAGGACCAGGGCCCAGCGGGGACCTGTGAAACTCTTTCCCCCTGCCGGGCCCTGGCCGTTTGCCCCCTGCTCCCAGATTCACCCTGGGGCAGGGGGCTGATTTTTTTATTTTCCCCACAGGGGAGCGGGATACCGCCCCTGTCTGGTCATGGCCCGGATGGCCTCCACCACCGTGGCCTTGTCCTCGTGGTAGGTGACGCCGTACCACTTGTCGGCGGAGGACAGCACCGTCACCCGGGCCCGGCCCTGGTCCAGCAGCCGGTTGACGGCGAAGGGCAGGTAGAACTCGGCCTTCTCCGGGTTCTTGGGCACGTCCTCCTGGAAGAACCGCCGGTAGTCCTCCTCCAAGGCGGCGGTGAACCCGGCGGGGAAGCCCCACAGGTTCATGGAAACCACCGTGTCCCCCGGCAGGGGCACCCAGGTCTCTCCCCCGTCCTCGGAGTAGGCGATGCCGTCTTCCCGCTGCTCGATGCGGGTCCGCTCGGTGATGCCCTCCAGCATGTGGTCCTTCACCTGGCACACCCCCCGGGAGACGTAGCCGTTCTCCGTCACGGTGTTGCGCAGGTAGAAGCCCACCATGGCCAGGTCCAGCACCGGCCCCTCTTTGCTCTCTTTCAAAAACTGGTAGATCTTCTCAAAGCCCTCCCGGCCGTAAAAGTCGTCGGCGTTGATGACGGCGTAGGGGGCGTCCCCCAGCACCCGGGCGGCGCACAGGGCCGCGTGGCCGGTGCCCCAGGGCTTTACCCGGCCCTCCGGCACAGAGAAGCCCTCCGGCACGTCCTCCAGCTTCTGGTAGACCACCTGGTAGTCGATCTGCCCCTGGAGCTTGGAGAACACCGCCTCCTGAAAGTCCTGGGCGTTCTCCTCCTTGATGATGAAAATCACCTTTTGAAAGCCCGCCTCCCGGGCGTCGTACAGGGAGTAGTCCAGGATCTTTTCCCCCTGGTCCCCCACCGGGTCAATCTGCTTTAAGCCGCCGTAACGGCTGCCCATGCCGGCAGCCATCACCACTAATACTGGCTCGCTCATGTCACTGCACTTCCTTTTTCAAATTTCCGGACTTGCTCACACCCCGCCATTCCAGTAGGGGGAGTCTTCCTCATAAATAAACCGGCTGATGTGCTGGGCCGCCTGCTCCGTATCGTAGACGTAGACCCAGGCGCCGCTTTCGGTATAGCTGCCGCTGGGGGCCTCTTCCGCCCCGGGGATGGACAAGGTCTCCAGGCGCAGCCCCCGCAGGACGATGGGCGACAGGGAGAGCAGCTCCCCCGCCCCCAGGGAGGTCTCGCAGTGGGCGGCCACCTCCCGGAGCAGGCCGGGATACTGGAAGATGTTCTTTTTCTTCAGCTGGGCCACCAGGGCCTGGAGCACCTGCTGCTGCCGGCTGACCCGGGCGTCGTCGCTGTCGATCTCCCGGATGCGGCCGTAGGCCACGGCCTGGTTGCCGTTTAACAGCTCCACGCTGTCGCTGTAGGTGGAGCCCAGCAGGTCCACCACCTGGCCGTTGGCGTCAGCTAAGTAGTCCGTACCCTTGATCAGCCCCTCGGTCTCCACGCTCAGGTTCCACAGGTTCCGGTTGATCTCCCGCTTCTCGTCGGCGGTGAGGGCGATCTCCACCCCGCCGAAGGCGTCCACAATCTGGGCCATCTCCCCGAAGTTCACCGTCACATAGTCGGTGATGTCCAGGTGAAAGGTCTGGTTCAACGTGCGCACGGCCAGCTCCGGCCCGCCGTAGGCGTAGGCGTGGGTGGCCTTGTCGTAGCCGTAGCCCTCTATGTACACCTGGGAGTCCCGCAGAATGGAGGTGAGCTTCAGCGTCCCCCGGCGGTTGTCCACGGTGAGGATGGCCAGCACGTCGGACCGGCCCTCGTTGGAGTCGTCCCGGGCGTCCACTCCGAACAGGGCGATGTTCTTCACCCTGCTGTCAGAATAGGCGCTGCCCCCGTCGGCCAGGTCCCCGGAGAGGGGCGAGACCCGCAGCCCGCTGAGCACAAAGAGGAACGCCCCGGCCAAGCCCACCAGGGCCACCACCAGCACCGCCAGGGCGAGAGACAACACCCGCCTGCCGGCGCCTTTCTTGGGCTTTCTTACAGCCTCCCTCCCCTGGGGGGCGCCGCTCCAGGCCTGGTCTCCCCGGGAGCGGGCAGGGTAGCTCTGGCTGGCGGCCTGGCGGGAGGCCTGGCGCAGCTCCCGCTGGTCCTGCTGGCGCTGCCTGTCCGAGGAGTAGCTGGAGATGTCCTGGAACTCTCCCCCGCCCTGGGAGCTGCTGGAGATGTCCTCAAACTCCATAGGCTCCCGGCTGTGGCGGGGAGGCTGTTCGTAGTAGTAGTTGTCCCGCAGGGGTTCCCGCCGCCGGCCGGTCTGTTCCCCGGCCTTCCCGGCGTGGCGCCCCTGGGGCTTGTCGCTTTGCTGTTTTCCCATTCCCGACCTCCCTTAGGTCAATAGGTCCCATATCCCGTCCCGTCGCTGTAGCCGGAATCGTAGCTGTCATTGTAGCCATCCCCGGTGCCGGAATCGTAGCTGTCATTGTAGCCATCCCCGTACCCGGAGTCGTAGCTGTCGCTGTAACTGTCCCCGTACCCGGAATCGTAGCTGTCGGTGTAACCGTCCCCGTAGCCGGAGTCATAGCTGTCGGTGTAACCGTCCCCGTAGCCGGAGTCGTAGCTGTCGCTGTAGCTGTCTCCGTACCCGGAATCGTAGCTGTCGCTGTAGCCGTCCCCATAGCCGGAGCTGTCGCTACTGTCATCCCCATAGTTGGAGCTGCCAGTGTAGCTGTTCCCAGCGTGGCTGCTGGCGTTGTCCCGGGCCTCCTGCTCCGCAGTGCCCTCGGCGGGGGTGGCGCCGCTGTTGCCGAACTCCGACCAGTAGGCGGAGTCCTCCTCGTTGATAAAGCTGTCGATGCGGTGGCCCGCCCGCTCCACGTCGTAGTTCAGGTAGGCGCCGTCGTCGCTTAAGTCGAACTCATAGTCCACATCGGGGATGGAGATGGTCTCGATGGTAAAGTCGCTGGCCAGGATGGGGGTCATGCCCACCACGTCCGTCAGGTCCAGAGAGGTCTCGCAGTAGGGCATGAGCTGGGCGATGAGGCTGGGGTACTCCCCGAAGCTCAGCTCCGTCACCCGGCTGACCAGCGCCTTAAAGACGATCTGCTGCCGCTCCACCCGCTGGTAGTCGTTGCCAATGTGCCGGATGCGCCCGTAGGCCACGGCCTGGTTGCCGTTTAGCAGCTCCACGCTGTCGCTGTACTCCGCCCCAGCCAGGTCCACCACCTGGCCGTTGGCGTCCTCCAAAAAGTCGCTGTCCAAAATTTCCGTGTAGCTGCGGGGGTTCACATAGGTGCCGTTTTCAATGGCCTCCATGGTGTCGTAGTCCCCTTCCAGCTGGGCGGCGTAGTAGTCGTTTTCCAGGTCTCTTTCCTTCTCCCGCTCCACGTCCACCTTCAGGTTCCACAGGTTCTGGTTGATCTCCCACTTCTCCTCGGCGGTCAGGGAGATCTCCACCCCGCCGAAGGCGTCCACAATGGCGGCGGTGTCAGTGAAGTCGATGGTCACATAGTCCATGATGTTCAGGCCGAAGTTCCGGTTCAAGGTGCGGATAGCCAGCTCGTAGCCGCCCACGCTGTACGCGGCGTTGATCTTATCCATGTAGTCCACGTGCTCGCCAGAGCTGGTCTCCCCCTCGATGGAGACGTAGGAGTCCCGGAGGATGGAGGTGAGCTTCAGCTTCTTGTGCTTGTTGTCCACGGTGAGCACCATGATCACGTCGGAGTTGCTGCTGTCTCCCTCGGTGCCGTCGCTGCGGGAGTCCAGGCCGAACAGGGCGATGTTCTTGATGCTGTCGTCCATCTCCACGCTGGGGTCGATGCCCAGGGCCGTGGGGTCTTTGGTGATGTTAGTGGTAGTCAGGTCGCCGATGAGGTGGGTGGCCACGTACATAGAGCCGCCCCCCACCAGGATGAGCAGCCCGCTGAGCACCCCGGCGAAGATCTTGGCGGCCAGCCTTGCCCGGCTGCCCCGGCGGTTCTTTTTGTATTCTTTGGTAGAGGAGTAGCTGGAGAGGTCCTCGAACTTCTGCTTCTGTTTGCTGTGTCTGGATGCCATAGCGGTCCTCCTTTGGGGAATCGGTGATAGGCGGTCAGCTCCGGCGGGAGGGCCGGAACACAAAAAGCTTGCTGAACACGTAGTTGGCGATGATCACCAGGATGTTGGCGAAAAGCTTCATCCAGGTGTCGGGGATGTGGAGCAGGTCCACGCCCACGTACATACACAGAAGGTCCAGGAGGAACGAGACCCCTCTGGCCCCGAAAAACCGGACCATCTCCAGGAAGATCTCCCCGGCGCCCCTGGCCTTGCTCTCGAAGACCCAGGTGCGGTTGGTGACGTAGGCGAAAAGGATGGCCGCCACCTGAGAAAGGGCCGTGGCCCACAGATAGGGCACTCCCAGGGGCTTGGCCAGCACCCAGTACAGGCCCCAGTTCACCAGGGTGGTAAGGCCCCCGAACAACACGTAGAGGATGAGCTCCCGGTACTTTGCTAGCAGCCCGCGCAGGGGGACCGCCTCCTTTCTTCCCGGCTTATCTGGTTTAGTATACCGTAAATCCAAGAAAAATTCAAGCAAAAAGGAAAAAACCCTGGGGACTGCCGGGATTTCCCTCCCGTCCTCCAGGGGCGCCACATGACATAACTTTTTCGAACCCCCCGCCCCTTTTGGGAGCAGGGCAAGGAAAAAGGGCTTCCAAGCTACCCTGGAAGCCCTCTTATTTTTTACTTGTTTGCCGACTAGTGGACGGAACGAATGGAGGTTTACACTGCGCTGGAAATGGACCGTTACAATGTTCTGCTCTTCTTCTTTGTCCAGGAATCAGCTGGCCGTTTCCAAAGGATCTGGAAACTTTTCTGGCCTGGTTCTGCAACCATTGTACCCTTTCGCATCCCTGGAAAACGTTCTGTGCTTTTTTCAGAAAGACGTTTCCTTTTCGCTGGAACGTTCAGGTCTACACCTGCGCTTTCTTTTCGCCAGCCGTTTTCTTTCGGGCCCTGCGTTTGGGGTCATCATTTATTTCAAATGACTAGTACATTGGCTTTAGTTCCTTTTCTGGCACATATTCTTCTGTTTTCTTCAGCCGTATTACTTTATGTTGTCCACGTCTTGTGGCTTACGCTTTACCAAGCTTTAGAAAGGAACGGCGCTCAAACAGCTCTGTGCCTTTTTTGGTTCCCTTTGAACTGCGTTTCGTTCAGAACTGGGACCCCTTTCTTTAAGATTTCTCTTAAATGGATTTTCTCTTTATTTCTCTGCGGATGTGAGTCCGCAGATCATAAAGTGCTGAGGTTCTGATTTGTCCACTGGACTCACCCGCCTTTCTGATCTAATTTTTTTGTTTTCGCAGCCTCGCAATTTCTTCTCGATCCAGTTTCTCTGGATCTTTTTCTGGTCCGCCTTTCTTCCCACTTCACCGACTATTTTCGGTTACTTTTCTTGGAAGGGGTTTGCCAGTTTTTACTTTTCACACACTCCCCACCGTTTTCTCCAGGTATTTTTCCTTGCTCCTGTTCTCTTTTCTCGTTGGAGAACAAGTATGGATTTTTCTGGATACTTCCGGCTTTGCGAAGCCGCCTTGAAGATGTTCGAGATCTTTTGGTCTTCTCTTATCTTCTGGCACTATTATAACGGAAACGAGCGCGGTTGTCAATAGGTATTTTGCACTTTTTTAAAATTTTTTAGAGATTTTTTCCAAGCCGGCCCCCTTTCCCCTCTTTCCCCGAAAATTCCTCTGGAATTTTACAAAGGCCATTTTCACACTATTGACTTCCCCCCCGCTTTTGGGTACAATACAGGTAGAAGAAGCGCCAACGCGCTCTGGAAAGGAGCTTCCGCTGATGGATAATCAATACGAGGCCGATCTGATCACCCTCATCGACGACGACGGCCAGGAGCACGAGTTCGAGATCATCGACGAGCTGGACACCGACGACGGCCACTACATGGCTCTTGTCCCCACCCAGCAGGACCCGGAGGAGATCTCCTCCGAAGCCGAGACCTACTACATCTTCGAGGTGGTAGAGGAAGACGGCGAGGAGCAGCTGCAGGAAGTGGAGGACGACGAACTGCTGGATAAGCTGGCGGAGATTTTCGAGAGCCGCTTTAACGAGGCCTACTTCGACGAGCCGGAGGAATAATCCTCCCCCCACAAGCGTACCATTTTGATAGACCCGACGGCCCGGCCCGCGCCGGACCTGCGGCCTGCCTGATTCGCGGACTGCGCACATATAACCCTACACTCGATTGAAAGGGAGCCCTGTCTCCGCCTGGGGATCGCAGACCTCCCGGCACGGCTTTGACCGGTTGCTGGAGGAAGGGAGCGTGAAGCAGGAGGGGGGGCACCCACCTGCTTATTGGTAGCAGGTTATTGAGTTGCGCGATACGGTCGGGCGGGCCGCTTTTTATGCCCATTTGCAGGGGCGGACGGAGGTGTCCGCCCTTTTTCTATGTGCTAAGGACAAAAAATACTTAAAATACTCTTGACTTTTGGTCACTCATAGGGTTGAATTATAGTAAGGGACATGCGGCCTTTCTCACCCCTGGCCGCGGGACGACCTGGAAAAATCTGAAAAATGGGAGGAATCACCTATGATCGACGGCAAGGTAGCTGTTGCCATCGTCGGCTGCGGCGGCATGGGCGGCGGCCACGCGGTTGCCATCTCCACCGGCAGCGGCCAGGCCCTTTGGATGACCGACGGCTCGAAAGGCCGGGAACTGCTTCCCGGGGATACGGACCTGAAAGAAAAGATGGTGCTTGCCGGCACCTACGACATCAAGGAAGAACGCCAGGAGTGGGCCCGGAAGCAGGGCTTCTTCACCTACGGCAGCTTCGAGGAGATCCTGTCTGACGACCGGGTGGACGTGGTCCTGGTGGCCACTCCCAACGACAGCCACAAGGAGCTCTCCATCCAGGCCATGCGGGCCGGCAAAAACGTGCTGTGCGAGAAGCCTGTGATGATGAACAGCAAAGACCTGGAGGACGTGCTGGCCGTGGCCAAGGAGACCGGCAAGGTCTTCTACCCCCGGCAGAACCGCCGCTGGGACAAGGACTACCTGACCATGAAGAAGCTCTACGACGAGAAGACCCTGGGCAACGTGTTCCACATCGAGAGCCGGTACCACGGCTCCCGGGGCATTCCCGGCGACTGGCGGGGCATGAAGGAAAAGGGCGGCGGCATGATGTTCGACTGGGGCGTGCACCTGCTGGACCGGCTGGTGCAGATGGTCCCGGAGAAGATCAAGAAAGTCTACGCCAAGATGACCCACGTGACCAACGACGAGGTGGACGACGGCTTCATCATGAACATGGTCTTCGAGAGCGGCCTGACCGCCACGGTGGAAGTGGGCACCTGCAACTTCATCACCCTGCCCCTGTGGTACCTGTGCGGCGACCAGGGCACCGCGGAGATCAAGGATTTCCGGGACCCCGGCCACATGGTGGTGCTGCGCAGCTGGGAAGACAAGGACGCCACCCCCATCCTCATGGGCGAGGGCCTTTCCAAGACCATGGCCCCCCGGAACGCCGATTCCGTGGACGACCTTCCCCTGCCTGACATCCAGTACGACCGCAACCAGCTGTACTCCAACGTGTGCGACGTGGTGCTGGGCAAGGCCGAGCAGATCGTGAAGAACGAGGAGGCCCTGCGGGTGCTGCGGCTGATGGAAGCCGCCCTGGAATCCGACGAGAAGGGCATCGCGGTGGACTTCGAGTAAGCTCCCCACCCCCATCCCAATCACGTAAAAAAAGAGGCCTGGAACATGACGTTCCGGGCCTTTTCTTTGCTTTTTGGGTCCCCCGTCAGATCTGCAGCACCGCCACGGCGATGTTGAAGTAGATCACCAGGCTCACCGCGTCCAGAATGGTGCTGATCAGGGGGCTGGCCATCACGGTGGGGTCCAGGCCCACCCGCTTGGCGAACAGGGGCAGCAGGCTCCCCAGCAGGTTGGCCACCAGGGACACCGCCAGAATGGTGAGGCACACCACCAGGGCCACCGCCACCCCCACCTGGTCCAGCAGCATGAGCTTTAGAAAATTGGCCACCGCCAGGGTGACGCCGCAGAGCACGGCGGTGCTGGACTCCTTTAAGAGGATCTGGGGGATGTCCCGGTAGCGGACCTCTCCCAACGACAGGCTGCGGATGATGGTGGTAGAGGCCTGGCTGCCGGTGTTGCCCCCGGTGCTCATGAGCATGGGGATAAAGCTGGAGAGCACCAGGTTGGCCGCCAGGGCCGTCTCGAAATGGGTGATGATGCTGCCGGTAAAGGCGGCGGAGATCATGAGGAACAGCAGCCAGGGGGCCCGCTTTTTCCAGTTCTCAAAGACAGAGACCTTCATGTAGGGCTTGTCGGAAGGGGCGATAGCCGCCATCCGCTCCATGTCCTCGGTGGCCTCTTCCTGCATGACATCCATGGCGTCGTCCACGGTGACGATGCCCACCAGCCGCTCCTCGGCGTCCACCACTGGCAGGGCCAGAAAGTCGTACTTGCTCAGCAGCCGGGCGGCCTCCTCCTGGTCGGTGTGGGTGGTGACGAACTTCACGTTGGTCTCCATGATATCCCTGAGCACCGCGTCCTTGGGGGCCAGAAGCAGCTCCCGCACGGTGATGACCCCCTCCAGCTTCCTGCGGCCGTCGGTGACGTAGCAGGTGTACACGGTCTCGCTGTCCAGGGCGGTGGAGCGGATGCGCTCGAAGGCCTGTTCCACCGTCATCCGGCGCTTCAAGTCCACGTACTCCATGGTCATCATAGCGCCAGCGCTGTCCTTGGGGTAGTTGAGCACCTGGTTGATCATCTTCCGGGTGTCGGCGTCCACGTGGCGGAGGATCTTCTTCACCACGTTGGCGGGCATCTCCTCAATCATGTCCACCGCATCGTCCAGGAACATCTCCCCGATGACCTCGTCCAGCTCTTTGTCGGTAAAGCCCTGGATCAGCACCTCCTGGGCGTCGCCCTCCATATAGGCGAAGGTCTCCGCCGCCAGCTCCTTTGGCAGCAGGCGGAACACCAGGGGCATCTTGCTCTCCGGCAGTTCCTGGAGCATAGCCGCCGCGTCGGCGGGGTTCATATCCTTTACCAGGGCCGCGATCTCCCCGTACTTCCGGTCCTCCAGCAGTTGTAAGATCTTCTCTTGCATGGCCTGTACCTCCCATGTTCGTAAACTTTCCCATCTCTCTTCTGGAAGCGTACAGCACAAAACCGGCGGGCGGTATTACCCTCTCAGGGCCCTTAGGGGCAGGCGAAGAAGCGCCCGGCCCTGGGGCCCAGCCATAGTCCCTCCGGCTTTGCGCCGCTGCTACTTCGCGGAACACTCACTTCGCTCCCTCCTTTTCTCGTTCAGTCTCCGGAGGCTGCCTGCCGCCGTCCTGTTTTACTGTACCCTTTTCCCCTTGGTTTGTCAAGACAAAAAGCCCCAAAGGGACCTTGCTTTCCCTTTGGGGCCGGTGATTTAACCGAGATTTAACGGGTGCTTCCCAAGAAGAACAGGGCCACCGTGCCGGGGCCGGAGTGGGCGCCGATCACCGGGCCGATGAAGTTGATCTTCACCTCTTTGACCCCCAGCTTCTCCTTGACCTGCTTGGCCACGTACTGGGCGTCCTCCAGACAGTCGCCGTGGCTTAAAAACACCACCTGGTCTTTGGGGTCGATGGCGGTCTCCTCCATCTTCTTCACCAATGCGTCCAGGGACTGCTTTCTCCCCCGGACCTTGGAGACGGGGATGAGATGGCCCTCGTCGTCCACGTGGAGCACCGGCTTGATGCCCAGCATGGTGCCCACCAGGGCCGTGGCGGTGGAGACCCGGCCGCCCCGCTTCAGGTGGTTCAGGTCGTCTACGGTAAACCAGTGGCACAGGTGCAGCACGTTCTCCTTCAGCCAGGCCAGCACCTCATCCATCGTGGCGCCCTGGTTCTTCCGGGTGGCGGCGTGGTACACCAGCAGCCCCTCTCCCATAGAGGCGCACAGGGAGTCGAACACCTCCACCCTGCGCTCCGGGAACCGGTCTTTCAGCTCTCGGGCGGCCAGGTGGGCGCTCTGGCAGGTGCCGCTGAGCCCCGAGGAAAAGGCGATGTAGAGAATGTCCTCCCCGGCCTCCAGCACCGGGGTGAACAGGGCCACAAACTCCTCGGAGTTGATCTGGGTGGTGGTGGGCATGGTGCCCTCTCTGAGCTTCTGGTAAAAGGCCTGGTCGCTCATTTCCCCGCCCCCGGGGATGTTGTGGTACGTGCTGCCGTCCATCACATAGCAAAGAGGGGCCACCTGCACCCCCAGCTCCCGGATCATCTCCGGGGCCAGGTCCGTGGTGGAATCTGTGATGATGCGATACTCTGCCATAGCTGTTTCCTCCTCCGCTTCCAGGGCGAGGGCCGCCCTGGCAACTTATCCTGCTCTCAGTATACCAGAAACAAGGGCCCCTGTAAACCGTTCATCCCCTGTTCTCCATCCGCCGCTTCTCCAGGAAGTTCTCCAGGATCACCGTGGCGGCCACGGCGTCCACCACGGCCTTTCGCTTTTTGCCCCGGGTGTTGGTGTCGTTCAAATACCCGTGGGCGGTGATGGTGGTCCCCCGCTCGTCCACAAACTCCACGGGCAGGCCGGTGGACTCTTCCAAAAGGGCCCCGATCTCCCGGGCGTTCTGGGCGCTCTCCCCTTCGGTGCCGTCCATGTTCCGGGGCAGGCCCACCGCCAGCAGCTGGGCCCCCGCCTCTCCGGCCTTGGCGGCGATGGCCTCCACCAGCCGCTCCCGGTTGTGCTCCCGCAGGACGCACAGGGGCGACGCCAGCAGCTCCCCCTTGTCGCACAGGGCCAGGCCCGTCCTAGCCTTGCCCAGGTCTACTCCCAAAATGATCATAGCGCCTCCGTGTGGAAACTGTACTGCATGGGGGCCTTCCGCAGCTCCTCCGGCAGGTGGGACTGGTCGTCGGTGCTCTCCCAGCGGAGCTTGCCGTCCTCGCAAAGCAAGGTGCTCACGCTGGTGTTGCCGAAGACCTTCCCCTTCCGCAAGCCCTGGATTGAGCCGTACTCCACCCAGGCGTTCAGGTTTTTGATAAAACCCCCGTGGGTGGCCACAGCCACAGTCTTCCCCTGGTTTTCCCCGATGATGCGCAGAATGGTGTCCTGCACCCGGTGGTAGACCTGCTCCATGGTCTCCCCCCCGGGGAAGACGCACAGGTCCGGGGCCTGGTCCCAGTCGTGGGCCAGCTGGGGGTACTCCTTGCCGATGTCGGTGAGGAGCTTGTTCTCCATCTCCCCCACGTCGATTTCCAACAGGCCGTCGTCCTTGCGGATGGGCAGCCCGTGGTACTTGTTGATGGCCTCCGCCGTGCGGTAGGCCCGGATGAGGGGGCTGGAGTAGATGGCGTCGATCTTCTCGTTGCGAAAACGCAGGGACAGCAGCTCCAGCTGCTTCTCCCCGGTTTCGCTGACAGCGGAATCGAACCGGCCCTGGAACCGGCCCCCGGCGTTTCCCGCCGACTGGCAGTGCCGCACGATGTAGAGCTTTGTCACCATGGCTTCACGCCTCCCGTCAGCTCAGAAAGGGACTTCACGCCGTTCTCGTCCATATAGTTCGAAAGGCCCTGGGCGATTTTAAGGGGGGCGTAGGGGTCGGTGAACAGTACCGTGCCGATCTGCAAAGCGGTGGCGCCGGCCAGCAGCATCTCCACGGCGTCCTGCCAGGTGGAGATGCCCCCTAGGCCCACAATGGGGATCTTTACCTTCTGGCTGGCCTGCCACACCATGCGCAAAGCCACGGGCAGCAGGGCCGGGCCGGACAGGCCCCCGGTGTTATTGCGGATGATGGGCCGCCGGGTGCGGATGTCAATGCGCATGCCGGTGAGAGTGTTGATCATGGAAATGGCGTCGGCCCCGGCGCTCTCCGCGGCCACAGCCATCTCGGAGATGTCCGTCACGTTGGGGGAGAGCTTGACCATCAAGGGCTTTTTGCAGTGTTTGCGCACCTCCGAAGTGATGCCGTAGACCCCCTGGGTGGTGGTGCCGAACTGGACGCCCCCCTGCTTTACGTTGGGGCAGGAGATGTTCAGCTCGATCATGTCCACGCAGGTGTCATTGAGTTTTTCCACCGTGGCGCAGTAGTCCTCCGGGGCGTTGCCCGCCACGTTGGCGATGATCTTCGTCCCCTGCTGGGAGAGCCAGGGCAAGTCGTGCTCTATGAAGTGGTCCACCCCGGGGTTTTGCAGCCCCACGGCGTTGAGCATCCCTCCCGGGGTCTCCGTCACCCGGGGGGGCGGGTTGCCGGGCCGCTCCTTGATGGTGATTCCCTTGCAGGAAATGCCCCCCAAAGCGGACAGGGGGTAGAATTCCTTGTATTCCCGGCCAAAGCCAAAGGTGCCGGAGGCGGCGATGAGGGGGTTCTGAAACTCCACCCCAGCCACCGTTACACGCAGATCAGCCATTGTCTCCCCCCTCCTTTACCACGCCACCCGGTGAGATTCAAACACCGGGCCGTCTTTGCACACGTGACCGAAATACTCTGTGCCGTCTTCCCTGTACAGGGCCACGGCGCAGCCCAGGCAGGCCCCGATGCCGCAGGCCATGCGCTCCTCCAAGGAGACAGAGCAGGCCGCGCCCCGCTGCTGGGCCAGGGCCTTCACGGCCTTCAGCATGGGGGCCGGGCCGCAGGCCATGACGCAGTCGAACTCCTGGTCCTGGCACAGGTCTGTCACCAGGCCGTGGTGGCCGTAAGATCCGTCGTCGGTGGCGATGAATGTCTTGGCCCCCGCCTGTTGAAAGTCCTCTTCCAGAATCACGGCGTCCTTGTTGCGAAAGCCCAGCACCGCGATGGCCTTGTCCCCCAGCTGGGAAGCCACCCCCAGCAAGGGCGGCACCCCGATGCCCCCGCCTACCAGCAGGGTGCGCTTTTCACGGTCGATGGGGAATCCGTTGCCCAGAGGGGCCAGGATCTCAATCTCCTGCCCAGGGGTGAACCGGGCCAGCTCCGCCGTGCCCTCCCCCCGGATCTGGAACACGAACCGCAGGGTGCCGGCGGCTTTGTCCATGCCGCAGATGGAGATGGGGCGGCGCAGGGTGTGGCCGGGCACCTTGATCTGGGCGAACTGGCCGGGGACGGCCAGGGCCGCCAGCTCCGGGCAGGCCAGGACAAAGTCGTACACGTCCCCGGAAAGCTGCCGGGCGGAGACCAGCTTGCAAACTTGAGAATCGTATTTCATACCGGCACCTCTCAGGGCAGTTTGATCTGGCCGATGCGGCCCACGATCTCGTCCCGCATGCGGATGGCTTCCCGGCGGGCGGCGGCGGCGTAGTCCTTGCCGTCGATGCCCTCTTTCTGCCAGGCGCACATAATGCCCCGGGAGGAGTTGACGATGGCGCCCAGGCCGTTCTTGTCAAAGCCGGGGGCCACGTCGTCGGCGGCGCCCCCCTGGGCCCCGTAGCCCGGCACCAGGAAGAAGGTGTGGGGCATGGCGGCCCGCAGCTCTTCCAGCTGGGCGGGGTAGGTGGCCCCCACCACGGCCCCCACGCCGGAGTAGCCGTACTTGCCGGGGAGCTTCTCCCCCCAGCCCTCGCACATGGCGCCCATGGCCCGGTAGACGGTGTCCCCGCCCTCCAGCTTTCTATCCTGCAGCTCGCCGGAAGAGGGATTGGAGGTCTTCACCAGCACGAAGATGCCCTTGTCCCCTTTGCCGCAGACCTCCAGCAGGGGGGCGATGCCGTCGGTACCCAGGTACCCGTTGACGGTGAGGGCGTCGGCCCCAAAGGGGGTGAAGAGCTCCTCCCCCACCTGGGTCTGGCCCAGATGGGCGGCGGCGTAGGCGGTCATGGTGGCGCCGATGTCGTTGCGCTTGCCGTCGGTGATGACGAACATGCCGCGGCTCTTGGCGTAGGCGATGGTCTCGGTGAGGGCCTTCACCCCCTGCCAGCCGTACATCTCGTAGTACGCGGCCTGGGGCTTTACCGCCGGAACGATGTCGCACAGGGCGTCAATGAGGCCCTTGTTAAACTGCAGCAGGGCGTCGGCGGCCCCTTCCAGGGTGACGCCGTACTCCCCGAAGCTCTTTTCCAGCAGCTGCTGTGGGATGTAGCTGAGCTTGGGGTCCAAGCCGGCCACAGTGGGGTTTTGCTTTTCCGCGATCTTCTCGATGAGTTTGTCCATGGACATGGTGCGTCGTCCTTTCCCTTTTCTAGTCTGCCAGGGTCTCCCCTGGGATGTTCCTGTTCAGCGCCCGTCGTAGACCAGCCGCCCCCGGGAGAAGGTGAGCTTCACCCGGCCCCGGAGCGCCATGCCTTTAAAGGGCGTGTTCTTGCTTTTGCCGTGGAGCTTCTCCGGGTCCACCGTCCACCGCTCCTCCGGGTGGAAGAGGACCACGTCGGCGGCAGCGCCCACCTGCAAAGTCCCCGCCGGAATGCCCAGGATGCGGGCGGGGGCGGTGCTCATCTTCTCGATGACCTGGGAGAGGGTGAGCCTGCCCTCCAAGGCGGTGAGGGCGGCGGAGAGGGAGGTCTCCATACCGATGGAGCCGTTGGGGGCCCCGGCAAAGTCGGCCTTCTCCTCCGGGCTGTGGGGGGCGTGGTCCGTGGAGATGGCGTCGATGGTGCCGTCGGCCAGGCCTTCCAGCAGGGCCAGCCGGTCCGCCTCCTCCCGCAGGGGCGGGTTCATGCGGTAGTCCGCGTCTTTCCGCCGCAGTGCCTCCTCTGTGAGCAGCAGGTAGTGAGGGCAGGTCTCGGCGGTGACTCGCACCCCCCGCCTCTTGGCGTCCCGAATCAGGGCCACCGAGCCCTTTGTGCTCACGTGGCAGATGTGCACCGGCGCCCCGATGGAGGCAGCCGCCGCGATCTCCCGGGCGGTGCCGCAGTCCTCCGCGGCGGCGGGGATGCCGGGAACCCCCAGCTCCCGGGCCACGGCCCCGTCGTGGATCTTCCCCCCTGCCGCCAGGTCCAGGTCCTCGCAGTGGGCGGTGAACACCAGCCCCAGCTGGGGGGCCAGGCGCAAGGCTTCCAGCAGACACCGGGAGCTGCCCACAGGCACCCCGTCGTCGCTGATGGCGATGGCTCCGGCCTCCTTTAAGGCGGCCAGGTCCGCCAGCTCCTTGCCCTGCATCCCCTTGGTGACGCAGGCGGCGGTGTACACCGTGGCGTCGGCCTCCCTGGCCCGGGCCAGCAGGTCCCGGACCAGAGCCGGGTCGTCCATGGGGGGCTTGGTGTTGGGCATGGCCAGCAGGCTGGTGACGCCTCCGGCGGCGGCGGCCCGGCACCCGGAGAGCACATCCTCCTTATAGGTGAGCCCCGGGTCCCGCAGGTGGACGTGCATGTCCACCAGACCGGGGGCGGCCACCAGGCCCTCCCCGTCGATCACCAAGTCGGCATCAGCGGCCTCCACCTGTCCCACCTGGGCGATCTTCCCCTCCCGCAGGAGCAGGTCCCCTATCTGGTCCAGCCCCTGGCTGGGGTCGATCACCCTGGCACCTCGGATCCACACAGTCATACGCTCTCTCCTTTCCTCAGCCTAAAAACTGCCGCTCCACCATCCACTTAGTCAGGCTCAGCAGCTCTCTTCCGTAGTATTCCGGCAGCAGCAGGGGGTCGCTTTGGGCGGTGAGGCTGTACGCCGTAAAGCCCGCGGTCTCCGCCAGCTGCAGGGCCCGGAACATGTGAAACTCCTGGGTGACCACCACGAACTCCGTGCCCAGCCCTTCCTCCTGGGCGATGTCCATGGCGTACTCCAGGTTCTGCCTGGTGTTGTGAGAACGGTCCTCCTGGAAGATCCTGTCCTCCTCCACCCCTTGGGCCACCAGGGCGTTGCGCTGGGTCAGGGACTCGGGGCAGGGCTCGTCGGCCCCCTGCCCCCCGGTGACGATCACCTTGGCCTGGGGGTGGGAGAGCAGGTACTCCCCGGCTTTTTCCACCCGGCCCGCCAGGCTCACCCCCATGCGCTCGGCGCTGTAGACCTGGGCCCCCAACACCACCACATTGGCGTTTTCCGGGGGGACCCTGTTCTGGGCGGAGATCATCAGCCCGGTGAGGAACCCGGCCCAGCAAAGCCCCAGAAGGTAGCAGCACACCGCGCCCCGGGCCAGGGCTTTGCGCCAGCCTCCCCCGGCGGCGGCCCGCCGGTAGAACAGCACCAGGCACAGCCCCAGGGTGCACACGCACAGCCCGAAGACCGCCCCCAGCCGGAAGCCGCCCCGCAGCAGGGGCAGCAAGAACCACGCCATGCCCCCGGCGCAGGCCGCCGCCCCCAGGACCTTTCCCACCAGTTTCAGCGCCTTCATCCACGTCCCGTTCCCTTCCGCGTTTTTCGTTATTATACAACATTTTGCCCCGGGGGGCAAATCTTTTCCGCGGGGAAGGCGCTCTCTTTTTCCCTTTCCCGAAAAAACCGCCCCACGAAAAAAGAGCACACAGCAAAGGCTGTATGCTCTCTTCTCTCGCTTTAGAAAATGCAGCTTAGTGGCCGCGCTTGACGTAGGTGGTGTGCAGGACCTCGTGGGCCTTGTGGCTGCCGGGAGTGCCCAGGAACTCCTCGTAGCACTTCTGCAGCACGGGGTTCTTGTGGCTCTTGCGCAGAGGCATGGCCTTGTCCTGGTCGTACAGAGCCTGGGCCCGGAGCTTCTTGATGTCGTAGAAGCTGTGGTTGTCAGAGCTCTGGATGGGCTGGCCGCCGCCGTTGACACAGCCGCCGGGGCAGCACATGACCTCGATGAACTGGTAGTCGGCTTCGCCGGCCTGTACCTTCTTCAGCAGGGCGTCGGCGTTGGACAGGCCGCTGACCACAGCGACTTTCACGTCCATGCCGGCCACGTTGTACACGGCCTCCTTAAAGCCCTCGGTGCCCCGGATCTCGGTGTAGTCGATGGTCTCCAGGTCCTCTCCGGTGAGCAGGTCCGCCGCGGTGCGCAGGGCGGCTTCCATCACGCCGCCGGTGGCGCCGAAGATGACGGCGGCGCCGGTGGACACGCCCATGGCGTCGTCGAACTTCTCCTCGGGCAGGCGGTTGAAGTTCAGCTGAGCCTTCTTGATCATCCGGGCCAGCTCCCGGGTGGTGATGGAGATGTCCACGTCGGGCAGGCCGGCGGCGTCCTCATCGTCCCGCTGGATCTCGAACTTCTTGGCGGTGCAGGGCATGACGGACACGGACACGATGTTCCGGGGGTCGATGCCCTCCTTCTGGGCGTACCAGGTCTTAATCAGGGCGCCCGTCATATTCTGGGGGGACTTGCAGGTGGAAAGGTTGTCCACCAGGTCGGGGTAGTAGTGCTCGCAGAACTTCACCCAGCCGGGGGAGCAGGAGGTGATCATGGGCAGCACGCCGCCGTTCTTCACCCGGTCGATAAACTCGCTGGCCTCTTCCATAATGGTCATGTCGGCGCCGAAGTCGGTGTCGAAGACCTTGTCGAAGCCCAGGCGGCGCAGGGCGGCCACCATCTTGCCCTCCACGTTGGTGCCGATGGGCAGGCCAAACTCCTCGCCCAGGGCGGCGCGGACCGCGGGGGCGGTCTGGACGATGACGATCTTCTCGGGATCGTTGATGGCGTCGATGACCTCCTGGGTGTTGTCCTTCTCGGTGAGAGCGCCGGTGGGGCAGCTGACGATGCACTGGCCGCAGGCCACGCAGGACACGTTGTTCAGGGGGCTCTCAAAGGCGCAGCCGATCTCGGTGTCGAAGCCCCGGTTGTTGGCGCCGATGACAGACACATGCTGGTTCTGGCAGGCGGCCACGCAGCGGCGGCACAGCACACACTTGGCGTTGTTGCGCTCCAGGTAGGGGGTGGAGAAATCCTTGCTGCCGGCGGGGATAGCGCCCTCGAACCGGTTCTCCTCCTCGATGCCCATGTCGTTGCACAGCTTCTGGAACTCGCAGTTGCCGCTGCGCTCGCAGGACAGACATTTCTTATCGTGGACGGACAGCAGCAGCTCCAGGGTCATCTTCCGGGACTCCTGGACCTTGGGGGAGTTAGTGAACACCTCCATGCCCTCGTTGACGGGGTACACACAGGCGGCCACCAGGGACCGGGCGCCCTTCACCTCTACCATGCACATACGGCAGGCGCCGATCTGGTTGATGTCCTTCAAATAGCAAAGGGTGGGGATGTCGATTCCAGCGGTGCGGGCAGCTTCGAGGATCGTGGAGTTCGCGGGCACTTCGTAGCCCACACCGTTGACTTTGATGTTGACCATTTCCATCTTTCACACTCTCCTCTCTTATTTCTTCACCACAGCGCCGAACTTGCACTTCTCCATGCAGACGCCGCACTTGATGCACTTGGTGGTGTCGATGACGTGGGGCTGCTTGACAGAGCCGCTGATGGCGCCCACAGGGCAGTTCCGGGCGCACAGAGTACAGCCCTTGCACTTGTCCGCGTCGATAGAGAAGTTGGTGAGGGCCTTGCAGGCGCCGGCGGGACACCGGTGCTCCAGCACGTGGGCCTCATACTCGTCGCGGTAATACTTCAGGGTAGACAGCACCGGGTTGGGAGCGGTCTGGCCCAGGCCGCACAGGGAGTTCTCCTTGATGTAGTAGCACAGCTCTTCCATCTTGTCGATGTCCTCCAGGGTGCCGTTGCCGGAGGTGATCTTATTCAGGATCTCCAGCAGGCGCTTGGTGCCCACCCGGCAGGGGGTGCACTTGCCGCAGGACTCGTCCACGGTAAACTCCAGGAAGAACTTGGCGATGTCCACCATGCAGGTGGTCTCGTCCATGACGATCAGGCCGCCGGAGCCCATCATGGAGCCGATGGC
>DXDU01000117.1 GCA_019115285.1 Candidatus Acutalibacter pullistercoris
AAGAAAAGGCGATATGCTACCCCTCCACGGGGCGCATACCGCCTTTTCTTGTTATCCAGCCCTCCGGCTGTATTGGTTGAGCAAAAGTCAGCGTGGGATTGGTGTGGTATCTTTATCTAAGTGAACCCCCCCGCCCCCTCCCGCGCTTATACCTAGAAGGTATATGTACCCTTTGTGGCGCGGGAGGGGGAGAAAGTTATATAGTTTAATTCCAAAGGGGGCTGCGCCCCCTTTGGGAACCCCCTCTATATGTGATAGCCTATCTATATCTCAGTAAGCTTCAAAAAGTGGGGGATTGTTAAAGGGGGGCATAAGCCCCCCTCTTTGGAATGAGATTATAGATTATAATCCCCCTCCCATGCCGGTAGGCTATCTTCCTACGCATCGTAAGGGCATGGGAGGGGGTAGGGGGTGGGTGGAGCCCAACCAGAGAGCAGAGCGTTGGGCTTTGCCAATCTTTCCTGTGTGGGGGGAGAAGGGGAAATTGCAAATCCCCTCTGGCGGCCAGCTGCGCCACAACAGATTGTGGTTTTCCCCCAGACTGTCCCCAAGAGGGGAAAAAAGACCGGACTGGCGCGGAAAACCGCGAAAAAAACCTGTTGACAGGCGGGGAGGTCCTAGGGTATAATGGTTACTCGCAAGGGAAGTAGCCCGAAAGGAGGGTTTTTATATGCTGAGAACTTATCAGCCCAAGAAGCTGCACAGAAAAAAGGAGCATGGCTTCCGGAAGAGAATGTCTGACAGAAACGGACGCAAGGTACTGGCACGCCGCAGAGCGAAGGGCAGAGCGCGTCTTTCCTATTGATGACGCTTGAAAGGTCACCTGGCGCGGGTGGCCTTTCTTTGTATTTGTATCCCGTTCTTTCTAATTTGAATAACGGGAGGGAAACTGCCGCGCCAGGAGCGTCGGATGGACAAGATCATTCCCATTTGTAACAATAACGAGTTCCGCCGGGCCTACGCCAGAGGGAAGTGCTTTGTTACCCCCGTGGTGGTGGTCTACGTGCTGAAAAACCGCACCGGCAATGTCCGGGTGGGCATTACCACCAGCAAGAAGGTGGGCAACGCCGTGCTGCGCAGCCGGTCCCGCCGGGTGTTGCGGGCGGCCTACCAGCCTTTGGCCCCCCGGGTGCGAAAGGGGTACGACCTGGTGCTGGTAGCCCGGGGCAAGACCCCCCATGTGAAAAGCACCCAGGTCCAGCGGCAGCTGGAAAAACAGCTGCGGGCCGCCGGGATCCTTGTAAAAGAAGGGGAGACGGTATGAAACAGGTGCTGCTGTGGCTCATACGGTTTTACCGCAGCGCCATCTCTCCCAGAAAGCCCGGCATGTGCAAGTACATCCCCACCTGTTCCCAGTATGGGCTGGAGGCCATTGAGCGCTTCGGCGCGCTGAAAGGCGGGGCGCTGACGGTGTGGCGCGTTCTGCGCTGCAACCCCTGGAGCCGGGGCGGGTATGACCCGGTGCCGGAGAAGAAAGAGAAGAAAACCAAGCTGGGAAGCTGACCTAGCAGAGGAGAAACTATCCCACCATGCAGATTTTAAATTTTTTCGGTAGCATCCTGGGCTATTTGCTCTGGGCGCTGTACTCCATTTTCCGCAATTACGGCGTTGCCATCATTCTGTTTACGCTGATCTTGAAATTGCTGCTGTTCCCCTTCAGCGTCAAACAGCAGAAGAGCATGGCGTCCCAGTCTAAACTGGCTGCCAAGCAGCGGGAACTGCAGAAAAAGTACGCCAACAACAAACAGAAATACAACGAAGAGCTGATGAAGCTCTACGAGAAAGAGGGCGTGAACCCCAGCAGCGGCTGCCTTGTCTCCATGCTGCCCCTGCCCATCATGCTGGGCATTTACTACTCGGTGATCATGCCCCTGTCCAACACCCTGCACATCTCGTCCGACGCCATCTCCCTGGCCACCAGCTACATCTCCAAGCTCCCCGGGGTGCTGTCCTCCTCGGGAGGGGGCCTGTATTCCGAGATGGAGATCATCCGGAACTTCGATGTGCTCAAGAACAGTTTGACCATGTTCACCCCGGAGGACCTGGACAAGATCGAGTTCTTCTCCCAGGGCTTCCACTTCTTTGGCATGGACCTGCTTGCCTCTCCCCAGACCGCGGGATTCCTTTCCTTCCTGTGGATCATCCCCCTGCTCTCCCTGCTGAGCAACTTCGGCATGCAGTTTTACATGAGCCGGGTCCAGCGGCGCAACGGCCAGGACCAGCCCGGCTGCATGAAGGGCGCCATGTACGTGCTGCCCCTCATCAGCGTGTACTGGGCTTACGTCATGCCCGCCGCCGTAGGGTTCTACTGGGTCATCTCCTCTGTCACCAGCTGGCTGCAGACGGTGGTGATCAACCGGTACTTCAGCATCGACCACATGAACGCCATGGCGGAAGCCCGCCGGGTGGCCTCCCTGGAGCTCTCGGAGGCGGCGGTGCGGCCCCTGCCGGCCACCGTGCAGCGGGAGCTGGAGCAGCGGCTGAGCGCCGCCCCCCAGCAGAGCCAGGGCAGAGAGGAACAGTCCGGCAAAAAGCAGGGCGGTAAAAAGAAAAAAGGCGGCAAAAACGCCGGCGACCCCAGCTCGTATCTGGGCAGCAAAAAGTGAGTGAAAGGACGAAGCAGCTATGACGAGAGAAGCCATCGGCACCGGGGAAACTGTGGAGCTGGCTTTTGCCAACGCCTGCCGGGAGCTGGGAGTGGAGACCACCGAGGCGGAATTTGAAATCTTGGAAATGCCTGTGAAGAAGTTCTTCAGCAGGAAGCCCGCCAAGGTGAGAGCCTACATCGAAGAGAACAAGCCTGCCGAGGAGGCGGCTTCCTACTTAAAGAGCGTCCTCAAGGAGATGGGCCTTTCCAATGTGGAGATTCAGATCGAGGAGGAGGAGGCCGGCGCGGCCCTGACCCTCAGCGGGGAGGATATAGGCTTTATCATCGGTCACCGGGGGGAGACCCTGGACGCCCTGCAGTACCTGGCCTCTCTGGTGGCCAACCACGTGGAGGACAGCTACTACCGGATCACCCTGGACGTGGGGAACTACCGGGAAAAGCGGAAGGAGACCCTGGAGGCCCTGGGCCGGAAAATGGCCCTGCGGGCGGTGAAGACCGGCCGCAACGCCTCTTTGGAGCCCATGAATCCCTACGAGCGCCGGATCATCCACACCGCCGTGCAGACAGTGGAGGGCGCCAAGTCCTGGAGCGAAGGGGAAGACCTGGCACGGCACGTGGTCATCGGCCCCGAGGGGGGCGAGCGGGTGCAGCCCCGCCGCAATGACCGCCGTGGCCCCAGAGGCGACCGCCGTGGCGGCGGCCGGGGAGACAGCCGGGACCGGAGAGGCCCCCGTTCCTCCCGGAGCTCTTACCAGAGTGCCAGCCAGGCCCCCCGCAGCGAGGGCCCCAAGACCGACGATCCCAACACGCCCATTTACGGGAAGATCGAGGTCAAAAAATAAGGAAGACAGGGCGTCCTTGGGGCGCCCTTTTTTCTGTCCCGGAAAGGGGCGGAAAGGAGACGCTATGGAGACCACCATCGCCGCCATCTCCACCGGGAACGCCCCGGGGGGCATCGGCATCGTGCGGATCTCCGGCCCCCAGGCCAGAGACGTGGGGGACCGGGTGTTCCGGGGAAAAAAGAAATTGAGGGATATGGAGGGCTACACCGCCGCCCTGGGAGGAGCCTTCACCCCAGAGGGGGAGAAGCTGGACCAGGTGGTGGCCCTGGTCTTCGCCGGGCCCAAAAGCTACACCGGGGAGGACGTGGTGGAGCTCTCCTGCCACGGGGGGCTGTACGTCACCCAGCGGCTGTTGGAGCTGGTGCTCCAGGCCGGGGCCCAGCCCGCCGGGCCAGGGGAGTTCACCCGCCGGGCCTTTCTCAACGGGAAGATGGACCTGACCCAGGCCGAGGCGGTGATGGAGCTTATCGGGGCCAGCGGGGAGCAGGCCGCCCGGGAGGCGGAAGCCGGCAGCGGGGGAGCCCTCTCCCGCCGGGTGGAGGCCATGGCCCAGGAGCTCACCCAGCTGGGGGCCCACCTGGCGGCTTGGGCGGACTTCCCCGAGGAGGACGTGCCCGCCGTGGAGCACCAGGAATTAAGACAGTCCTTGACACAGCTAGAAGAAGAGCTGAAAGAGCTCCTCTCTGGCTTTGCCACAGGGCAGATTTTTCGGGAAGGGGTGCGCACGGTGATCGCCGGCCGGCCCAACGCGGGAAAGTCCACCTTGATGAACCTGCTGGCGGGGTGCCAGCGGTCCATCGTCACCCAGTACGCCGGCACCACCCGGGACGTGGTGGAGGACACGGTGCTCCTGGGGGGCATCCCCCTGCGGTTGGCGGACACCGCCGGCCTGCGGGAGACCGAGGACCCGGTGGAGAGCATCGGGGTGGCCGCCGCCAGAGAGCGGCTGCGCACCGCCCAGCTGGTGCTGGCTGTGTTCGACTCCTCCCAGCTCCTGGGAAAAGAGGACTTCTCTTTGATGGAGGAGCTGTCCGCCGTTCCCGCCGTGGCCGTGGTGAACAAGACAGACCTGCCCACCCAGGTGGACCTGGAGGCCATCCGGCAGAGGTTCTCCCACGTGGCTTTTCTCTCCGCCGCCAGCGGGGAGGGTCTGGGGGAGCTGGAGGCCCAGGTGAAGGACCTGCTGGGCACAGGGAAGTTCGACCCCAGCGCCGGGACGCTGTTCACCGCCAGGCAGCGGCGGCAGGCAGAGCTTGCCCTGGAGAGCCTGGAGGAGGCAAGGGGAGCTTTGGACCTGGGCCTGACCCTGGACGCGGTTACCGTGTGCGTGGAAGACGCCTTGGGGGCGCTGTACGCCCTGACGGGGAAACAGGTCTCCGAGGAAGTGGTGGACCAGGTCTTTGAGACGTTTTGCGTGGGGAAATAGGCCCTGTAGGGGAGAGACAAATAAAAGTTTTCGCCAGCCTTTTACAAAAGGCTGCGGGGGGCGCTGGTCGCCGGTGGCGACCGTTCAGCGCCGGTCTCCGCTGCCGCGTCGGTCGGTCCTGGACGCGCCCCACCGGGGCGCAGGACCCGAAGCGGGAGCTGAGACCGGTCCTGGGCGGTGCCCACTGGGCACCAGGACCCCCTTGAACCCCTTGGCTCCCCCTCTGGGGGAGCTGTCGCCCTAGGCGACTGAGGGGGTATTCCCTTAAAGAGGTTCCCAAAGGGGTCGCTGCGCCCGAGGCGGCAGGCGAGAAAACGCCTCCTTTGTGAACCCCATTCAGTCTCCCTCAGTCACCAGGGATGGGGGAAACGCTTGTGATCGTACAACTACAATTTCCCGGCGGGCGGGGCCCGCTGGGGTGTGAGAGGTGAAAGACATGATCTATGACGCTGGTTCCTACGATGTGGCGGTGATCGGCGCGGGACACGCCGGGATCGAGGCCGGGCTGGCCGCCGCCCGGCTGGGGTGCTCCACGGTGGTGTTCACCATCAACCTGGACGCCGTGGGCAACTGCCCCTGCAACCCCAGCATCGGGGGCACCGCCAAGGGCCACCTGGTCCGGGAGATCGACGCCCTAGGCGGGGAGATGGGCAAAACCGCCGACGCCTGCACCATCCAGAGCCGTATGCTCAACCTGGGAAAGGGTCCCGCGGTCCACTCTTTGCGGGCGCAAATCGATCGGAACCAGTACGCCCGGGTGATGAAGCACAAGCTGGAGCTGTGCCCCAACCTGGACCTGCGCCAGGGGGAAGTGGTGGACCTGGCCCGGGAGGGGGAGCTGTGGGCCCTCACCACCCGGCTGCAGGCCAAGTACCTGTGCAAAACGGTGATTCTGGCCACGGGCACCTTTTTAGGGGGGAAGGTCTTTGTGGGGGATGTCTCCTACGACAGCGGGCCCGACGGCATGTTCCCCGCCGCCTTCCTGCCCGCCTCGCTGGAGAAGCTGGGCATCACTCTGCGGCGGTTTAAAACAGGCACCCCCGCCCGGGTGCGGCGCTCCTCCATCGATTTCACCCACTTGGAGGTGCAGGAGGGGGACGAGCCGGTGGTGCCCTTTTCCTACGACACCCTGGAGCCTCTCCACAACAAGGCGGTGTGCCATGTGAGCTGGACCAACGAGCGCACCCACCAGGTGATCCGGGACAACATCCACCGCTCCCCCTTGTACGGCGGGGAGATCCAGGGCATTGGCCCGCGGTACTGCCCCAGCATCGAGGACAAGGTGGTGCGCTTCCCGGAGAAGCCCAGGCACCAGCTGTTTTTAGAGCCCTGCGGCCTGGAGACCGAGGAGATCTACCTGCAGGGCATGAGCTCCTCCCTCCCCGAGGACGTGCAGCGGGATTTCTACCACACCATCCCCGGCCTGGAGCACGCCCAGATGATGCGCACCGCCTACGCCATCGAGTACGACTGCTGCGACCCCCTGGCCCTCTCCGCCACCCTGGAGTTCCGGGACCTGCCGGGGCTGTATGGGGCGGGACAGTTCAACGGCAGCTCCGGCTACGAGGAGGCCGCCGCCCAGGGGCTCATAGCCGGCATCAACGCCGCCTTGAAAGTCCAGGGAAAAGAACCCTTTGTGCTGGACCGGGCCAGCTCCTACATCGGCACCCTCATCGACGACCTGATCACCAAAGGCGTCAACGACCCCTACCGGATGATGACCTCCCGGTCGGAGTACCGGCTGGTGCTGCGGCAGGACAACGCCGACGAGCGCCTGACCCCCTTAGGCTGGAAGCTGGGGCTCATCTCTCCCCGGCGGTGGGAGCGCTTCCAGAAAAAGCAGGCGCAAAAGGCCTGGGAGAGAAAGCGGGTGGACACCACCACCCTGCCCCCTTCGGAAGCTCTCAACCAGATCCTTGTTTCACGTGGAACAAGTCCCCTGACCACCGGGGCCAAGCTCTGCGATTTGCTCAAGCGCCCCCAGATCTCCTACCAGGACCTGGCCCCGGTGGACCCCACCCGGTCCCCGGACATCCCCCCGGCGGTGCTGGAGGACGTGGAGATTCAATTAAAGTACGAGGGGTACATCAAGCGGCAGCTGGCGGACATTGAGGAGATGCGCCGGGTGGAGCGGAAAAAACTGCCCGCCGGCACCGACTACAGCCAGATCAAAGGCCTGCGGCTGGAGGCCGCGGAAAAGCTCAACAAGGTACAGCCGGAGAACCTGGGCCAGGCCGGGCGCATTTCCGGGGTCAGCCCCGCGGACTTGTCCGTGCTGCTCATCTGGCTTTCCGGCAGAAAGGAAAAGGAGGGACC
This sequence comes from Candidatus Acutalibacter pullistercoris, assembly GCA_019115285.1. Taxonomy (GTDB): domain Bacteria; phylum Bacillota; class Clostridia; order Oscillospirales; family Acutalibacteraceae; genus Acutalibacter; species Acutalibacter pullistercoris. Next base: position 7,193 of record DXDU01000117.1, read on the forward strand.
TGCCCATGACTGACATTCGCCCCAGTCTCACCGCCCAGGCCAAGGCCATGGGGATCAAGCTCACCCCCCGGCAGGGGGAACAGTTCCAGACCTATTTCGAGATGCTCCTTGCCTGGAACGAGAAGATGAACCTCACCGCCATCACCGACCCGGAAGAGGTGGTGGAAAAGCACTTTCTGGACAGCCTCACCCTGCTGCTTGCCTGCCCTGTGAAAGAGGGGGCCAAGGTCATAGACGTGGGCACGGGGGCGGGCTTTCCCGGCGTGCCGCTGAAGATCCTTCGGCCGGACGTGCAGCTCACCCTGCTGGACAGTCTGAATAAGCGGCTGGTCTTTTTGGGAGAGGTACTCACCGCCCTGGACCTTTCTGGCGAGAGGATCCACAAGCGGGCGGAGGAGGCCGGCCTGGACAAAAAGCTGCGGGAGAGCTTCGACCTGGCGGTGGCCCGGGCTGTGGCGGGCCTGCCGGTGCTGTGCGAGTACTGCCTGCCCCTGGTGAAAATGAAGGGAACCTTCGCCGCCATGAAGGGCCCCGGGGCCCAGGAGGAGCTGGAACAGGCCAGCCACGCCCTGGAGGTGCTGGGTGGCACCGACGTGCAGGTGCGCAGCTTCACCCTGCCCACCGCCGGGGAGCGGAACATTCTGCTGGTGCGGAAAACGAAGTTCACCCCCAAAGGCTACCCCCGCCACGGCAGCACCATCGCCAAACACCCCCTGTGAGAAAGAGAGGAAACCCCATGGAACTGAACCTGCGGAAAGCGGAAGAGAGAGACTTAGACGGCCTGGACCAGGTGATGCTGGTGATCAGCGACAGGGCCGGAGACCGGGCAAAGGTAAAGGAACTGCTGCAAAAGATTGACGGCGACCCCCAAAAGTACCTGCTGGTGGCGGAGGACGCCGCCACCGGGCAGATCTGCGGCAGCCTGCTGGGCGTGGTGTTCGAGGACATCTGCGACAGCTGCCGGCCCATCCTCCTGGTGGAGAACGTGGCGGTGCTGGAGTCCTGCCAGGGAAAAGGCGTGGGCAGGAAAATGTTTGAGGAGATCGAGCGGTGGGGGAAGGAAGTGTGGAACTGCCACTACGAGATCCTGGTCTCGGGGCTCAACCGCACCGGGGCCCACAAGTTCTACGCCGCCCTGGGGTTTGAGGAAGCCAAGGGCTTTAAAAAATATCTGTAACTCTCGACACAATGCAACAAAGGCCGCGCCTGCCCTGTGGTATCATGCCAATTGGAAGGGGGGAGCGGCCACATGTTTTTTCGGGACAAGCTGAGGCTTCTCAAGCTGCCGCCGGAGAAGATCCTCCCCAACCCTTCCCAGCCCCGGACCTGCTTCGACCAGGGGGAGCTGGAGAGCCTGGCCCAGAGCATCCAGGAAAACGGCCTGCTCCAGCCGGTGACCGTGCGCCGGGAAAACGGCAGCTACTATCTCATCGCCGGGGAGCGCAGGCTGCGGGCCTGCAAGCTGGCGGGCCTCAAAGAGATCCCCGTCCTGCTGGCGGACTGCCCGCCCCAGGACAGCGCCGTCCTGGCCCTGCTGGAAAACCTCCAGCGCAAGGACCTGAACATGTTCGAGCAGGCGGCGGCCATGGAGCAGCTGCTGGAGGAGTGGCAGATTACCCAGGAGGAGGCCGCCAGGCGCCTGGGCTTGAGCCAATCGTACCTGGCAAACAAGCTGCGGCTTCTAAAGCTCACCCCCCAGGAGCGGGAGGCGGTGCTGCGCTACCGGCTGACGGAGCGCCACGCCCGGGCCCTCCTACGGGTGGAAGACCCGGGGGAGCGGGAAAAGCTCCTGCGCGCCGCCGGGGAAAAGGGCCTGACCGTGGCCCAGACAGAGGCGCTAGCGGCGGAACAGGCAAAGCCCAGAGAGCGGCGTCCCGGTCCCAGAAGGACCTTTGTGGCCAAGGACATCCGGCTGTTTCTCAACACCATCGACCACGCGGTGGACACCATGAAGACCGCGGGCATAGACGCCCAGGCCGAGCGCCGGGAGACGCCGGAGTATATCGAATGCACCGTGCGCATTCCCAAATCACACAGAGTACAAGTTTAACCCATTCCCTTATTCATTTCCCACAGGAGAAGGCGGCCCCGGCAGACCCTGCCCCGGCCGCCTTCTCTGGCGCGTGCCCGCGCGGGGCAGGAAAATCCCTCCGCAAGCTCCGGGATTTTAGGTCACTCTACCCCTCTAGGTTGGGAAAACCCGGCCAAAATCCCGGCGCACGCAGTGCAGAGGGATTTTCCTGGCCTGCGGTGCCAACCGCCCACCCCCGTCTCGCCTGCCGGTTGAGCGGGATTTGCGGCGCCCACCCCCTGGTCTCGCCTGCCGGCTCGGTCGGTTCGCGGCAGAGCGCCACTGGCGCCCGCTCACCCCCCCGTAAGGCTAGCAAGATATAATGTGTATCCTCGCGGTACGGGAGGGGGATTATATTCTATAATCTCATTCCAAAGGGGGGAGACATCCGCTGTCTCACCTGCCGGTTCGGTCGGTCGCTAGACGCGCCCCACCGGGGCGCAGCGACCCCCTTTGACAACTCCCTTTTTTAGGGCACCCCCTCCGTCATCGCTAAAGCGATGACACCTCCCCCTATGGGGGAGGCGAGACTTGGCTCTCCCTCTGGGAGAGCTGGCACGACGCAGTCGTGACTGAGAGGGCTGTCCTTCAAGGGGGTTCACAAAGGGGGAGGCAATGCCTCCCCCTTTGAAATTAGACTATATAAAACCGTCCCCCTCCCGTACTGCGAGAGAACCGACTATATCTCGTTAGCCTTACGGGAGGGGGCAGGGGGTGGGCACCCTAAAGCTTTCCCAACCCGCACGCGAGCCAGAATCACACCCCCGTTTCACGTGAAACAAAAAGTTTTCGCCCCTGCGCTTCCCTTTCCCGGCGGTTTATGGTACAATAAAGGCCGAATGTGAAAGAAAGGAGGGGGCCTATGGGAAAGATCATAGCCGTGGCCAACCAGAAGGGCGGGGTGGGGAAGACCACCACCGCCGTGAACCTGGCGGCCTCCCTGGGGGCGCTGGGGAAGAAGACCTTGCTGGTGGACGCCGACCCCCAGGGGAATACCACCAGCGGCGTGGGCGTGGACCGGCGCAGCTGCAAGCTGAGCACCTACCAGGTGCTGGTCAGCGGGGACAAGGCCAAGGACGCCATTGTAAGCACGGAGTACAAAAACCTGGAGCTGCTGCCCTCCAACATGGACCTGGCGGCGGCGGAGATCGAGATGGCCTCGCTGGACCAGCGGGAGAGCAGGCTGAAGGAGGCCCTGGCCCCCATCCGGGCGGGGTACGACTACATCTTCATCGACTGCCCCCCCTCCCTGGGGCTCATCACCACCAACGCCTTAAACGCGGCGGACACCCTCCTCATCCCCATCCAGTGCGAGTACTACGCCCTGGAGGGGCTCTCTCAGCTGATGAACACCGTGCGCCGGGTGAAGCGTCAGTACAACGACGCCCTGGACCTGGAGGGGGTGCTGCTCACCATGTACGACGGCCGGCTGAACCTGACCCAGCAGGTGGTGGAGGAAGTGAAGAAGTACTTTCCCCGGAAGGTGTTCAAGACCGTGATCCCTCGCACCGTGCGGCTTTCCGAGGCGCCGGGCTTCGGCCAGCCGGCCCTCTATTACGACAAGGGCAACCGGGGCACCCAGGCCTATGAGGACCTGGCCCGGGAGCTGATTAAAAACGACAGGTAAGGGGGAATGGGACCTATGAAGAAACGTGGAGGACTGGGCCGGGGCCTGGATACCATCTTCGCCGAGAACAGCGGGGAGGGCCAGGAGGGCGCCGTGTCCGTGAAGATCGGGGACATAGAGCCCAACCGGGACCAGCCCCGGAAAGAGTTTGACCCCGCCGCCCTCTCCGAGCTGGCGGATTCCATCGCCCAGCACGGGGTGCTGCAGCCCCTGCTGCTGCGGCCCATGCTCACCGGGGGGTACCGGATCGTGGCCGGGGAGCGCCGGTGGCGGGCCGCCCGGATGGCGGGGCTCACCGAAGTGCCCGCGGTGATTCGGGACATGAGCGACGCCGACGAGATGCTCTTCGCCCTCATCGAGAACCTCCAGCGGGAGGACCTGAGCCCCTTAGAAGAGGCCCGGGGCTACCGGACCCTCATCGAGAGCCAGGGCCTGACCCAGGAGGAGGCCGCCAAGGCCGTGGGGAAATCCCGGCCGGCGGTGACCAACGCCCTGCGGCTGTTAAACCTGCCGGAGGACATCCAGGAGATGCTGGAGCGGGGGGAGATCACCGGGGGCCACGCCAGGACCCTGCTGAGCTTCCCCACCCCGGAGGCCATGGCCCTGGGAGCGGAAAAGGCCAAGGCCGGGGCCTCTGTCCGGGAGCTGGAAGCGCTGGCCAAGCGCCTGGGGGAGCAGGGGACGGCGGCCCCAAAAAAAGCCGGCTGCCCCGGGCTGCGCTATTACCAAGAGGCCCAGCTGGCCATGGGAGAGGCCTTAAACCGGAAGGTAAAGGTCTCTGGCAGCAAGAAGAAGGGCGTGCTGCAGATCGAGTTCTACGGGGAGGAAGACCTGCAGAACCTGCTCCACGACCTGCACTTGGAATAAAGGAAAGAATCGCCCCAACGGGCAAGGAGGGTAATAAATAGTATGCTGGATATGAAATTGGTCCGCTCCAACCCGGAGCTGGTGAAGGAGAACATCAAGAAGAAGTTCCAGGACGAGAAGCTGCCCTTGGTGGACGAAGTCCTGGCCTTGGACGAGAAGTTCCGGGCCTCCAAGGCCCGAGGGGACGAGCTGCGGCAGCAGCGCAACCAGATCAGCAAAGAGATCGGCAAGCTCATGGGCCAGGGGAAGAAGGACGAGGCCCAGGAAGTGAAGAAGCGGGTCCAGGCCATCGCCGGGGAACTGGAGGAGATGGAGCGCCAGGAAGAGGAGATGACTAGGGAGATCCGGAAGCGGATGCTGGTCATCCCCAACATCATCGACCCCTCCGTGCCCATCGGCAAGGACGACAGCGAGAACGTGGAGGTAGAGCGCTTCGGCGAGCCCACCGTGCCCGACTTCCAGGTGCCCTATCACACGGAGATTATGGAGCGCTTTGCCGGCATCGACTTGGACAGCGCCAGAAAGACCTCCGGCAACGGCTTTTACTATCTCCTGGGGGACATTGCCCGGCTGCACTCCGCGGTGCTCAGCTACGCCCGGGACTTTATGATCGGCAAGGGCTTTACCTACTGCATCCCCCCCTACATGATCCACGCCAACGTGGTGGAGGGCGTCATGTCCCAGACGGACATGGACGCCATGATGTACAAGATCGAGGGGGAGGACCTGTACCTCATCGGCACCAGCGAGCACTCCATGATCGGCAAGTTTATCGACACCATCCTCACCGAGGACCAGCTGCCCCAGACCCTCACCTCCTACAGCCCCTGCTTCCGCAAGGAGAAGGGCGCCCACGGCATTGAGGAGCGGGGGGTGTACCGCATCCATCAGTTCGAGAAGCAGGAGATGATTGTGGTGTGCAAGCCCGAGGACGCCATGGACTGGTACGAGAAGATGTGGCGCTATTCGGTGGAGCTGTTCCGCTCCATGGATATTCCCGTCCGGCAGCTGGAGTGCTGCTCCGGCGACCTGGCGGACCTGAAGGTGAAGTCCTGCGACATCGAGGCCTGGTCCCCCCGGCAGAAGAAGTACTTCGAGGTGTGCTCCTGCTCCAACCTGGGAGACGCCCAGGCCCGGCGGCTGGGGATCCGCATCAAGGGCAAGGAGGGCAACACCTTCGCCCACACCCTGAACAACACGGTGGTGGCCCCGCCCCGGATGCTCATCGCCTTTTTGGAGAACAACCTCCAGGCCGACGGCAGCGTGAAGATCCCCGCCCCCCTGCGGCCCTACATGGGCGGCACAGAGGTGCTCCTGCCCAAGAAGTAAACAGGCAACAAAAAACAGGAGAGCTCCCGCTCTCCTGTTTTTTCGCGCCCACAGCGCACCGGCGGCCGGGCAGCTCTCTGCCAGCCCCCGGGCCCCCTAGGCCGCCTCCGGCGGCTGCCCCGGGCGGGGGGTTCTCCGGCCCCCCGGCCCGGGGCGCCCGGCCTCCCCTCTGGGGAGGGCGGGCAGGGGGCCCGGGGGCGTCCCACCAGCAGTCAGGCCGCCTGGGGGCCGCCCCGCTTTCTCTCCCACAGCAGGGAGAGCACAAAGATCAGGGCGCTGAAGAGGAACAGGCCGCCCACCAGCCCGTAGAAGAACCTGGCCCCCAGGGCGTCGAAGAACACGCCGCCCAAAAGGTTGCCCAGAATGCCCGCCACCGAGGACACCGCCACGAAGAAGGCCTGGGCGCTGGCCTTCAGGTGGTCGGGGGCCAGCTCGTACAGATAGTTTAAAGAGGACCCGATAAACAGCCCGTTGCCCAGGCCGTAGAAGGTGCAGCAAACCAGCATCCCAGGCAGGTTCCCGGCGAAGAGGCCGAAGCCCAGGCACTCCATGGCCATGAGCAGGGGGGAGAAGACCACCAGGATGCGCAGGGGGAACTTCCGCCGCAGCTTCACCATCAAAAGCAGGAAGGGGATCTCCAGCAGGGCCCGGTAGCCCATGAGGATGCCGTACTGCTCCGAGGGCACCTGGATGGTGCTCATGTAGTAGGGGATGTAGTTCGCCTCGCAGGTGGTGCAGATGTAGAAGAACACCGCGAACACCAAAAAGAACACGTAGGCCTGGTTGTGAAACAGCTCCCCTAGGTGCAGGCCGCCCTTCTTTTTCTCCTGGGGCAGGGGGGCGGGCTGCGCCTTCCGCCGCCGGGTGCCGGGGTCCCGGGAGAAAAAGGCGAAGCCGATGGGGATCAGCATCAAAAGCCCCGAGATCCAGAAGGTGTTCTCCACCCCCACAAAGGGCAGCAGGGCGGAGATGATCAGGCTGCCCACGGTGAACAGGAAGGACCCGATGGACCGGAGCAGGCCGTAGTTCAGCCGCAGTTCGTTGGAGTTGCGCACCAGGATGTTCTCCGCGAAGGTGGACATGGACCCGCGGAAGAAGTTCACCACCGGCAGGGCAATGGTGAGCAGCAGCACCGTGGTGGGCAGCCCCCGGGGGATCAGGGGCACCAGGCCGTAGAGCAGGGCCCCGCCTCCCAGCACGGCGATGAGCACCTTTTTCACCGAGCCGATCCTGTCGCTGACCATGCCCCAGAAGGCCACCGAGGCAATGCCCACCGCCGAGGCGATGGCGTTGAGCACCCCCAGTTCCGAGGCGGTAAAGCCCACCTCCTGCAGGTAGATGTTTTGATAGTTGCCGAAGGCCCAGGCGAACCAGAAAATGCCGTTGACGCCGGTGAGGTTCAGGGCCATGCGGGCCCCAGGGCCCAGACGGCGGAACAAACGCTTCATGGAAAGATCTCCTATCCAAAGTCAGAGTAAGTGGGTGTACTATCTATAGAAACGAAAAGCGTTCTTTCAGAGAACAAGAGTAGCGAAAAAAAGCCCCGCTGTCAATGGATTTTTTGAAATTCCCGGGGAGAATGGGAAAATGGGGAGAGGGCGGGAAAAAACCAGGCAAAGCGCACACATTCTCCCCCTGCCTGGGGGCTTATTTTTTGTGGGGAAAAAAGCCGGGGCGGGCCTTGCAAAACAGGGCGGCGGGTGTTATAATCATCACTTATAAAGAGGAACGAGCCAGGAAAACATAAAGGAGTGTGGGTAATGCTGAACATGAAGTACGAAGACAAGTTTGTAAAAGAGGGCCTCACGTTCGACGACGTGCTGCTGATCCCGGCAGAGTCCAACGTCCTGCCCAGCCAGGTGGACTTCTCCACCCAGCTGACCAAGACCATCCGCCTCAACGCCCCCCTGCTCACCGCCGCCATGGATACGGTGACCGAGTCCGACATGGCCATCGCCATCGCCCGGGAGGGCGGCATCGGCATCATCCACAAGAACATGACCATCGAGCGCCAGGCCGACCAGGTGGACCGGGTCAAGCGTTCGGAAAACGGCGTCATCGTCAACCCCTTCTTCCTCTCTCCCGACAACCTGGTGCGGGAGGCCGACGAGATCATGGGCCGGTTTAAGATCTCCGGCGTGCCCATCTGCCAGGACGGCATCCTGGTGGGCATCATTACCAACCGGGACATGCGCTTTATGGAGGGCGACGACTTCGACCAGCCCATTAAGAACGTGATGACCAAGGAGAACCTGGTCACCGCCCCGGTGGGTACCACCCTGAAAGAGGCCCAGGGCATCCTGCGCAAGCACCGCATCGAGAAGCTCCCCCTGGTGGACGACCAGATGCACCTGAAAGGGCTTATCACCATTAAGGATATTGAAAAGGCCGTGCGCTACCCCAACTCCGCCAGGGACAAGGGCGGCCGGCTGCTGTGCGGCGCGGCCATCGGCGCCACCAAAGACGTGCTGGACCGGGTGGCCGCCCTGGTGGAGGCCCAGGTGGACGTGGTCACCCTGGACTCCGCCCACGGCCACAACAACGGCGTGCTGGACGCGGTGCGCCTGGTGAAGAAGCACTACCCCGACCTGCAGGTCATCGCCGGAAACGTGGCCACCGCCGAGGGCACCAAGGCCCTCATCGACGCCGGCGCCGACTGCGTGAAAGTGGGCATCGGCCCTGGCTCCATCTGCACCACCCGTGTGGTGGCGGGCATCGGCGTGCCCCAGATCACCGCGGTGTACGACGCCGCCACCGAGGCCTCTAAGCACGGCATCCCCGTCATCGCCGACGGCGGCATCAAATACAGCGGCGACATCGTCAAGGCTCTGGCCGCCGGCGGCGCCGCGGTCATGCTGGGCTCTATGGTGGCCGGCTGCGCCGAGGCCCCCGGCGAGTACGAGCTGTACCAGGGCCGGCAGTTCAAGGTCTACCGGGGCATGGGCAGCCTGGGCGCCATGGCCAAGGGCAGCGGCGACCGGTACTTCCAGGGCGAGCAGAAGAAGTTCGTCCCCGAAGGCGTAGAGGGCCGGGTGCCCTTTAAGGGCCCCCTGGCGGACACCGTGTTCCAGCTGCTGGGCGGCCTGCGGGCCGGCATGGGCTACACCGGCTGCGCCAATATCCAAGAGCTCCACGACAAGGCCCAGTTCGTGAAGATCACCGGGGCGGGCCTGCGGGAGAGCCATCCCCACGACATCCAGATCACCAAAGAGGCCCCCAACTACACCTACCACGCCTAAAGGGAACAGGGGGCTGCCGGAAATTCCGGAAAAAAGTCTCCAATTCTCTTGACAAACCACCGGGAATCGAGTATAATTAACAGCGCTCCATCCGTGAGGGCGGAGCGCGATTATGGCGGTATAGCTCAGTTGGCTAGAGCATTCGGTTCATACCCGAAGTGTCACTGGTTCAAGTCCAGTTACCGCTACCAACATGGCCCGGTGGTCAAGCGGTTAAGACACCGCCCTTTCACGGCGGTAACACGAGTTCGATTCTCGTCCGGGTCACCACGGGAAGAAAACACGCCGGACCCAGCATTTGGGGTCCGCGTTTTTCTTTATCCGCCCAGTTTCCACTCACTTGCGATCGGAGGTAACATTCGTGAAGAAGATCCTGGCCCTGGCCCTGGCGGCCTGTCTGGCCCTCACCCTGGCCGCCTGCAGCGGCAATACCGTTTCCCTGCCCCAGCTCACCCTGCCCGAAAGCTCCGCCTCCGAAAGCGGCGGGGAACAGGCCGCCCCCGAGACCGTGGGGGACCAGGAGTTTACCGACGACCTTTCCGGCCTGTGCCAGTATTTAGAGGAAAACTACGCCGTGGCCGGGGAGAAGGAAGAGATGTCCTACCAGGCCATTGGGGCCAAGGGGGGCTACCGGTACCTGTTCACCTATGAAGGGGGCACCGTCCAGGCGGAGTTTTACGAGTTCGACCCGGAGAACCTGGACGACGCCGCCCAGGCCTGTGTGGACTCGGTGAAGGAGAAGGGCTCTTTTACCATGCTGGATAACGAGGTCCAGGCGAAGCTCAGCCCCAACGAGAAGTATATGATGATCTACCACGACAGCAAGGAGAAAGAGGAGAAGAACGCCGCCCAGCGCGCCCGGGTGGAGGAACTGTTCGACGCTTTCCACCAGGACTGACAGGAAAAACAAGGCCCGCCGGCAGGCGGGTCTTTTTCTGTGGGAAAATTTCCAAAAACCAGGGAGATTTTTGGCCTCTCCCGGCTTGATTTCCGCAGGGGCCGGCAGTACAATAGAGGTGGTTTCAACTGCAACGGTTCCACTTTTTTGGAACAGGAGAGAGGAGTTAAAGATCCATGGACGACAATAAGAAATACGTGCTGGACGCCAAGGTGGAGAGGACCATCAAGGCCCTGGCGAAAAACAGGATGGCCGCCGTGTACGCCCCCACCAGAGAGGCGGCGGTGCAGGCGGTGAAAGACCTGCTGCAGGAGGGGGACACCATCTCCTGCGGCGGCTCTGTGACATTGGCGGAAAGCGGCGTGCGGGACCTGATGAAAAGCGGCGCCTACCGGTTTTTGGACCGGGAGGAGGAAGACCCCCAGGAGGTCTACCGGAAGACCTTCTCCGCCGACGTGTTCTTGATGAGCGCCAACGCCATCACTGAGGACGGGGAGCTGTACAACGTGGACGGCAACGGCAACCGAGTGGCGGCGTTGATCTTCGGGCCTCGCCGGGTCATCGTGGTGGCCGGGGTGAACAAGATCGTGAAGGACCTAGACCAGGCCATCGCCCGGGTGAAGACCCTGGCGGCCCCCGCCAACGGGGTGCGCCTGGGCACCGGCACCCCCTGCTCCCGGCTGGGCTGCTGCGCCGCCTGCGACGGCCGGATGACCTCCGGCTGCGCCTCGGAAAAGCGCATGTGCTGCCACTACGTGGTCACCGGCTACCAGCGCACCGACCGCATCCGGGTGGTGCTGGTGGGAGAAGACCTGGGCTATTGATCTGCTAAGAGAACAGGGGCGCTGCCCCGCCTGGAATCTAAAAGCGGGGCGCGCCCTTTCGCAGGCCCCGCCGTGTTAAGGAAGTGTAAAATCGCTGTGAATCTCCTATCCAAACTGAAAGGAAGCCGCCGGGGCTCTTTCGAGATCGACATGACCCACGGCCCCCTGCTGGGAAAGATCGTGCGCTTTGCCATCCCCCTGGCCATCTCCGGCATCCTCCAGCTGCTCTTCAACGCCGCGGACATCATCGTGGTGGGGCAGTTCGTGGGCCCCTCCGCCCTGGCGGCGGTGGGCTCTACCAGCGCCCTGATCAACCTGATCGTCAACTTGTTCATCGGCCTGTCCGTGGGCACCAACGTGCTGGTGGCCCAGTACTACGGCGCCGGGGACACCAAGGCTCTGCGGGAGTCGGTGCACACCTCCATCCTGGCCAGCCTGATTTTCGGCTGCCTGGTGCTGGTCATCGGCGTGTCCCTGGCGGCTCCCATGCTGGAGCTGATGGGCACCCCCGCCGAGGTGCTGGACCAGGCCTGCCTGTACATGCGCATCTACTTTATCGGCATGCCCGCCTCTATGCTCTATAACTTCGGCGCCGCCATCCTCCGGGCGGTGGGGGACACCCAGCGGCCCCTGTATTTCCTGTTCCTGGCAGGCGTGGTCAACGTGGTGCTGAACCTGTTCTGCGTCATCGTCCTGGGCATGGGGGTAGAGGGCGTGGCCATCCCCACGGTGATCTCCCAGTGCGTCTCCGCCGGGCTGGTGCTGCTGTGCCTGGTCAAAGCCCACACCGCCTACCAGGTGGACCTGAAGAGCCTGTGCCTGAAAAAGGACAAGCTGTGGGGCATGGCCCGCATCGGCCTGCCCGCCGGCATCCAGGGCTGCTCTTTCTCCATCTCCAACGTGCTCATCCAGAGCTCCATCAACTCCTTCGGCTCCCTGGCCATGGCGGGGAACACCGCCGCGGTGAACATCGAGGGCTTTGTCTCCACCGCCCAGGACGCCTTTGCCCAGGCGGCCCTGAGCTTCACCGGCCAGAACGTGGGGGCCGGCAAGCTCAAGCGGGTCCACCGGGTGCTGCCCTTGTGCATCCTGCTGGAGCTGTGCGTGGGCCTGCTTTTGGGGGTGGGGGCCTATCTGCTGGGGCCCCAGCTGCTGGGCATCTACTCCACCGACCCGGAGGTCATCGCCTTCGGCATGATCCGCATGGGCATCTGCTGCGTGTTCCAGTGCATCGGCGGCCTGATGGGCGTCATGGTGGGCGTGCTCCGGGGCATGGGCTACTCTCTGGTGCCCATGGCCATCACCATCGGCTTTGTCTGCGGCTTCCGGGTGATCTGGATCTTCACCATCTTCGTGGGCTGGCACACCCTGGAATCCCTCTACGTCTCCTATCCCATCACCTGGGGCCTGGCGGCTTTGTGCGACGGCATCTGCTTCTTTGTGGTGAACAAGCACCTAAAAAAGAAGCTGGCCCTTGCAAAGGAGAAGGCCTAGGCATATAATACTCCCCAGAGTACTTACTATGGAGGCATGAAGACTGTGAAACTTCCTTTCCGCGCCGGCCTGCGCCGGAGCTCCTTCGAGATCGACATGACAAACGGTCCCCTGCTGGGGAAGATCGTGAAATTTGCCATCCCCCTGGCTCTCTCCGGCATTCTGCAGCTGCTCTTCAACGCCGCGGACATCATCGTGGTGGGGCAGTTCGTAGGGCCTTCCGCCCTGGCGGCGGTGGGGTCCACCAGCGCTCTCATCCAGCTGATCACCAACTTGTTCATCGGCCTGTCCATCGGCGTCAACGTGCTGGTGGCACGGTACTTCGGCGCCGGCCAGCGCAAAGACCTGTCGGAGACGGTGCACACCGCCATCCTCACCAGCCTGATCAGCGGCGTGTTCCTCATCTTCGTGGGCATCGCCCTGGCCCGGCCCCTGCTGGAGATGATGGGCACCCCCGAGGACGTCATCGACCAGGCGGTGCTGTACATGAGCATCTACTTCGGCGGCATGCCCGTGGTGATGCTGTATAACTTCGGCGCGGCCATCCTCCGGGCGGTGGGGGACACCCAGCGGCCCCTGTACTTCCTGTTCATCTCCGGCGTCGTCAACGTGGTGCTGAACCTGCTCTTCGTCATCGTCCTGGGCATGGGGGTAGAGGGCGTGGCCATCCCCACGGTGATTTCCCAGACCATCTCCGCGGTGCTGGTGCTGCTGTGCCTCATGCGCAGCGAAGGGCCCTACCAGGTGCATTTAAAGCAGCTGCGCATCACCCGCCACAAGCTGTGGATGATGACCAAGATCGGCGTCCCCGCCGGCATCCAGGGGGCCACCTTCTCCATCTCCAACGTGCTCATCCAGTCCACGGTGAACAGCTTCGGCTCGGTGGCCATGGCGGGCAGCACGGCGGGAGGCAACATCGAGGGCTTTGTGTGGACCGGCATGGACGCCTTCACCCAGGCGGCCCTGAGCTTCACCGGACAGAACTTCGGCGCCAAGAAGTACGACCGCATCCACAAGGTGCTGATGAACTGCACCCTGCTCACCGTGGTCATCGGACTGGTGCTGGGGGGCGGCGCCTACCTGGCCGGGGACTGGCTGCTGCGGATCTACTCCAACGACCCGGCGGTCATCGACTACGGCAAGGGCCGTATGCTCATGATCTGCGCCCCCTACCTGACCTGCGGCGTGATGAACGTGCTGGTGGGCGCCATGCGGGGCCTGGGGTCGTCCATCACCCCCATGGTGTGCTCTATCTTCGGCGTGTGCGTGCTGCGGGTGGTGTGGATTTACACCATCTTCGAGCTGAACCCCACCTGGCTCATGCTCTTCGCCTCCTATCCCATCACCTGGATCATCACCACCCTCATCGAGATCCCCTGCTATCTCATTATCAAAAAGCGGGCCATCGCCCGGGCCCAGGCGGCCAACACGGGAGAATCGATCTCCGGCCACGGCCCACAAGAGGCCTGAGGGCCAGTATCATCGAAAAGAGAAGCGGCCGCCTGTGTGCCAGGCGGCCTTTTCTACGCCCAGGGCCCCCGGCCCTCCCAGACCATCAGCACCACCAGCACGTTCACCAGCAGCACCACGGTCCACCGCCACAGGGCAAGGCCCAGCTGTTTCTTCCGCTCCCAGCGCATGGTCCCCCTCCTTTATTCCTTGGTCTCCTTCTATATGTAAGGGGGAATGAGGACAAGTATGCAGGTACTTTTCCCGAAAAAGAAAAAGCCCATCCCCGGAAATACTTGTGTGCGGGAAAAAGGGGCCTCTGTGTATTGTGGCCGAAAAGAAAAATGCCCACAACATCTGGCGGCAAACCGGGAAATGCAAAAAACTTCGAAAAAATCGTAAAAAAGGTGTTGACAAAAAGGCTGCGGGGTGGTATGATAGTCAAGCGCTCGAGAGAGCGGGCAAAAAAACGGCGGGCGGCCGAGAGGCCGAAAAGCCGCGAAAAGCCTGAGAAAATCGAGCGGATGGACCTTGAAAATTAAACAACGAGAAGAAGGAAGGACCCGTGAAATTCTTGAGAGTTTACTCTTAGGAACGTAACAGGAACAGAACCTGAAAAATTCTGGAACAGACGTCAGAGACGTCGAAATGAGCTGAGAAGCTCTAAGATTTGATTTAAAGGCTGAAAAGCTTTTAGATACCATATTTTAGAGAGTTTGATCCTGGCTCAG
>DXDU01000118.1 GCA_019115285.1 Candidatus Acutalibacter pullistercoris
GCCGCGCCGATGATGCCGATAGAAGCGGCATCCTTGATCTCGAAGCCCAGCAGGGCCGCCAGCACGATGGTAAGGAAAATGCCGAACTGGGCCGCCGCGCCGAAGAGGAACATCTTCGGGTTGGAGAGCAGGGGGCCAAAGTCGATCATGGCGCCGATGCCGATGAACAGCAGCAGCGGGAACGCCTCCGACGCCTCGATGCCCACTTCAAACAGCCACTGGATGATGCCGTGGGTCTCTCCCGCGCCCTCCATCACCTGGTTGAGCACGCCGGAGCTGGGCAGGTTCACCAGGATGGCGCCAAAGCCCATGGGCAGCAGCAGGGTGGGCTCGTACTCTTTCTTAATGGCCAGCCAGATGAGCACCGCGCCCACCAGGTACATGACCAGCTGCTGCCAGGTGATAGACAGCAGGCCTTCCCACAAAAATTCCATGTTTTTCTTCTTCCTTCCTTTTTGGACATAATACCCCCCGCAGGGGACGGACTGAAGCAGCGGCCGGCCGCCGGCTCCTGGTCACAGCTATAAAAAGAGACCCGCACCATGGCTGGCACGGGTCTGGTCATTTCAAGCTAAAACCAGGGCTTGGGCCCAGAGTGTTGGCTTAGCTACACCAAGGCTCTCCCCCGGTGCCGACTACTCCCCCATATCGACTAGAGTGTATCATTTTTCGGGGGCAGTGTCAAGAACAACCGCCCGGAGATTCCAAGTGTTGTGAAGTTCCCCTGTTTTCCCTAGGAAAGCTCCCCCAAAAGGGAGTGGCCGATGCAGTGCGGGGGCAGCTCCACCCCGAAGTTTTGGGCGATGGTGGCCCCCAGCACGGCGAAGGTGTCCTGCTCTTCCAAGGGCCCGGAAAGGTCCCGGCCCGGGGCCCAGGCCAGCAGGGGGACTTTCTCCCGGGTGTGGTCGGTGCCGGCGTAGGTGGGGTCGTTGCCGTGGTCCGCGGTGAGGAGCAGCAGGTCCCCCTCCCGCAGTTTTTCCATGAGCAGGCCCAGCTTCCCGTCAAAGGCTTCCAGCTCTTTTGCGTAGCCCGCGGGGTTCCTCCGGTGGCCCCACAAGGCGTCGAAGTCCACCAGGTTCACAAAGCACAGGCCGGTAAAGTCCTCCCCCGCCAAAGCGATGGTCTGCTCCATGCCCTGGACCGAGCTGTCCGAGTGCAGGGACCTGGTGAGCCCCTGGCCGGAGAAAATGTCGCCGATCTTCCCCACGCCGGTCACTTCCAGTCCCGCCTGCTGCAGGGCGTCCAGCACGGTGGGGGCCGGCGGGGCCAGGGCGTAGTCCCGGCGGTTGCTGGTACGCTTAAATTCCCCCCGCTTTCTCCCCACGTAGGGCCGGGCGATGACCCGCCCCACCCGCCACTGGGGCTGCAGGGTCAGCTCCCGGGCCTGTTCGCAGTAGCGGTAGAGGGTCTCTAAGCCCATGGTCTCCTCGTTGCCGCAGATCTGCAGCACCGAGTCGGCGGAGGTGTACACAATGAGCTTTCCCCGCTCTACCTCCTCCTCCCCTAGCTCCTCCAGAATCTCCGTGCCGCTGGCGGCCTTGTTCCCGATGATCTCCCGTCCGGTGCGCTGTTCCAGCTCCCGGATGAGCTCCGGGGGGAAGCCGGTGTCCGTAAAGGTCTGGAAGGGCTCGGTGGTCAGCAGGCCCATCATCTCCCAGTGGCCGGTCATGGTGTCCTTGCCGGCGCTGCGCTCCCGGAGCTTGCCGTACCGGGCCAGGGGCCGCTCTGTGGGGGCCACCTTGTCCATGGGGTGCAGGTTTCCCAGCCCCAGCTTTTGCAGGTGGGGCAGGGAGAGCTTCTCCACCGCCTGGGAGATGTGCCCCAGGGTGTCGGCCCCGGCGTCGCCGTAGTCCCCGGCGTCGGGCATGGCCCCCGCCCCCACCGAGTCCAGCACGATGAGAAAGATCCGGCGGTAGGTCATAGCTTCCCCGCCTCCCTGTCTTGGGCGATCAGCCGCCGCAGTGCTTCCACGCCTGTGCGGATGGCCAGGTCCGTGTCGTGGGCCTGGGGGTTGGGCAAGCCGGCCTTGGCCCGCTCCTGGTTGGCCACGGTGAGGAGCACCGTGCCGCAGCGCACCTTCAGGCAGCTGGCCACCACGAACAGGGCCGCCGACTCCATCTCCGAGGCCAGGGCCCCGCACCGGACAAAGGCCTCCCACTTGGGGAGCAGCTCGTAGCTCACGGGTTTTACCTCGGGCTCGTGCTGGCCGTAGAAGCTGTCTTTGCACTGCACCACCCCGATGTGGCTCCTGGCCCCCAGGGCCCGGGCGGCGGCGGCCAGGGCGTTTGTCACCTCCAGGTCCGCCACGGCGGGGAACTCGATGGGAGCGTACTCCTTGCTGGTCCCCTCCATGCGGATGGCTCCCGTGGCGATGACCAGGTCGCCTCCCACCACCGGCAGCTGCATCCCCCCACAGGTGCCCACCCGCACGAAGGTGTGGGCCCCGCACCGGGTGAGCTCCTCCATGGCGATGGAGGCCGACGGCCCCCCGATGCCTGTAGAGGTGACGCTGACCTTCACCCCGTCCAGCAGGCCGGTGTAGGTCACGTACTCCCGGCTGTCCGCCATGAGCTGGGGCTCCTCAAAGTAGGCGGCGATCTTCTCGCAGCGCTTGGGGTCTCCCGGCAGCAGGACGTACTGCCCCACCATGCCGGGGCCCAGGCCCACGTGGTACTGCAGGCCGCTGCCTTCCGTGTAATCGATCATCTTCTCTTCCTCCCGTTTTCACAGAAAGGCCCCGGGAGACCCGGGGCGCTTTCGCCTGACGATGGATGTGTTCCCTGGGCCGCTCAGTCCAGCCGCTTCTCCAAGGCGTCCACCACGATCTGCAGCGCCTTGATCCGAGCGTACTTCTTGTCCACGGACTCCAGGATGTGCCAGGGGGCGTAGGTGGTGCTGGTCTTTTGCAGCATCTCGTCGATGGCCACTTCGTACTGGTCCCACTTCTCCCGGTTGCGCCAGTCCTCGTCGGTGATCTTCCACTGCTTGGAGGGGGTGTTCTGCCGCTCGGTGAACCGGGCCAGCTGGGTGTCCTTGTCGATCTGCACCCAGAACTTGAGGATGACAGCGCCCCAGTTGTACAGCTCCTGCTCGAACTCGTTCATCTCGTAGTAGGCCCGCTGCCAGTCGTTTTCGGAACAGAACCCTTCCAGCCGCTCCACCATCACCCGGCCGTACCAGGTGCGGTCGAAAATGGCGATGTGCCCGTCCTTGGGAAGCCTGGTCCAGAAGCGCCACAGGTAGTGGCGGGCCTTCTCCTTGGGCTCGGGACTGGCGATGGGATGCACTTCAAACCCCCGGGGGTCCAGGGCCCCGGTGAGGCGCTTGATGTTGCCCCCCTTGCCCGCGGCGTCCCAGCCCTCGTAGCAGATGATCACAGGCACCCGCTTGCGGTAGAGCCTGTTGTGCAGCTGGCCCAGCTTTTCCTGCAGGTCGTGGAGCTGCTGCTTGTACTCCGCCTCGGACAGGTACTTGTCCAGCGCCACGTCCTTGAGCTTGGGCATTTTGATCAGGGGGAAGGTGTTCTGCAGCAGGGGCACCGCCAGGCTCTCGTTGTGCAGCGCGGTGTCAATGCCCGTGCACAGGAACTCCAGCGCTTGCAGCTCGGCGAACTTTTTATTCTTGGCGTCGATGATATACCAGGGGGCGCTGGGGGTGTTGGTGTCCTCCAGGTACCGGTCGAAGTCGTCCAGGGTCTTGTTGTAGTGCTTGTTCTGCCACAGGTCCCGCTGGCTCACCCGCCAGGAGGTGTCCTTGCTGGAGAGCAGCCCGTCGATGCGCTCTTTCTGCTCTTTCTGGCTGATGTGGAAGAAGAACTTCAGCACCAGGTACCCGTTGTCAGTAAGGGACCGCTCGAACCGCTTGATGCTGTCCACCCGCTGGGCGTAGGCCTTGCTGTCCAGCTGGTCGTTCTCCAGCTCCTTGATGGTCTGGTCCATCCAGCCGGAGTCCAGGAAGGTGAACTTCCCGGCCTCGGGGATCTTCTCGAAGAAACGGTAGAGGAAGGGCTTGCGGGACTCCTCCTCCGTGGGGGTGGAGGGCATGGAGAACACCTTGAAAAACCGGGGATCGATATTTCGGATGATCTGCCCGATGACGCTGCCCTTCCCGGCGGCGCCCCATCCCTCGATGAGCACCAGCACCGGCAGCTTCTTCTCCTTGAGCAGCATCTGCTGGGTCGCCAGCTTTTCCTTGACAGCGTCCAGGCGCTGCTTCATTTCCTCTTTCCCGGGTTTTTCCGGGCGGTTCCAATTTTTCAGCATGGCCTTCACCTCGCGTCCGGGCCGGGCCCGGAGAATTCCAGAGCGGGCGCGCCCGCTCCCATTACCGCTATTATAACAATTTCCCCGGAAAAAAGCATCCTTTTTTGTCAAAAAATCGGAAAAATATTTTTTCCGACCCCATTTCGGTCAAAAAGGCCCCCCGAAGCACTGCCTCGGGGAGCCTTTTCTCACTTGTTCATCACCGCATGGATGGCGTCGATCACCGCGGCGCGGAAGCCCTTGCGCTCCAGCTCCGCCACACCCACAATGGTGGTGCCCCCGGGGGAGCACACCCCGTCCTTCAGCGCGCCGGGGTGGGCGCCGGTCTCCAGCTGGAGCTTTCCCGCCCCCGCCAGCATCTGGGCCGCCAGCCGGTAAGAGAGCTCCCGGGGCAGCCCGTGGAGCACCCCCGCGTCCCCCAGCGCCTCCAGGAACATGGCGGCGTACGCTGGGCCGCAGCCGGAGATGGTCCCGGCGATGCCCATCTGTCCTGACGGCAGGCGCACCGCCGTGCCCAGGGAGGACAGCAGCCCCCACGCGGTGTCAAATTCCTGGGGGGTCAGGTTGTGGCGGTCCTCCACCAGCACCACGCCCTCCCCCACGGACACCGGGGTGTTGGGCATGATGGACAGGCAGTGGACCTCCTCCCCCAGCAGGGCGGAGAGCTTCTCAAAGCTCCACCCCGCCGCCACGGAGATGAGCACTTTCCCCCCAAGGGCCTCCTTCACTGGAATGAGCACCTCTTCCATCAGGTAGGGCTTCACCGCCGCCACCACCACCTGGGAGCGCTCCGCCACCTCCCGGCTGTCCCGGCAGGGAACCATGCCCCTGGCCCCCGCCGTGGACTGCAGCCGCTCCCAGCGCTTGGCGCAGGCGCACATGGCCCTGCCCTCCAAAGCTCCCGCCTTGAGAAAGCCGTCGGCCATGGCCTGGGCCATGTTGCCAAATCCTAAAAATCCCACTGTGACCGCCATTTGTCATCCCGCCTTTTCTGTGATCTGGAATCTCTCCCTTAGACTTTACCACGGCAGGGGCCTGGGCGCAAGGGGGGACGCCCCTTTCAGGACCTGACTTTTTCTTGTGTTTTTCCCCTAGATGTGGTATAGTTAACCTTGATTTTACAAAGGGATTGGGGTCTGCCCCTTTCCGAAAAAGAGGTGTCTTCTTTGAAAGATCTGTGGGCCAAGGCCAAAAAGCTTTCTTTTCTCAGCCTTCCCCTGTGTTTTTGCAGCCTGGTCTGTTTCGACGCCACCCTGCGCCTCATCTACCGGTTCGTGGGGGACACCAGGTTCCTGGCATGGCAGCCCTGGGTTTTCACCCTGTGCTGGAGCCTGGCTCTGACCGGGCTTGTGTCCCTCCTGCCCCGGCTGGGCCGGCGCGTCGCCATGGGGGTCCTGGGGGCCTTCTTCGCCCTGCTCACCCTGGTCCACGGGGCCCTGTACAACATCTTCGGCCACTTTTTCACCTTCTCCGACTTAAACTTCGCCGGGGACGGGGCCAAGTTCTTCAGCTGGTCTTACCTGAACTTCCGCACCCTGTTCCTGCTGCTGCTGGGTTTGGGCCTGGTCCTCATGGCCTTGGCCATCGCCCTGGCGGCCAAGCCCCAGCAGGGCGCTCCCCGGTGGAGGCGCCCTGTCCTGGCCCTGGCGGCCCTTCTGGTGGGGGCCGCCGGCATCGCCGCCACCCACTTTTCCCTGCTGCCTGAAGAAAAGGGCATGACCTGGGAGGACAACTACGACCCCAGCGACGTGCGGGCGGCCTACGGGCAGTTTTCCGATCCCAACCGCTGCATGATGATCACCGGCCTCTACCAGTACACCTTCCGAGACCTGGGGGTGGCTCTGGGCATCGGCAGCGAGGTGGCCACCGTCTCCGACCTGGACAGCTACTACGAGCAGCGGGCCCAGGAGATCAGCGGGGAGAATGAGCTCACCGGGGCCTTGGAGGGCAAGAACCTGATCATGGTCATGCTGGAGTCCATGGACACCTGGCTCGCCACCCCGGAGATCATGCCCAACCTGTGCGCCCTGCGGGACCAGAGCGTGGACTTTGTAAACTTCTACACCCCCCTGTTCCTCTCCGCCGGCACCTTCAACACGGAGATCACCTCCCAGACGGGGCTGCTCCCCGCCAACACAGGGATGCCCACGGCGGCCTACTCCACCAACAGCTTCCCCCTGTCCCTGGCCCATCTTTTCCGGGAGGAGGGCTACACCGCCAACTCCTTCCACGCCGCCAGCCCGGGGATCTACAGTCGGGGGAGCATCCACCAGAACCTGGGGTTTGAGGCCTACCACAGCTATGTGGACATGGGCATGGACGACTACATGCTGGACAGCCAGATGCTCCGAGCCTACGACCAGATGGCCCCCGATGGCAGCTTCTTCTCCTATGTGATCACCTACTCCGGCCACGGCCCCTACAACGAGAGCCTCTCTAACATCTCCGACCCCCACCTGCAGGCCGCCCAGGAAGTGGCAGCCGCCTCTGGGGCGACGGGCTCCCCGGAGAACCTGGAGGAGTACACCCTGGCCATCGCCCACGCCATGGAGACCGACGCCTTCCTCGGCGGCCTGGTGGAGCAGCTGGAGGCCGACGGCAAGCTGGAGGACACGGTGCTGCTGGTGTACACCGACCACTACGGCAAGTACATCACCGATACGGAATTCCTTCTCCAGCTCAAGGGCGTCTCCTCCGGCGACCCTGACCTGTACCGCACCCCCTGCTTCCTGTACAGCGCGGACCTGCCCGCCCAGAAGGTGGAGAAGTACGTTTCCACCGTGGACCTGGTGCCCACCCTGGTGAATCTGTTCGACCTGCCCGCCGACCGGCGCTATTACACCGGCGACGACATCTTCGGGGACAAGGGCGGGTACGTGCTCCTGCCCCACGGGGGGTGGCTGGACGGGGAGGAGTGCTACTCCCCCGGCTACACCGCCGACCCCACCCAGGAGGCCCTGGACCGCAGCGCCCAGTGCCTGGAGCGGATCACCATGTCTATGGACACCCTCCGGCGGGACTACTTCCGCCACTGGACCTACTGACCCAACTAAAAAGCGAAGGGGGCCTTCCGGCCCCCTTTTTTCATGCCCTCCGCCGGGTGTGCGGGGAAGTTTTGTGGTGCCCGCCCGCGTATCGCCTGCTGTGCGGGCAAGCTCTGTGGTGCCCACCTCCTGCACACCTGCCGGTGGGGAGGCTACACGCTTCCCACCCCCTGGTCTCAGCTCCCGCTTCGGGCGCTGAGACCAGGGGGTGGGGCGCAGATAACTTGCCCCACGCTGGACGGCAGGCGAGACCAGGGGTTGGGTTTAACAAAGCTTACCGCCCAGGCAGGCGAGAAGATCAAAACCTTTTAATTGGCCTCCGCCCCGCCGTGGTCGAACTGGCTGTTGTACAGCTCGGCGTAGAAGCCGCCTTTGGCCAGCAGGCTCTGGTGGTCGCCCTGTTCGATGATGTGCCCGTCCTTCATCACCAAAATCACGTCGGCGTCCTGGATGGTGGACAGCCGGTGGGCCACGATGAAGCTGGTACGGCCCTCCATCATCCGCTGGAAGGCCTTCTGGATGCGCACCTCCGTGCGGGTGTCGATGGAGGAGGTGGCCTCGTCCAGGATGAGCATGGGCGGCAGGCACAGCATCACCCGGGCGATGCAGAGAAGCTGCTTCTGCCCCTGGGAGATGGCGCCCCCGTCCTCCCCGATGACCGTGTCGTAGCCCTGGGGGAGCCGCCGGATAAAGCTGTGGGCGTGGGCGGCCTTGGCGGCCTCGATCACTTCTTCCAAGGTGGCGTCGGGTTTGCCGTAGGCGATGTTCTCCCGAATGGTTCCCTTCTTTAGCCAGGTGTCCTGGAGGACCATGCCGTAATTCTGCCGCAGGCTCTTCCTGGTGATCTGGCGCACGTCAGTGCCCTCCACCTGGATGGACCCGGAATTCACGTCGTAAAACCGCATGAGCAGGTTGATCACCGTGGTCTTGCCGCAGCCGGTGGGGCCTACCAGGGCCACCCGCTGGCCGGGCCGCACGTCCAGAGTAAAGTCCTCGATGAGCCGCTGGTCCTTCCGGTAGGAGAAGAACACGTCCTGGATCTCCACATGGCCCTGGGGCTGGGCGAGCACCGCGGCGCCGGGGGCGTCGGGGGTCTGAGGCTTTGCCTCGATGAGCTCGAACACACGGCCGGCGCAGGCCAGAGCGTTTTGCAGCTCGGTGATGACCCCGGAGATCTCGTTAAAGGGCTTGGTGTATTGGTTGGCGTAGGTGAGGAAGCAGGACAGCTGTCCCACGGTCAGGCCCCCGGAGATGACCAGCAGCGCCCCCACAATGCCCACCCCGGTGTACACCAGGGAGTTGACGAACCGGGTGGAGGGGTTGGTGATGGAGGAGAAGAAGATGGCCCGCAGGCTGCACCGGCGCAGCTCCTCGTTGAGCTGGTCGAAGCGCTCCATGGCCTCCGCCTCGTGGTGGAAGGCCTGCACCACCTTCTGGCCCCCCACCATCTCCTCCACAAAGCCGGTCTGCTCCCCCCGCACCTGGGACTGCAGCCGGAACATGGCGTAGGTCCGCTTGGCGATGAAGGCCGCCACCAGCAGGGAAACCGGGGTGATCACCACCACCACGGCGGTGATGGTGCCGCTGACGGTGAGCATAAAGCCCAAGGTCCCCAAAATGGTGATGACCCCGGTGAACAGCTGGGTAAAGCCCATGAGCAGGCCGTCGGCGAACTGGTCCACGTCGGCGATGACCCGGCTGACGATCTGCCCGGTGGGGTGGCCGTCCAGGTACTTCAGGGGCAGCTTCTGCAGCTGATCGAAAGCCTTGTTGCGGATGTCCCGGACCACCCGATAGGTGATGCGGTTGTTAAAGAGGCTCATCAGCCACTGGGCCAGGGCCGCGATGGCGATGATGACGCAGATCTCCAGTAAGATCTTGAAAATGCCGGCGAAGTCTACTTGCCCGGGGCCCAAGATCAGGTCCACGGCGTTGCCGGTGAGGATGGGAATGTATAGGGAGGCGGCCACGGTCACCGCCGCCAGCAGGATGGAAAAGGCCACCAGGGGCCAATAGGGCCGGATGTAGCGCAAAACTTTTTTCAGTGTGCCCTTCTGGGCTTTTTCCCCTTTCATGCGGTGGCCTCCTTTCCCGTGTTCTGAGATCCCACGATCTCCTGATAGACCTGGCAGGACCGGAGCAGCTCCTGGTGGGTGCCCACGCCCACAGCCTCCCCGTCGTCCAGCACCACGATCACGTCGGCGTGGCGCAGGGACGAGGCCCGCTGGGACACGATGAACACCGTGGGGCAGCCCTCCATCCGCTGCAGGGCTGCCCGGAGCCTGGCGTCCGTGGCGAAGTCCAGGGCGCTGGCGCTGTCGTCCAGGATCAAAATCTTAGGCTGCCGCACCAGGGCCCGGGCGATGGTGAGACGCTGCCGCTGGCCGCCGGAGAAGTTCCGCCCCCCCTGCTCCACCGGGGAGTCCAGCCCCTTGGGCTTTTCCCGGACGAAGTCCGCGGCCTGGGCGGTCTCCAGGGCCTGCCACAGCTCCTTGTCGCTGGCCCCGGGCTTGCCCCACTGCAGGTTCTCCCGAATGGTCCCCTGGAACAGGGCCGCCCGCTGGGGCACCACCCCCACCGCTTCCCGGAGCTGGTCCAAGGGCCAGTCCTTCACGTTCACCCCGCCGATCTCCACCACGCCCTGGGTGGCGTCGTAGAACCGGGGGATGAGGTTCACCAGAGAGGACTTGCCGCTGCCTGTGCCCCCGATGACCCCCACGGTCTGACCGGGCTTGGCTGAGAAGCTGATGCCCGACAGGGAGGCGTCCCCCGCCCCGGCGTAGGTGAGGCCCACGTTCTCAAAGCGCACACCGCTGTCCGCCCCCGGGCGGCCCCGCAGGGGGGCGCGCAGGCTGGGCTCCACCTCCAGCACCCCGGAGACCCGGTCGGCGCAGGCCAGGGCCTTGGTGATGTTCAGGATCAGGTTGGCCAGTTTGATGAGCTCCACCAGGATCTGAGACATGTAGTTGATCAGGGCCACCACCTCGCCCTGGGTGAGGATGCCCCCATCCACCTGGAGGGCCCCCACCCAGATGAGCACCGCCGTGGCCAGGTTGATGAGCACGTAGGTGGCGGGGTTCATCAGGGCGGAGACACGGCCCACGAAGATCTGGAGTTTCGTCAGGCTCTGGTTCTCGGCCTGGAAGCGCTGGGTCTCCGCCTCTTCCCGGCCGAAGGCCCGCACCACCCGGACGCCGGTGAGGTTCTCCCTGGTGGCGGACAGGACCTTATCCAGCTTCCCCTGTACCTGCTGGTACCGGGGCATAGTCCACAGCATCACCCCGAAGACCACCGCCGCCAGCAGGGGGATGGCCACCACGAACACCAGGGCCGCTTTCCAGTCGATAGTAAAGGCCATGACCATGGCCCCGAACACCACAAAGGGAGAGCGCAGCAGCAGGCGCAGGGCCAGGTTCATGCCGTTTTGCACCTGGTTGATGTCGCTGGTCATGCGGGTGATGAGGGTGGCGGTGCCGGTGGTGTCCAGCTCGGTGTAGCTCAACGACTGGATATGCCCGAACAGGGCCCGGCGCAGCTTGGCGGCAAAGCCCACCGAGGCCTTGGCCGCGAAGTACTGGGCGGTGATGGAGCACACCAGCCCCACAATGCCTAATCCCACCATCACCAGGCACATGCGCACCACGTAGCCCTGGTCCTTGTGGGGGATGCCCACGTCGATGATGGCGGCCATCACCAGGGGCACCAGCAGTTCGAAAGAGGCCTCCAGGAGCTTAAAAAGCGGCCCTAAGACGCACTCTTTCTTATACTCTGTCAGATAGCACAGCAGTTTCTTCAAAGGTTTCATCCTTTCTCAAAAGCTCGACTTTTTTTATTCTACCACAAAACGCCACCAAGACAAAGCCCCCTTCCCCATTTTCTGTGTGAGGGAACCAGTCCTTTTCCCGCCGCCTGTAAAGCGGTTGCTGTGTCTGGGAGCTGGAAAGGGCCCGCCCTTGACTTCTCCCCCGGTCTGGGGTATCCTGGTGCAAAAGAAAGGGAGGGATCGCCATGACAGAGCGGGAGAAAATGCTGGCTGGTCTTTTGTACAACTGCGGCGACGGGGAACTGCTGGCCCGGTGGCACCAGGCAAAAGACCTGACCCAGGCCTACGCCCAGCTCCCTTCCCAGGACCTGGAAGGGAAAAGAAAAATCCTGGAGGAGCTTTTAGGGGGCTTTGAGAAAGGGCTGTGGATCACCCCGCCCTTTTACGTGGACTACGGGGAGAACATCTACTTCGGGGACAACTGCGAGGTAAACGGCAACTGCACCTTCCAGGACGACAACGTAATCCGGATCGGGCGCAACGCCCTGATTGGCCCCAACGTACAGATCTACACCGCCTTCCACCCCACCCAGGCGGCCCAGCGCTTCGGCCCGCCCCTGCCAGACGGCTCCTTCGCCTTTTGCAGGACCCAGTCCGCCCCGGTGACCGTCGGGGACAACGTGTGGATTGGCGGGGGCGCCATCCTGCTGCCCGGGGTCACCATCGGGGACGACGTGGTCATCGGAGCGGGAAGCGTGGTCACCCGGGATATTCCAAGCCATACCGTGGCCTACGGCAACCCCTGCCGCCCCGCCCGGGACAATCGCTGAGCTTCCCCGAAATCCACAAGAAATAGTGTCCTCTCCCCCGCACAATCTATATCTTGTGGGAAAAACCACGGCAAATCCCACTTTTCCAAGAATTGCCCTTGCTTTTTTCAAAAGGCTCTGGTACAATACCCACAGAGACCCCCGCGACTGACGGGCTAATGTGGAACTCACCACAGGGGAGCGGGGGACCGGGGAGATCCCCCGGGGAAAATGCCGACCGTCTGGGCAGTGTCGCTGGCGCGATGCTGCTCTTTTTGTTTTGCGGGAAAGAGCGGCCCCCAGGGCACCTACCTCTTCGCCTAGGAGAAAGGATGGACACGGGATGAAACAGCAGGAATGGAACGGGTTTGTGCCCGGCGTATGGGAAGACGAGATCGACGTGCGGGGGTTCATCCAGAAGAACTACACCCCCTATGAGGGAGACGGCAGCTTCCTCTCCGGACCCACCCAGCGCACGCGGGAGGTGCGGGAGAAGTTCGAGGACCTGCTCCGCCAGGAGCGGGAAAACGGCGGGGCCTTAAAGGTGGACACGGACACGGTGATCACCGTCACCAGCTTCGGCCCGGGGTACCTGGACAAGGAGAAGGACATCATCGTGGGCCTGCAGACCGACGAGCCCTTAAAGCGGGCCTGCAACCCCTTCGGCGGCATGCGCATGGTGCGCTCCGCCTGCAAGGCCTACGGCTATGAAGTGTCGGAGAAGATCGAGGACGAGTTTACGTTCCATAAAACCCACAACGACGGGGTGTTCTCCGCCTACACCCCGGAGATCAAAGAGGCCCGGCACTGCGGCCTGATCACCGGCCTGCCCGACGCCTACGGCCGGGGGCGCATCATCGGCGACTACCGCCGGGTGGCCCTCTACGGCATCGACCGGCTCATCCAGCAGAAGAAGGCCGACAAGATCGCCTTGGGCGACTGCGTCATGAGTTCCCCCTCCATCCGGGCGGCGGAGGAGTTAAACGACCAGATCAAAGCCCTGGAAGACATGAAGGTGATGGCGGGGATGTACGGCTTTGACATCTCCGGGCCGGCCAAGAACGCCAAGGAGGCGGTGCAGTGGCTGTACTTCGGGTACCTGGCCGCCATCAAGGAGCAAAACGGCGCCGCCATGAGCCTGGGCCGGGTGTCCACCTTCCTGGACATCTACTTCCAGCGGGACCTGCAGGCCGGCGTCCTCACCGAGGAAGATGCCCAGGAGATCTTCGACGACTTTGTCTTAAAGCTGCGCATGGCCCGGCACCTGCGCACCCCCGAGTACAACGAGCTCTTCGGCGGCGACCCCATGTGGATCACCGAGAGCGTAGGCGGCATGGGCGAGGACGGCCGGCCCCTGGTGACCAAATCCTGCTTCCGGATGCTGCAAACCCTGTATAACTTAGGCCCCGCTCCCGAGCCCAACCTGACCGTGCTGTGGAGCGAGCACCTGCCCATGAACTGGAAGCGCTTTACCGCCAAGGTCTCCTGTGACACCGACGCTCTGCAGTACGAGAACGACGACGTGATGCGCCCTGTCTACGGGGACGACTACGCCATCGCCTGCTGCGTCTCCGCCATGCGGGTGGGCAAGGATATGCAGTTCTTCGGCGCCCGGGCCAACCTGGCAAAGCTGGTGCTTCTGGCTATTAACGGCGGCCGGGACGAGCTCAAGGGCGACCAGGTGGGCCCCAAGATGCCCGTGTGGCCCGAGGATTACCTGGACTACGAGGGCCTGATGGAGCGCATGGACTTCTACCGTCCCTGGCTTGCCAAGACCTACGTCAACGCCATGAACATCATCCACTACATGCACGACAAGTACTCCTACGAGAAGAGCCAGATGGCCCTCCACGACTCCACCGTCCGGCGGCTGATGGCCTTCGGCATCGCCGGCATGAGCTGCATGGCCGACTCCCTCTCCGCCGTGAAGTACGCCAAGGTCCGGTGCATCCGCGACCCGGAGACAGGCCTGGTCACCGACTTTGAGACCATCGGGGACTTCCCCAAGTTCGGCAACGACGACGACCGGGTGGACCAGATCGCCTGCGAACAGGCGGAGAAGTTCTACCACGCCCTGTGCCAGTACACCCTGTACCGCCAGGCCCAGCACACCCTCAGTATCCTCACCATCACCTCCAACGTGATGTACGGCAAGAAGACCGGCAACACCCCCGACGGCAGAAAGCACGGGGAGCCCCTGGCTCCCGGCGCCAACCCCATGTCCGGCCGGGATATCAGCGGGGCCCTGGCCTCTCTGAACTCGGTGGCCAAGCTCTCTTACGACTACTGCCGGGACGGCATCTCCAACACCTTCTCCATCACCCCCCAGGCCCTGGGCAAGACCGAGGAGGAGCGGGTGGGCAACCTGGTGACCATCCTCACCGGGTACTTTAGGCAGAAGGCCCACCACCTGAACGTAAACGTCCTCAACCGGGAGACCCTCATCGACGCCTACCACCACCCGGAGAAGTACCCCAGCCTGACCATCCGGGTCTCCGGCTACGCGGTGAACTTCTACAAACTCTCCCGGGAGCAGCAGCGGGAAGTCATCTCCCGGACCTTCCACGTGTCCCTGTGAAGGGCCGGGTCAGCTCCCTCCAGTCCCTGGGCACGGTAGACGGCCCCGGGCTGCGGTATGTGATCTTTCTCCAGGGCTGCCCCCTGCGCTGCGTCTACTGCCACAACCCAGAGACCTGGGACCCGGCCGGGGGCACCGAGTACGCCCCGGAGGAACTGGTGGAAAAGGTCCTGCGGTGCCGGGCCTACTTCGGGGAACAGGGCGGAGTCACCGTCTCCGGCGGGGAGCCTCTGCTCCAGGCCCCCTTCGTGGCGGAGCTCTTCCGCCAGCTGAAAGAGGCGGGGATCCACACCGCCCTGGACACCTCCGGGGCCGGGGACCTGAAGCAGGCCGCCCAGGTCCTGGACTGGACCGACCTGGTGCTGCTGGACCTGAAATTCCCCGACGAGGCAGGCTACCGGCAGTACTGCCGGGGCAGCTGGGCCCAGACCCAGGCCTTCGCCGCCCTGGCCGGGGAGAAACGCGTGCCCCTGTGGGTGCGCCACGTGGTGGTCCCCGGCCTCAACGACAGCCTGGAGGACCTGCGGGCCATCAAAGCCCAGGCGGAAAGCCTGCCGGGGTTCCAGAAGCTGGAGTGGCTGCCCTTTCACAACATGTGCCTGGAAAAGTACCAGCAGCTGGGCCTCCCCTTCCCCCTAGCGGGCACCCCCGCCCTGGAGGACCAGGACCTGGCCCGGCTCCTGGCCGCCCTGTGACTGGCCCTTCGCAAAACCAAAGGACGGAAGACCAGCGTCTTCCGTCCTTTTTGCTAGGTTCGTCTCTTGTTCCCTTTGGGCCCCTCCGGGGCGAGGAGCAGCCTCCCCTTCCCCCTGGCGGACACCCCCGCCCTGGAGGACCAGGACCTGGCCCATCTCCTGGCCGCCCTGTGACTGGCCCCTCGCAAAACCAAAGGACGGAAGACCAGGGTCTTCCGTCCTTTTCGCGTTAACTTCGCTTCTTATTCCCTTTGGGCCTCTCCGGGGTGAGGAGCAGCCGTGTCTCCCCGGGGTTGAGAGACAGGAGCTTCCGGTGGATGCGGGGGTGCTTCAGCTCTTTGCGCACCATGTCCCGGAGCACCGTGCCCCGGTTAGAGCCGTGTATCACCCGCAGCTCCGTGACGCCTGGGGGTGCATGGTCCAGCCAGTTTTTCAAAAGCCAGCGGGCGTCCTCGCTGGTGCAGCCGTGCAGGTCCACCGTGACCACCGGGCCCTCTCTTGTAAAGCGCACAGCTTACAGCCTGTCCCGGTCCACCCGGCGCAGCAGGCCCAGCAGCCGCCGCACCGACCGCTCCAGGTCCTCCCGGGTGACCCTTCCCTCTTCCAGGCCCCGGAGGATCTGCTCCGCCACAGGGGGGCCTCCGGGCATGATTACATCGTTGCCGGCAGCCACGGCGTCGGCCCCGTCCACCACCTGGTCCATATCTCCCCAGTCGGTGACCACCAGGCCGTCGAAGCCCCACTCCTCCCGAAGGATGCCGGTGCACAGGTCCCGGCTGCCCCCGGCGAAGGTGCCGTTGATCTTGTTGAAAGAGGTCATGACGCAGTGCAGGCCCCCTTCCCGCACGGCCATCTCAAAGGGGCGCAGGTACAGCTCCCGCAGGGCCCGGGGAGTGGCCAGGGTGTCCACCGCGTCGCAGCGAAGCTTGTGGCTGCCCCGGCGGAAAGTCTCCTGCTCGTTGCCGGCGAAGTGCTTGGCGCAGCACATGACAGGCCTGCCCTCCTGTACTCCCTGGATCACCGCGGCGGCCAGGGTCCCGGAGAGGAAGGGGTCCTCGGAGTAGTACTCAAAGTTCCGGCCCCCCAAAGGGTGGCGGTGGAGGTTCAGGGCCGGGGCCAGCCACACGTTGACCCCCAGGTCCAGGCACTCGTCGCCGATGGCCTGCCCCACGGACTGAAGAAGCTTCCTGTCGAAGGAGCAGGCCAGGAGCATCTCCGTGGGCCAGGCCACGCCCCCCACCCCGGCAGGGCCGTCCTTGTAGAACAGGGAGTGGATCCCCTTCTCCGGGATGGCGGGAGAGCTGTTTCCCGCCCAGCCCACCGGGTGGTCGTTGACCGTCAGCGGCTTGCCGCTCTCCTCAGTCAGGGAGCTGGGGGCTTCTGTCTCCAAAAAAGCGGAGAAGGGCACCCCGGGGCCGTAGCCCACGCACAGGCAGGCAAGCTCCCGCTGGGAGAGGCCCTGGGGCAGAGGGGGCAGCAGCAGGGGCTGGCCCTTTTCCGGGGCGGGCACAAAGGTGAGCCGCCACACCGGGCAGTTCCCCGGCTCTATGGCGTCCTCCCGCTGGGGCCCCTGGAGGAACTCCAGCTTTTCCCGGTAGTCCTCCCGCAGCAGCAGCCGGGGGGCGCCCTGCTCCAGGAGAATGTCTTCCTCGGCCTGGATCACCGCCGCCAGCTCCAGGGAGCGGGAGCAGTCCCCCACCTCCAGGGCGTACACTCCCGCCTCCACCACCCAGGCGGAGCGGTCTTCCGCAAAGCAGGCAAGCTCCCGCCAGGGCACGAAGAGCTTCACCGTCTCCCCCTGCCCCGGGGCCAGCATCCTTGTCTTGCCGAAGGCCTTCAGCTCCCGCAAGGGCCTGGGGGACCTGGTCCCCTGGGCGCGCAGGTAGGCCTGTACCACTTCCCGGCCCGGGCGCTTTCCGGTGTTCTGCACCTCCACCTCCAGGAAGACGCCCTCTCCCACCCGGCGGCCCGTGAGGGGCTTTAAGGAGAAGCTGGTGTAGGAGAGCCCAAAGCCAAAGGGGTAAAGGGGCTCCACGCCGAAGGTGTCGAAGTACCGGTAGCCAAGATAGATGTCCTCCCGGTAGGGAGTCACCGGCCGCAGGGCGAAGTCCCCTCCCTTAGGGGGCAGGAGGCCGTACGTCTCGTAGGTCCTGGTGGTCTCCGGGTGGTCCTTGTCCCAGGTGAAGTCCTCCCAGCTGGGGTAGTCCTCCACCTGCCGGGGCAGGGTGAAAGCCAGCTTCCCACAGGGGGTGGCCGCCCCGGTGATGAGCCGTCCCAAAGCCACCGGCCCCGCCTCCCCGGGCACCCCCAGGAACAGCAGGCTTCTCACCTGGGGGCAGTCCGCCGCCCAGGTCAGGTCCACGACCCCGTTGCTGTTGACCACCACCACAATGTTTTGGAAGCACTGCCGCAGGCTTTCCAGCAGTTCCTTCTCCTGCCGGGAGAGGTAATAGTCGTTCTCCAGGCGCCGGTCGCACTCCTCGCCCCCGGCCCGCCGTCCCAAGATCCACACGGCGGTGTCCGTCTCCCGGGCGGCGGCCTCCACCAGCTCCCGGGGCACAGAGGGCTCTGTGGGGTTGGGGGTATAGGTCCCGAAGATCTCGTACATGGCCCCGCTGTTGACCAGCTCCTTCATCTGGGCAAAGTCCAGCTGGGAGCCGGCGTCCTGCCGGGTCTCCCGCCGCCACTGCCTGTAAAACTCCAGCACGCTCTCCACCGGGGCGATCCCCGCCTGCTCACAGGCGGAGACGAAATTCAGCTCCCGCTGGCTGCGGGCCGCCCCCGAGCCGTTGCCGGAGATCACCGGGTCCTCCTGGGCCCAGCCGAAAAAGGCGGCCTTACTCCCCCGGGGAAGGGGCAGCAGATCGTTTTCATTCTTCAGCAGCACGGCGGACTCCTCCACCGCCTGCTGGGCCATACGCGCCGCGTCCATCGGTCATTCCTCCCTTGGCCCGCCCCTGGGGCAGGCGTCTTTCCCTCTATTATACCGAGCTGGCCCCCGGCTTGCAAGGCTCTGGGTTCAACTGTTTTTTCAGTTTGTGAACAGCCCGGCCCTCCCAAAGGCCCCGGCCCTCTTCCGCAAAGCCCCGGGAGCGCCAGAACCTCAACCCAGGCAGGTTCGCCTCCAGGCACCCCAGCCCCAGGAAGGAAAACCCGGCGGCTCTCCCCGCCCCTTCCAATCCGTCCATGAGCCCAGTGCCCAGGCCCTTGCCCTGCTCCCCAAGCTGAAGCTCCAGCAGGCCCAGGTACAGGGTGTCCTCCTGGGGGTAGCCCTCTACCAGATCCACCACGGCGGCCAGCCTCCCCTGGCGGAAGACCCCTAAAAACAGCTTCTCCTCCCTGGTCTTCCCAGGGGGCAGGGCTTCCAGGTCCTCCCGGCACAGGGCCAGGTCCGGCTGCCGGTCCAGTGCCACACTGTTGTAAAAGGCGTTGCCCTCATAGAGCTCCAACACCTGGGGCAGGTCTTCCTCTCCCAGGGGCCGGAGAGTCAGCCCTTCCCCCAGCTGGGCGCCGAACTCCTGCCGGAGCGTCTCCATCCTGCTCCCCATGGCCCGTTACAGTTGGAACTGGAAGGTCTTCCCCAGCCAGGCCAAACACAGGTCCATCCACCGGGCGGTGTAGTCGTCCCGGCTGCCGGCTTCCTCCGTGCACACAGAGAGCCCGTGGCCGCCCCAGGGGAACACGTGAGCCTCGAAGGGCACCCCGTTTCTGTGCAGGGCCGCCATCATGGCCAGGGTGTTCTCCACGGGGACGCAGTCGTCCTGGGCGGTATGCCACAGAAAAGCCGGGCAGGTGTCCTCCCTCACGTGGCGGTCCAGGCCGAAGTACTGGTACTCCGGGGTCCCGGGTTCCCTGCCGCTGACGTTTCTCAAGGAGCCCTCGTGGGCGTACTGGTCCGCTGTGATCACCGGGTAGCACAGGATCATGGCATCCGGGCGGTTCAGCCCTTGGAAGTCCCCCCGCAGGGCCACAAACCGGGGGTCGTCGTACAGCGTGCCCAGGGACCCGGCCAGGTGGGCCCCGGCGGAGAACCCGCACACCGCCACCCGCCGGGGGTCGCAGCGCCATTCCTTTCGCAGCCGGACTTGCCGCACCACCTCAGAGAGTTCCCCCAAAGGCCGGAAGTCCCTGGCCCGCTCCCCCACGGAATAGGTCTGCAGGGTGAACACATTGTACCCCGCGGCAAAAAACCGCTGGGCCACCGGGTCCGCCTCCCGCTGGGAGACCATCTCGTACCCGCCCCCGGGGCAGAGCACCACTGTGGGGAAGGTCTCCCGGTGCACCGCCATCTCCGTAATGGGAGTGTGGAGCATGGCCTCCACCTGGCAGTCCCCCTCTTCCACAGGCCTAAAACGCAACAGTTCCATACAAAATTCCTCCTTTTTTTCATTATGGGATTTTTTCTTCTTCTTTGTCAAGGGGAAGGCTTGCATTTTTCCAGAAATTCCGTTAGACTGAATACAAGGAGGACGATGACCATGGGACCTTACGAGTATGTAGTGGAGAGCATCAATGGGGATTACGCCGCCCTGCGGCGCACGGACTTAGAAGACCCGGGAGAGCCCATGGTCGTGGCCATGGCCCTGCTCCCCGACGGCACGGACGTAGGCGCCCGGCTGCGGTGGGAGAACCTGAGCTACACCCTGCTGTAACAGCTGCCCAAGAGTATTTCCAGTAAAGAAAATTTTTGTATTAAATTGTATTGACAAACGGGTAGGGATGGATTATTATAGTTGTGATAACGACATTCCTCGCGGTTTTGTACTTGTTTTCGACTGCCGCGTTCTTTTGCGCGTTCTCAAACCCGCCGACTTTTGAACCACCAAATACACCAAAGGAGAGAGACCTATGCCAGAGCAATACTTTACCTTTTCGAAAAAAGAGCAGGAACTGATGGAACTGTTCTGGGACGCCGGGACCCCTCTGGCCCGGGGCGAGATCCTGGAGCGGGCCGCCAACCGCAAGACTTCCTGGAAGCCCAACTCTGTCCACATCCTGGTGAATTCCCTGATGGAAAAGGGCGCCCTGGAGGTGGCCGGGTACTATCTCAGCTCCCGGAAGCTGGGCCGCACCTTCCAGCCCACCCTCACCCTGCAGGACTACCGGCTGATGCAGGTCAAGCACGCTGTGATCCTGGCTGTGGAGGCCGGCGTCTCCGCCAAGGAGATCAAGGCCGCTGTGGACGAGGGGCTGAAATAAGCTGAAAAAAGAGCGCGGGTCTCTCACCGCGCTCCTTTTTTTGCCGCTGTGCATTCCGCCATGGAATTTTGCCTGCGCACAAAGGCCCTCGGTTTCTCCGGGGGCCTTTTTTCTGATCCGAACTTTTACTCCCCCAGGGCAAGGCTTTCGTACTCCCTGCCGGACAGGTCCTTCCACCGGAAGGTCCCCTCCTCCAGGGTCATGTAGCTGTGGGGGGAGTCCTCCTTGGGAATGGACACGGAGCCGGGGTTCAAATACCAGAACCCGGCGGAGCAGTCCTTGGCGGGCACGTGGGTGTGGCCGTGGAGCAGCACGTCCCCGGCCTTGAGGGCGGGAGGCGTCTGGAGGTTGTATTGATGGCCGTGGGTGGCGAACACCAGCCTCTCCCCTGCCTGGAGGAGACAGTAGTCCCCCAGCACAGGGAAGCGCAGCATCATCTGGTCCACCTCCGCCTCGCAGTTGCCCCGGACGCAGAACACCCGGCAGTTCAGGCCGTTGAGCAGGGCCGCCACCTTCTGGGGGTCGTACTCCGGGGGCAGGGCGTTGCGGGGGCCGTGGTAGAGCAGGTCCCCCAGCAGGAGCAGGGACTGGGCCCCCTCCCGCTCCAAGGCCTCCAGCAGCTGGCCGCAGTACAACGCGGAGCCGTGGAGATCCGACGCGATCAGCAATTTCATAGCTCTTCCCCTTTCCGGCTCACAGGCCCAGGTCCTCGTGGCGCTCCCGCAGGCCCTGGATGCACTCCTCCATCACCTGGTCCAGTTCCATCCCCAGGCGCTGGCAGCCGTCTAAAATGACCTCCCGGTTCACCCCGCCGGCGAAGCGCTTGTCTTTGAACTTCTTCTTCAGGCTCTTCACTTCCAGGTCCATCACCGACTTGGAGGGCCGCATGAGCACCGCCGCGTGGATCAGCCCGCTGAGCTCGTCAATGGTGTAGAGCACTTTTTCCATGTAGAGTTCCGGCTCCACCTGGCACACCAGGCCGTAGCCGTGGCTCACCACCGCGTGGATGAAGGCCTCGTCGTACCCTGCCTCCTTCAGGATGTCCACCGCTTTCTCGCAGTGCTCCTCCGGGTACTTCTCGTAGTCCACGTCGTGCAAGAGCCCTACGCTGCCCCAGTAGTCCGGGTCCTCCCCGGCCTTTGTGGCGAAGTGCTCCAAAATAGCCCCCACTTCCCGCCCGTGCTGCACCAGGGCCTCGCTCTCGTTATACTGCCGCAGCAAGGCCAATGCCTGTTCTTTCATACATCGCCGCCTCTTTCTCAAAAGATTTCCTCCATTATACCACGGCTGCAACCCAGCGCAAGGCCCTGGCGGAAAATCTTGCGGGCTTGCCCCCACCTGGGCGGGAGGCCGCCGGTCCTGCACGCGCCCCGCCGGGGCGCTGGACCCGTCCCGGGTCCCGGTGCCCTGCGGGCACCCGCAGGACCGGCGGCCTGGCTCCCCCCTGCCGGAACGAGAGACAAACCCCACCCGGGCACAAGAAAAGAGCGCACCCCCAGGCGCGCTCCCTTTTTGTTTTGTTTACTTGTTCTCCTGGTCGCCCAGCTCCATGGGGTACTGCCGCATGTAAGAGAGCAGCTCGTCCACGGTGGTAAAGGCCAGGCCGGTGACGGTGTCCGCCGCGCCGTAGTAGATGGTGATCCGCCCGGTCTCCGGGTCGGTGAGGGTGGCGCAGGGGAATGTGACGTTGGGCACATCCCCGGTGAGCTCGTACTGCTCCTCGGGCCCGAAGACGTAGAAGTTGCCTCTGGCCTTGACGATCCAGGGACGGTCGATGTCCAGCAGGGCCACGCCGAAGCGGTACACGAAGCCGTTGCAGGAGTTGAGCACGCCGTGATAGATCATCAGCCAGCCCTCGTCCGTCTCAATGGGGGTGGGGCCAGGGCCCACTTTCTTGGACTGCCAGCCGCCGGCGGTGCCGAAGACGAAGCGGTGCTTGCCCCAATAGGTCATGTCGGGGCTCTCGCTGTAGAAGATGTCGCCGAAGGGGGTGTGGCCGGTGTCGCTGGGACGGGACACCATGGCGAACTTGCCACCTATCTTCCGGGGGAAGAGCACGCCGTTTCTGTTGTAGGGCAGGAAGGCGTTCTCCAGCTGGTAGAAGGTCTTGAAGTCGTAGGTGTAGCCAATGCCGATGGTGGGGCCGTGGTAGCCGTTGCACCAGGTGATGTAGTACCGATCCTCGATGAAGCACACCCGGGGATCGTACCGGTACTCTTTCCGGGTCACGTCCTTGTCGCCCTCAAAGACGATGGGCTCGTGGTTGATGTCCCAGTGGATGCCGTCCTTGGAGAACCCGGCGAAGATGTCCATCTCCACGCCCCGGTTGTCGCAGCGGAACACACCAGCGTAGCCGTCCTCATACACCACCACAGCGGAGTTGAACACGCTGTTGGAGGTGGGGATGGCGTCCCGGGGGATGATGGGGTTCTCGGTGTAGCGCCACACGGGCTTGGTGTACCCGGCGGGCTTGTCCTGCCAGGGCATGTTGGGCAGGGCGGGCCTGCCAATGATCTTTGCCATAAGAATACAACTCCTTCAAAAAAATAGTCCGGCGGTCTTGCTTGCCCTTATTATAGCCTGTCCGGCCAAAGAAAGGAAGGGGGAAAATCATATTTTTCCAGAAAAGAAGGGAAATCTTTCCAAAAACTGGGCAAATTGAAGGTTTCTTCCCCAAAAAGCCTTGCCATCCCCCCCGGGGAGGACTACAATAGGGGCGTACTTCAATCTTTTCGGGAAAGGACTTGCTGCCTTATGGAACAGCTTTTGTTGGAAGATTTTCTGCGCTACCGCTTTTTGTCCGGCCTCAAGGCCGCCCCGGGCGGGGAGGACCTGGCCTTTCTCTGCGCCATGGCGGACCGGGAGGAGAACAGCTACCCCACGGACCTGTGGCTCTTAGAGAAAGGCGAAACGCCCCGGCGCCTGACTGGGGACGGCAAGACCGGGGCCTTTCTGTGGGACGGCCCCCACACCCTGCTGTTCGTGTCACGGCGGGACCCCCAGGCCCAGAAGCTCCAGGAGGCCGGCGAGGAGGCCACCGCCTTCTACCGGCTGGACACCACCGGGGGCGAGGCCGTCAAGGCCTTCCAGGTGCCCCTTGCCGCCTCTCCCCTGGAGAAGGTCGGGGACGGCCGGTACCTGCTCTCCGTGCAGTGGGACATGGCCTTCTCCAAGGCCTACCGTTTAAAGGGCAAGCAGAAGG
Organism: Candidatus Acutalibacter pullistercoris; assembly: GCA_019115285.1. Taxonomy (GTDB): domain Bacteria; phylum Bacillota; class Clostridia; order Oscillospirales; family Acutalibacteraceae; genus Acutalibacter; species Acutalibacter pullistercoris. Next base: position 23,553 of record DXDU01000118.1, read on the forward strand.
AGGAACTGCTCCAGGCCAAGCGGGAGGAGCGGGACTACCAGGTCCTGGACGAGCTGCCCTTCTACTTCAACGGCAAGGGCTATGTGAACAAAAAGCGCACCGCCCTGTTCCTCTACGAGGAAGTCACCGGCGCCCTCACCCGGGTGACGCCGGAAGCCTTTGACACCGCCTCCGCCCACCTGAGCCCCGACGGGAAAAAGCTCCTCTACACCGGGGAAAAGTTTTTAAGCAAGCGCCGGGAGAAGTCCGGGGTGTGGGTGTACGACCTGCTCACCGGCAAGACGGAAGAACTGCTCCCCGCCCGGGAGTACGAGCTCTACGACGCCCTGTGGTGGGGGGAGAAGATCCTCCTGCTGGCCACCGCTCAAAAGCGGTACGGCCTCAACGAGAACGCCCAGTTCTACACCCTGGACCCCCAGACCAGGGAAGTCGCCCTGCTGTGCCCTTACGAGGATGCCCTGGGCTCCTCGGTGGGCAGCGACTGCCGCTTAGGCGGCGGGGATGACTGGACCGTTCACAACGGGAAGCTGTACTTTACCGCCACCATCCGCAACGCCTCCCACCTGTACGCCCTGGACCAGGCAGGGACCATCTCCCCGGTGTACACGGGAGAGGGCTCGGTGGACTGCCTCTGCCTTTTGGGGGATACCCCCTACTTCGTGGGGATGCAGCAACATAAGCTCCAGGAGATCTACGCCGTGGAGCAGGGCGCCCTGCGCCAGGCCACCGCTCTCAACCGGGAGGTCCTCTCCGGGAAGTACGTGGCCCAGCCCCAGAAGCTCACCTTTGTAAACGAGGGCACCGACCTGGACGGCTGGGTGCTGCTGCCCAAGGACTTCGACCCCCAGAAGACTTACCCGGGGATTTTGGACATCCACGGCGGGCCGAAAACCGTGTACGGGGAAGTGTTCTACCACGAGATGCAGGTCTGGGCCAACCTGGGGTACTTTGTGTTCTTCTGCAACCCCAGGGGCGGCGACGGCCGGGGCAACGAGTTCGCCGACCTGCGGGGCAAGTACGGCACCATCGATTACCGGGACCTGATGGCCTTCACTGACCAGGTGGTGGCCGCCTACCCCCAGCTGGAGGAGACCCGGCTGTTCGTCACCGGGGGCAGCTACGGCGGCTTTATGACCAACTGGATCGTGGGCCACACCCAGCGGTTCCGGGCGGCGGCCACCCAGCGGTCCATTGCCAACTGGGTGGGCTTCGGCTTCACGTCCGACATCGGCGAGGGCTTCGCCCGAGACCAGATGGGCCTGTCCGAAAAGGGCTCCGTGTGGAACAGCATGGAAAAGCTGTGGGAACACTCCCCCTTAAAGTACCTGGACCAGGCCAGAACCCCCACCCTCATCATCCACAGCGACGAGGACTACCGCTGCCCCATCAGCGAGGGTTACCAGATGTACGCCGCCCTGAAGCAGCGGGGGGTGGAGGCCAGGATGGTCATCTTCCACGGGGAGAACCACGAGCTCTCCCGGTCGGGCAAGCCCCGGCACCGGGTGCGCCGCCTGCGGGAGATCACCCAGTGGTTTGAGAGCCACGACAAACGATGAGTTCCCCCACGTTTCGGGAAAGTTCACAAACTCTGCGGAATTTCTTTAAGGTTTATTCACAGCATCGTAACAACTCCCCGGGGCCGTGGGGGTATAATAACAGCGTACTCAAAAGAAATGGACCGCACCTTTTCTATGAGATACATGTTCTACCCTCCTCAATAATACCCCTCAAGCTAATGGAGAGAGGCCGGCGACTTCGCCGGCCTCTTTCCATGTTCCTGCATAATCCCCTTTCCTTTCGCCCACACTAGGGGTACCGCCAAACATCGGTACTCTACACCGAAAGGAATGTGCATCGCATGAACGGAAAACGCTTTTCCAAAGAGAAACGCCGGGGCGGGTTTTACCTGGCCCTGGCGGTGTGTCTTACCGCCGTAGGCATCGCCGCCTGGAGCACCTACGACTCTGTCACCAGCTACACCGCCCCCCAGTCCTCCCAACAGGAGACGGCCGACCCGGAGGACCCGGAAGCACGGAAGAAGCCCTCCCAGGAAGAGGAGACTTCGAAGGCGAGCCCTTCGGCGGCAGAGCCCTCCCCCGCCCCCACCCCAAAGCCAGCTGAGGAGGAGTCCTCCCAGGCCCAGGAGGCCGCGGGAGAGCCCTCCCCCACCCAGGAGCCCGCCCGGGAAGAGCCTTCCCAGGCGGAGTCTTCCGGGGAGGAGACAGTGACCCCCCAGGAGACCCAGGTCCCCGCCAACGCCCCTCTCTATGAGATCAGCGCCAAATTCATCTGGCCTGTGGCCTCCCGCCAGGTGAGCCAGGCCTACAGCGCCGGGGCGCCGGTGTACTCCCAGACCATGAAGGACTGGCGCATCCACACCGGCACGGACCTGTCCGCCCAGGCTGGGGAGGAAGTGCTGGCCTGCGCCAACGGCCAGGTGCTGGAGACCGCCACCGACCCCCTGCTGGGGAACCTGGTCACCATAGAGCACGGGGACTTTGTGTTCTCCTACTGCGGCCTGGGAGAGGACTTCGCCGTCTCCCCCGGGGACACAGTGGCCCAGGGCCAGGTGATCGGCACCGTCACCGCCGTGCCCCAGGAGTCCGCGGAGAGCCCCCACCTCCACCTGGAGGTCCGGCGGGATCAAGTCTGTCTCGATCCCCAAAGCCTGTTAGAGGGCACCTGGCAGTGAGAAAAGAGGAAAAGTCCCGGGAGTGATCACCCCCGGGGCTTTTTATTTTTGCGTCTGGTACTTCCGCCGGGTGGCGATGCCGCCCCGGATGTGGCGCTGGGCCTTGTTCACCTCCAGCACGTCTTTCACGTCGTGATACAGGCCGTTGTCGATATACTTCAGCCGCTGGGATACGTCCTTGTGGACGGTGCTCTTGCTCACCCCGAACTTTTTGGCGGCCCGGCGCACGGTGGCCTTGTGCTCCACGATGTACTCCCCTAACCTGGTGGCTCGATCGTCTATGACGCTGTGTGACATGGGCACCCCTCGCTTCCAAATGTGGTACATACCTATGAGGGGCAAGCCCGGGATAGACCATCGGCCCTCTCCCAAAAAAGGAAGGAAGCGGGAAAAATACGCAAACAAAGGTTTGCTTTTTCTCTCATTCCGTGTTATAATCAATTAAATGGAAGCAACGCAGCCGCCGGACCAGCGCAAAGGGAGGCACGCCATGGAACCACTCACCAAAAGCCAGCAGAAAGTTTACGACTTCCTCCGCCAGGAGGCCCCCAAGGGCATCCCCCCCACAGTGCGGGAGATCTGCGCCGCCACAGGGCTGCGGTCCACCTCCACAGTCCACGCCCACCTGCGCACCTTAGAGCGATTGGGGTACATCAGCCGCCAGGCCGGCCACAACAGGTCCATCCGCATCGAGGGCAGCGAAAACGCCGCCCAGGTGCCCATCCTGGGCAAGGTCACCGCCGGCATGCCCATTCTGGCGGTGGAGGACATCGAGGGCTACCTGCCTTTCCCGGAAAAGCCCGGGAAGGAGCTGTTCGCCCTGCACGTCAGCGGCCTGAGCATGAAAAACGCCGGCATCCTAGACGGGGACTACGTGGTGGCGGAGCGGGCCTCCACCGCCGAGGACGGGGACATTGTGGTGGCCATGATCGACGAGGAGGCCACCGTAAAGCGCCTGTACCGGGAGAAAGGCGGGGTGCGCCTGCAGCCGGAAAACCCGGACTTCTCCCCCCTCTTCTCCGACCACGCCTCGGTGCTGGGCAAAGTCATCGCCGTGGTGCGCTACTATTGAAAAAACACAGCCTGTGAAAAAGCCGCCCTCTGTGGGCGGCTTTTCTTTTTGCCCCAGGGGGAAGCCTCATCCCCGCAGGTATTCCTCCAGGGGTTCCAGGTACCCGCGCTGCGCCTTATCATAAGAGGAAGCCACCATCTGGGCGGCCATCCGGTCCTCTTGGGTGGGGTTTTTCTTCCCGGCCAGCATTTTGCGGAATACGCCCATCATCCACTTGTCCACGGGGCCCATGGCCTCGTAGTTCAGGCCGCCCCACAGGTAGAAGGCCCGCACCTGCCGCCTCTCTTCCGGGGTCAGGTTCTGGGCCACGCACTGCTCCACAGCGCTTTTCTCAGGAGGCATGGCCCCGGTGAAGAACACCGCCAGCCGCTTTCCCTTCAGCCGGGGCATCTGCTTTTTGAACCACCCCAGCTTGCGGATGCGCCCGGCGTGGACGCTGGAGCCGAACACCACCTTGTCATAGGCAGCCAGGTCCACGCTGCCCCGCTGGGAAAAGGGGACGCAGCGGCAGGCCAGGTCCTCCTCCAGCCACTGGGCGTAGCGCTTGGAAAATCCTGTTTTGGAATAGTAAATGACCAGCGTTTTCATACCATCGCTCCCTTTCAGGCGGGCAAAGCTCTTTTCTCCAGCATATCCAACGGCGCGGCCCCTGTCAAGTTAAATCTTGGCTCACTCCGGCATCACCCAGTACATGGACTTCTGGCTCAAGGTCCACCCCACCCGCCGGTGCAGGGACAGGGAGGCCTCATTTCCGGCGAAGATCTGGGAGAAGGGCACCCAGCCCCGGGCCAGGCACCAGTTGGTCATAAAGGCCATAAGGGCCGCGGCGGCCCCCTGCCGCCGGTGGGGCGGCAGCACTTCCAGCATGCCCACACTGCCCTCGTCGTGCATGCCGATGAACCCCAGCAGCTCCCCTTCCCGGAAGGCCCCGTGCATCACCCCGGCGTCGATGCGCCGCCGGACGTACGCCGCGTCGGTGAAGGTGTGGTAGTTCTCCAGTATCACCGAAAAGTAAGACTGGCCCAGCTGCAGGATCTCCACCTCCCCCTCCAGGGGCAGAGGGGTGGAGACCAGGTAGGCCGCCTGGGTGCAGGGCTGCAGGTCCGGCAGGCCGTAACGGTCCCGCAGGAACTCCCCGGCCTCCCGGCTGTGGGCGGTGGCGATTGCCATGGACTCCACCCCGGCGCACAGGGCCTCCGCCTCTGCCCGGGTGTCCGCCGCCAGCATGTAGGCTCTGCCCGGGACGTTGTACAAAAGGAGCCCTTCCCCGCTCTGGGCCACAATCTCTGTCATCCCCCGGTGAAAGGGCCCCAGCATGTCCATATACAGCACCGGGTCCCGCTCCATAAGCTCCAGGGCTTTTTCTTTCGCTCCCATGGTCTCCCTCCTACTGCAGGTCCAGCAGCACCGGCCGGACCTGGGCCCCGTCCAGGCCCCCGTATTTGAGGGGCTGGGCCGCCAGCAGGTACTCCCCCGGCTCCACCTGGGAGAGGTCCAGCGCCTCTAAAATCGCCACCTCTTTTGTGAGCAGAGCCCTGTGCACCTGGGGCCCGGTGCGGGTGGTGCCCACGGTGTAGTCCTCCACCCCCAGCAGGAGAAGCCCCAGCTCCCCCATTTTCTCCGCCGCCTCCAGGGTGACTTCCCCCTGGCCTTTCAAAAGTAGCCTGGGCGACCCAAGGCGCAGGCGCTCCTCCACCCATTGGGCGGTGAGAGGCCCGTGGGCCTCCGCCACCTGGCAGGGCCCCACGCACCGGGAGAGCTCCACCTGATCGATGGTCTTTCCCCCGGGGACAAAGTGGCTGGGGGCGTCCATGTGGGTGCCGGTGTGGCTGCCCAAGGACAGGGCCGTCACGTTGCAGAGGTCGCCCTGTTCCAGGCGGTACACCGGGGTGGTCCTGGGTTCCGGGTCCCCGGGGTAGACCCTGGCGGAAAACACTTCCCGGGAGATGTCGTAGACTTTCACGGCGGCCTCCTTACAGCAGGGGCAGGGCCTGCTCTAACAGCTTGGCGCTCTTCTCCGAGGAAGACCTGGCGAAGGTGGGGAAATCCACGGTGGCGTCGCCGTTGGCGTTGTCGGAGATGGCCCGGAGCACGGCGCAGGGGATCTGGTTCATGCAGCACACCTGGGCGACGCTGCCCCCTTCCATCTCGATGGCCCGGGCGCCGTACTCCTCACCCAGGCGGCGGCTCCAGTCCTTGTCCGCCATGAAGCGGTCCCCGGTGGCCACCACGCCCCGGACCACCCCGCCGTAAATCCGCTGGGCCTCCTGAGCCAGAATGTCCCCCACCCGCTCGTCGCAGGGGAAGTAGAGCACCTCTTTGTCGGTGCCGTCGGGCTGGGCCAGCAGGATGGTCCCCCGGGGGGTGGGGTCCACGGCGGTGGTGTCGAAGTCGTACTGCACGCAGGACTGGGCCACCACCAGCCCGCCGATCTCCACGTCCACGCCGCCGGCCACCCCCAGGTTGATCAGAAGCCTGGGGTCATACAGGCACACCATGGTCTGGGCGCACACCGCGGCGTTTACCTTTCCCGCGCCGCACCTGGCCACCACGCAGTCCACCCCGGAGATCTTCCCCCGGTGGAACACCAGCCCGGCTACCACCCGGCTCTCCTCTTCCTCCATGGCCCCCAGCAGGGCCTCAATCTCCATCTCCATGGCGCCGATGATGGCCACGGGCTGTTTCCTTTCCATAAGCCGCCTCCTCAGTAAAATAGTAAAGCGCGGCTATTATACCACACTCCCTGGGAAAAGGACAAGGCTCTGCCGTCTGTGCTGAATTTTCCCACCCAGCGCAGGAAACCGTTGACGGAACGCCGGGAATGTCGTACAATCGAGGGGAAACATGAGAGAGAAAGGAAGTGGGACCTATGGTGACTGCCGTGATCACCGGGGCCTCCAGCGGGCTGGGAAAGGAATACATCAATGCCATCATCGCCCAGTATCCCAGCGTGGACGTGTTCTGGCTGGTGGCCAGAAGGAAAGAACTGCTCAAGGAGATTGCCCAGGAGCACCCGGACAAGACCATCGCCGCCATCTCCCTGGACTTGGGGAAGGAAGAGAGCCTGCAGCTCTTCGAGCAGCTGCTGAAGGAGAACCAGCCGGAGATCAAAGTGCTGGTGAACAACGCGGGCTACGGCAAGGCCTGCGATTTCTTCTCCGCCAACCGGGCCGCCCAGACGGGGATGATCGACGTAAACTGCCGGGCCCTCACCGCCCTGACCCGCCTGTGCCTGCCCTATATGTTAGACGACAGCCTGGTGGTGAACGTGGCCTCCATCGCCGCCTTCGCCCCCACCCCCAGGATGTCCGTGTACGCCGCCACCAAGTCCTTTGTGCTGGCCTTCTCCAAGGCCCTCCACGAGGAGCTCCGCCCCCGGGGCATCAAGGTGTGCGCCGTGTGCCCCGGCCCCATGGACACCCAGTTCTGGGAAGTGGCCGGCGCCACCGAGGGCAAAAGCCGCCTGATCGACAAGCTTCCCCGGGTGGACCCCACCGCCGTGGCCGTAGGCTCCCTGCGGGCCGCCAAGCGGGGCAAGGCCACCTACACCAAGGGGCTTTTCTACAAGTTCTATCACCTGCTGGCCAAGGTCCTCCCCCACAGCTTCCTGATGGAATTCACCGAAGTGTAAAACAAAACCGGGAAGGCCTCCCTCCCCGGTTCCCCCTCCCCGGCCACCCGGGGAGGTTTTATTTATAGAGGTACACCCCGGACTTGTCCACAGCCTCGAAAGCGTCGTGGAAGGAGTACCCCAGCCCCTCGTGCAAGGGGAACAGGTCCGACAGGGGCACCAGCACAAAGGCCCGCTCCCGGATGTGGGGATGGGGCAGGGTCAGGGTCTCCGTCTGGCAGGTGACGCCCTCCCCGATGAGCAGGTCGATGTCCAAGGTCCTGGCCCCGTGGTAAGACTTGCGCACCCGGCCCAAAGCCTTCTCGATGGTCAGGCACTTATCCAGCAGGGCCTGGGGCTCCAGCTGGGTCTCCAGGAGCACGCAGCAGTTGAGATAGGCCCCCTGCTCGTCGGGCACGTCAAAGGGCTCTGTCTCGTAGACGTTGGACAGGGCCAGCACCTGGGTCTTGGGCAGCTTTTCGATCCTGTCCAGGCCCTGGGCCAGGTTGTCCTCCCGGTCCCCTAAATTGGTTCCCAATCCCAGTACGATTTTCACAGCGATTCCTCCTCTCCCCGCCGGAGGGTGATGGTCACCCCGGCGTAGTCGAACACGGCGTTCATAGGGGCCTCGGGCTTTTTCAGGGTGAGGGTCACCGCCTGCACCAGGGGGTGTTCCCGCAGCACCGCCTGGCACACCACCTGGGCCGCCCGCTCGATGAGGTCGTACTTCGCCTCAGTAAAAACACGCTGCACCGTCTTGCGCACCCCGGCGTAGTTCACCGTGTCCCGCAGGTCGTCGCTGCCCCTGGCTTTTCTCAAATCCGCCTGCAGCTCCAAGTCCAGAAGGAACCGCTGTCCCTGCTCCTTCTCCTCCGGGTTTACCCCGTGGTAGGCGAAGATCTCCAATCCCTTCAGCCAAATGGTGTCCATGGTCTGTCCCCTTCCTTCCTGTGTGATCTTTCCCCGCAGCGCCCCAGCCATTCTGGCGGCGGTGACCGCCTCCTTCACGTCGTGGGCCCGCAGGAAGTCCGCCCCGGACAAGGCAGCCGCCGTGTGGGCCGCCAGGGTGGGGGCCAGCCTGTCCTCCAGGGCCAGGGGAGCGCTCTCCCCCCCGCCCCCCCGGGCGGTCACCCGCTTCCGGGAGGCCCCCACCAGCAGGGCGCAGTCCCCCATCCGCAGGCTGCCGGCATTGGCCAAAAGGGTCAGGTCTTCCTCATAGTTTGTGCCAAAGCCCACCCCTGGATCGAAACACAGCTGCTCCTCCGAAAAGCCCAGCCGGGCGGCTTCCTCCAGGCGGGTCTGGAAAAACCTCCTGGTGGCGGACAGCACCTCTCCCCCCTGGCCTCCCAGGGGGCAGTTCACCACGCAGCCGCAGCCGGAACCAGCAGCCGCCCGGAGCATCTCCTTCCCAAAGCCGGTGACATCGTTGACGATGTGGGCCCCGGCAGCCAGGGCCTTTTCCGCCACCTGGGGGTAGAAGGTGTCCACCGACAGAGGCGCGTCCAGCTCCCGGAGAAGCAGGGGCAGCACGTCTTTGAGGCGATTCCACTCCTCCTGCCAGGGCACAGCCGTGAACCCCGGCCGGGTGGACTGTCCCCCCAGATCGATGACGTCCGCGCCCTGGGCCTGGAGCTCCAACCCCCTGGCCAAGGCAAGCTCCGGGGAACAGTACCTGCCCCCGTCGGAGAAGGAGTCCGGGGTCACGTTTAAAATGCCCATCACATAGGGCCGGGTGAGGGGGAACACCCGGCCCCTGGCAAGAAAGCGCCCCACGTCAGCGCCCTCCCAGCAGGGACATGACTTCCGCCCTGGTCTTGGCGTCGGAGCGCATACAGCCCCGCAGGGCGGAGGTCTGGGTCTTGGCCCCGGCGGCCCTGGCCCCCCGCATGGTCATACAAAGGTGCTCCGCCTCGATAAACACCGCCACCCCCAAGGGCTGCAGCTCCTCATAGAGAAAGTCGGCGATCTGCCCGGTGAGGCGCTCCTGCACCTGGGGCCGGCGGGCGAAGCAGTCCACAATCCGGGCGAATTTCGACAGGCCGATGATCCGCCCTCCCTGGGGGATGTAGGCGATGTGGGCCTTTCCGATAAAGGGCAGCAGGTGGTGCTCGCACACCGAGTACAGGGGGATGTCCTTCACCAGCACCAGCTCGTTGTGGCGGCTCTCCTCGTGGAAGATCTTCAAATGTTCCCGGGGGTCCGCCCCCAGGCCGGAGAAGATCTCCTGGTACATCCGGGCCACCCGGGCGGGGGTCTCCTGCAGGCCCTCCCGCTGGGGGTCCTCCCCCACCGCTTCCAGCAGCTCCCGCACGGCCCGCTCGATCCGTTCTCTATCCATGTTCCTTCCCTCCTGTTCCCGCCAGCAGACCCTTGACGATCTCCCCCGCCAGGATCAAACCGGCCACGCTGGGCACGAAAGACACGCTCCCCGGGGCGATCCGCCCGGCGGTGCCCTTTGTCTCCAGGGCCTCCCCCTGGGGGAAGTCCCTGGCCTCCTCGGTAGACCACACCGCTTTCACCCCGGTGACCTGCCGCTTTTTCAGCTCCCGGCGCATAACCCGGGCCAGAGGGCACACGCTGGACTGTTCCAACGGCCCCACCTGGAAGGCGGTGGGGTCCAGCTTGTTCCCCGCCCCCATGCAGCTGATCACCGGCACCCCCGCTTCCCGGCAGCGGAGGATCAGCTCTATTTTAGAGCTGACGGTGTCTATGGCGTCGGCCACGTAGTCGAACCGGGAGAAGTCCATATTGTCCTCCGGGGTGAAGAACAGGACCTTTGCCTCCACCTGGCACTCCGGGTTGATCTGGAGCACCCGCTCCCGGGCCACTTCCGCTTTGGGACGGCCCAGGGTGTCCTCCAGGGCCAGAATCTGCCGGTTGATGTTGGTCAGGCTCACGCTGTCCCCGTCCACGATGGTCAGGGAGCCCACCCCGCACCGGGCCAGGGCCTCGATGGTGTAGCCCCCCACGCCCCCGGCGCCGAACACCGCCACCCGGGCGGCCCGGAGCTTTTGAAGGCCCTGGGCCCCGATGAGCTGTTCTTCTCTGGAAAACCGGTGGATCACCCTGTCCTCTCTCCTTTCTCCCGGGTGAGGGTGGCGTCCCCGGCGCACAGGCCCAGGACCTCCCCCGCCCCCGCCTGGTACAGCGCCAGGGCGCACTGGCTCAGGGTGGCGCCGGTGGTGACGATATCGTCGATCAGCAGCAGCGTCTCCCCCTGTAGTTTTCTGGTGGCCCCGTAGGCCCCGGCCACGTTCTCCAGCCGCTCCTCCCGGGAGAGGGTGTGCTGGGTCTTGGTCTCCCGGACCTTTTCCAGCACGTCCAGCAAGGGCAGCCCCAAGGCCCTGGCCGCGGACTTTGCCAGCAGCCTGCTCTGGTCGTAGCCCCGGGCCCTTCTCCCCTGGTGGGAAAGGGGCACGTAGGCCACCCCCTGGGCCTGCCAGGAAAGCCGCCCCGCCTGAAGAGCCAGCAGCCGCCCCAAGGGGCCGGCCTCTCCCCGCAGGCCCTGGAATTTGAACCCGTGGAGGGTCTTGCGAAAGCCCCCTTGGTACACCATGGGGCAGGCCACCGGCAGCACCTTCCCGTTCTCCAGGGGCAGCCGGCGCAGCAGGGGCTCCCGGGGGAGCTTCTCCCGGCAGTCCTCGCAGAAGAAGTCCTCCGGGTGGATCACCCTGCCGCAGGAAAGGCACCTGGCGGGAAACACCAGGGACAGGAGGAGTTCCCCCAGCCCCGGGGCGCCCAGATCCCGTTTCACCTTACACCTGGGCGCAGAACCGCCGGAAGGCCTCCCGGCCCTCTTCCGTGTCCTTAAAGACCCCGGCGTTGCCCAGAATCTTCCCAAACACCTGGCCGATGCTCTCCTGGATCTTCCGGCGGGTGTCCCCTTCCCCGGCGCCCTGGGCCTGCAGCTCCTCAAACCAGGCCTGGTGCTTCTCCATCTCCGGCCGGGCCAGGATCTCCTGGGCCTTCACAGGCTCTTTCAGGGCCTGCTCCAGAAGCTCCGTCTCGGCGAGGAGCCTGGGCGGCAGAATGGCCAGGCCCATCACCTCGATGAGGCCGATGTTCTCCTTCTTGATGTGGTGGTACTCCCCGTGGGGGTGGAACAGCCCCAGAGGGTGCTCTTCGGTGGTGCGGTTGTTGCGCAGCACCAGGTCCAGCTCGTAGTCCTCCCCCCGCCGCCGGGCGATGGGGGTGATGGTGTTGTGAGGGGTGTCCCCGGAGTAGGCCAGGACGCCGGCGCTCTCGTCGGAGTACCCCCGCCAGCTTTGCAGGATCTTGTCCCCCAGGTCGATGAGGGCCTCCCGGTCCCCGGAGCGCAGCCGGAGCACGGACATGGGCCACTTCACAATGCCGGCCTCCACCTGCGCAAAGCCCGGGAAGGCCACAGCCTCCCCCACCGGCGCCTTGGCCATGGGGAACTCAAACCGGCCTCCCTGGAAGTGGTCGTGGGTGAGGATGGACCCTCCCACAATGGGCAGGTCCGCGTTGGAGCCCACAAAGTAGTGGGGCAGGAAGGTGACGAACTCCAGCAGCCGTGCCATGGACTCCCGGCTGACCTTCATGGGCCGGTGCTCACTGGAGAGGACGATGCAGTGCTCGTTGTAGTACACGTAGGGGGAGTACTGCAGGAACCACTGCTCCCCGCCCAGCTCCAAGGGGATGAGCCGGTGGTTGCCCCGGGCGGCCTGGTTCGCGCTGCCCAGGTACCCTTCGTTTTCCCGGCACAGGGCGCACTTGGGGTAGCCGGACTGAGGGGCGTTCTTGGCCGCGGCGATGGCCTTGGGGTCCTTCTCCGGCTTGGAGAGGTTGATGGTGATCACCAGGTCCCCGTACTCCGTGGGGGCGGTCCAGAGCTTGTCCTTCTCCACCCGGTCCACCCGGATGTAGTTGGAGGCCCGGGAAAGATCGTAGTAATAGTCCGTGGCGGCCTTCTTGTCCTTCTCGTAAAGCTCGTAGAAGGTCTTCACCACCTGGGAGGGCCGGGGCATCAGGCAGTTCATCACTTCCGTGTCCAGCTGGTCCCTGGCGTCCCGGGTGTCCGGGTCCAGCAAACCCTGCTCCGCCGCCCAGTCGCAGATGCGCTCCAGGGGCTCTCTGGGGTAGGGCAAAGTCTCCTCCACCGGCTGGGGGGTGAATTCCCTTGCCCCCAGCAAAGCCAGCATTCTGTTGGCGGCATAGGGCAGGTCTTCCCGCTCCAGCAAACCACGCTGCAAGCCGTACTGCAGCAGACGGCTCATCTCTCTGTTCAGTTCCCGCAGTTCCATTGTGATCGCTCCTCCTTTTCCTTGTTGCTTCATTGTACTACAGATCCCGCCCCGGCACAAGGGAAAGGCAAAAAGTTGTGGGGAAAAGAAACGCCCATAACAGGGAACGGGCCGCCCCTTCCGGCAGCCCGTCCCGCGCTTTACGCTTTCTCTGCCGCGCCAGGGAGCAAATTAAACACCTTGTCGATGACCACCAGGGTCCTGGCGTAGGTCTCGCTGGCGTCTATGGTCAGGTCCTTGGGGTCCCCCGTGCCGGTGAGGCCTAAAGTCGTATACACCCGCTGGGCGCTGGCCCTGGCCCACTCTGGCAGGTCGGCGCGCTTTACGCTTTCTCTGCCGCGCCGGGGAGCAAATTTAACACCTTGTCGATGACCACCAGGGTCCTGGCGTAGGTCTCGCTGGCGTCTATGGTCAGGTCCTTGGGGTCCCCCGTGCCGGTGAGGCCTAGAGTCGTATACACCCGCTGGGCGCTGGCCCTGGCCCACTCTGGCAGGTCGGCGATGGTCTTATACTTGTCCTCGTTTTCCCGGTAGACCTGCTGGGCCTCCTCCCGGGCGATTGCAGCCGCTTCCTCTCGATCCACAGGTTCCTCCTTTCTCCCGCACAGCCCGGGAAAGTCCACATAGGCCTTGTTCATGTCGAACTTCTTCCCCAGCAGCACCCCGCTGTCGGTGTACTGCCACAGGGCCACGGGCTTGTCGTAGTCCAGGGTGCTGTTCCACTGGGCCACCCACTTCAGGTACTTGTCGAGCCTGGGGCTGTTGAGCCGTGTGACCATCCAGTATAGGAAGGAGTACACCCCGCAGCAGTACCCGGCCTCCGCCACCCTGTCGCAGAAGGCCGCCACGTTGTCGATGAGGGCCTCCCCCTCCGGCAGGGAGCTGTCCTCCACGTCGTACCACACCCCGTAGAGGGGCTCTTTCCCGGCTAAGAGCCGCAAAGCGTGCCGGGCCTCGCTCTGGGCCATCTCCACCGTCTTGGCGTAGGAGTACAGATACGCCCCGTAGGGGATCCCTGCCGCCTGGCACTTTCTCACGTTCTCCTCAAATTCCTTGTCGTCCTGGTTCACATAGTCGCTGCCGTAGCCGCAGCGGAGTATGGCAAAGTCTATCTTCCCTTTCAGGGCGGCAAAGTCCACCGGGCCGTTGAATTCCGAAACGTCGATGCCCTTTGCCAAAACGCCCGCCATGGTCTCTCCTCCTTTGCTGAAAAGAAGCCGTGTTCCCCGGCTTTTCCCGGGGGGACTGGCCCCCCAGGCCATCTTATGCCAAGGCACCGGCACTTGCTCCCCTCCCCGCACGAAAACAGCCGCCCCCCGCACGGAAAAGCCTTTTACGGGCCTGGAAGAATTTGGTATCCTAAGTCCTATCTGAACAATTACCCAAAGAAATGGGGAAAGAACATGGAGATCAAAGAGAAGATCGAAGAGATTGTGGAGAAAGTGAAGAACGACAAGGACTTCGGCAAGAACTTCAAAGAGGACCCGGTGAAGGCCCTGGAAGAGCTGCTGGGCACCGACCTGCCCGACGAGCAGGTGAAGGCCGTCATCGAAGGGGTGAAGGCCAAGGTGAACCTGGACGAACTGGGCGACAAGGCCGGCGATCTCCTGGGCGGCGCCGTGGACAAGCTCAAGGGCCTGTTCGGCGGCAAGAAGTAAGAAACCTCAAAAAGGAGGGGCGGCAAGCCCCTCCTTTTTTCATTCTCCATCCCCCCTTTGGGCGACGAACGACAAAGAAAACCCCCAGCCGCATGGGCCGGGGGTCGTTTTTTCTCATACTTCGCAGGCGCACTCCTCGCATTCGGGGATCTCCCCCACAAAGGGCGTGGGGTCGATGGCTCCATTGTTCCCGCTCCGCCGCCTCCCTTTTGGGCGGGGAACGCTCAAAAAAACAACCCCCAGCCGTCCAGGCCGGGGGTCGATCTTTATCACACTTCGCAGGCCCGCTCCTCGCACGCGGGAGTCTCCCCCACAAATAGGCGTGGGGGCAGCGACTCCATGTTTCACGCTCCAGCGTGTCCCCATTGGGCGGGGGACACCCAAGAAACAACCCCCAGCCGTCCAGGCCGGGGGTCAGTCTTTATCACACTTCGCAGGCGCACTCCTCGCACTCGGGGATCTCTCCCACAAAAGGCGTGGGGTCGATGCCCTGCTTCCGGTAGTAGTCCGCCACCGCCGCCTTGATGGCCTGCTCGGCCAGGACGGAGCAGTGAACCTTCACCGGCGGCAGGCCGTCGAGGGCTTCCATCACCGCTTTGTTGGTGAGCTTCAGAGCCTCCTCGATGGTCTTACCCTTGATCATCTCCGTGGCCATGCTGCTGGTGGCGATGGCCGCCCCGCAGCCGAAGGTCA
>DXDU01000119.1 GCA_019115285.1 Candidatus Acutalibacter pullistercoris
AACCAAAGTGAACACTATAACCATGCAACACGTGCAAAAAGAAAACCGGCAGAAACCCAGAGTTTCCGCCGGTTTTGTGGCAGGGGCAGAAGGACTTGTCTCGGCTGCCGCCTCGGTCGGTTCGCGGCAGAGCGCCACTGGCGCTCGCTCACCCCACGACACGCACTGCGCAGGGCGCAGCCATGCCTCGTTGCCGAGTCTTTATGCGCGCTAACGAAAAATAGAGAGGCAAGCATAGTACTTGCCTCTCTATTTTTGGCAGGGGCAGAAGGACTTGAACCCTCGGCACGCGGTTTTGGAGACCGCTGCTCTACCAACTGAGCTATACCCCTATCTGAAATTTTGCCTATTCATCATAGCACTTTTTGGGAGGGTTGTCAACGGGTTTTTCGGGAAAGTGGGGGAGAAGGGGGCGGGATCTGGGGGAGAAAGTGGGGAATTGCCAGGGGTGGCGCGGATTTTTAGCACTCATTTTTCGAGAGTGCTAAAAATTCACAGACTGTTCATAAAGAGTGCTAAAATTCTTCACAGTCCCGGCCTAGAATAGGGGACAGAAAGCGAGAGAAAGGCAAGCGAGACCCATGAAGTGACAAAGTCCGGGGCCCGGTCCCCGCGAGACACAACGTAAGAGTAAGCCAAGACGAAACGATAGAAAAGCACTAACAGAATCAGGAGGTATGACTTATGAGTATGTTTGACATGATGCCCTTTGAGCGCAGGAATTCCATGGCCCGGTTCGATCCCTTCCGGGAGCTGGAAAACTTTGAGAAGTCCTTCTTCGGCGATTTCGGCGGGGGCTTCCGCACGGACATTAAGGACAAGGGCGACCACTTCGAGCTGGAGGCCGACCTGCCCGGGGTGAAGAAGGAGGACATCGCCGTGGACATCGACGGGGACTGCCTGACCATCTCCGCCCAGCGGGACAGCCAGCGGGAGGAGAAGAACGACCAGGAGCAGTACGTCCGCCGGGAGCGGTCTTACGGCTCTTACAGCCGCAGCTTCGACATCTCCAACGTGAAGAGCGAGGAGATCTCCGGCAGCTACGAAAACGGCGTGCTGAAGCTGCTGCTGCCCAAGCGCAGCCCCACAGGCTCCGCCAGCCGCCGGCTGGACATTCAATAAACGCGCCTGCTCTGGGCTTTGGCCCGGGGCCTTTGGCGGCCACCGCTGCGGCGGCGGCCGCCTTTCGCGTTTGTGTGGAAAAATCTTTGGGGCGGGCTTTCCTTTTTGTGGGGCTTGTGCTATGATGAGCCCAGGCACTGCCACACTTTTTTTGGAGGCGAGGAGAGATGTTTCAGCCCATACTGCTAGGGGGCCTGCCCTATCTCACCGGCGGGGAGAGCCGGGCCATCAACGCGGAGAACCCCCGGGGGGAAAAGGGGAAGGGCGGCACCGCCGCCAGCCACTTGGGGCCCTCCCGGAAGGGGTCGCCCTGCATCGGGGAGATCAAGCCAGGGGAGACCGCCCTGCTGGGGGAGATGGAAGGCCCAGGGGTGATCGAGCACATCTGGATCACCGTGACGGACAAGACCAGCGACGCCGACCGGTTCGTGCTGCGGGACCTGGTGCTGCGCATGTACTGGGACGGGGAGGAGACCCCGTCGGTAGAGGCGCCCCTGGGGGACTTTTTCTGCTGCGGCTTCGG
Source organism: Candidatus Acutalibacter pullistercoris (assembly GCA_019115285.1). Lineage (GTDB taxonomy): Bacteria > Bacillota > Clostridia > Oscillospirales > Acutalibacteraceae > Acutalibacter > Acutalibacter pullistercoris. The sequence continues at coordinate 1,646 of DXDU01000119.1, forward strand.
CCAGGGGTGCCTGGTCAATTCCCTGCCCATGGCGGTCAACCCCAACCGGGGCTTTAACTGCTACTTCCCCATGCCCTTTCGGAAGTCCGCCAGGCTCACGGTGGAGAACCAGCACAAAAACCCGGTGCCGGCGTTTTTCTATCAGATCGACTACTGCCTGTACCCGGAGCTGCCGGAGAACACCGGCTACTTCCACGCCCAGTGGCGGCGGCAGGCCATCACCGACCTGGCCCAGGACTACGTGGTGCTGGACGGGGTGCGGGGGCAGGGGCAGTACGTGGGCACGTACCTTGCCCTGTCCACCTTGGAGCGCTACTGGTGGGGCGAGGGGGAGATGAAGTTTTACATCGACGGGGACAAGGATTACCCCACCATCTGCGGCACCGGCACGGAAGACTACTTCGGCGGGGCCTGGAGCTTCACCCGCCAGGAGGGGGGACGGTCGGTAGAGCAGACTTACTGCACCCCGTTTCTGGGGTATCCCTACTACTCCCACCACGACCAGGGGGTGCACAACGACTACCACAACGACGACTGCCCGCCCATGCGGGGCTTTTACCGCTGGCACGTTTTGGATCCCATCCGCTTCTCCCAGGACCTGCGAGTGACTTTGCAGCAGATCGGGGTGTCCCACGGCGGCCTGTTCGAGCGCCGGGACGACGTGTCCTCGGTGGCCTACTGGTACCAGTCCGAGCCCCACGGGGCCTTCCCCGCTCTGCTCCCCGCCCCCGCCCGCTGGCCGCGATAGGGCAGGGAAGAGGCGCGGTTGGCACCGCAGGCCGGGAAAATCCGTCCGCGGCCGGACAGGCCAGGAAAATCCCTCTGGGCTACGCCCGCCGGGGCGGTTGGCACCGCAGGCCGGGAAAATCCCTCTGCACTTCGTGCGCCGGGATTTTAAGAGCGGGTTTTCCAAACTTAGAGGGGTAGAGTGGCCGAAAATCCCGGAACGTCCTTTGTGGAGGGAGTTTATTGCCCCGGGCGGGCGCGCCCGCGAGGGAAAGCAAAAGCCCCTCCCGCGCAAGGGGAGGGGCTGGAAGCCGGGTCTCGGCTTAGAAGTACTCGTTGAGGAACACGGTGGCTTTGGGGAAGGCCTGTTCCAGGGCCTGGGCGTTGCCCCGCAGGGCCACCTGGGGCTTGCACAACGCCTCCTCCAGGGTGAGGGTCCCCAACAGCAGCTGGGTGAGGGTGCCCGGGTCCACGGAGAGGTCCCACTCCTCCGAGAGGGGGAGCTGCTCCACCTGGGTTTGGTCCCCCGCCCCGGTGAGGGCGAAGACCCCGGTGTTCTCCGGCAGGAAGGGGTCCTCCACCGCCACCCGGCAGCGCACCCCCTGGGCCAGGGGCCGCAGCCGGAAGGCCTCCGCCGCCTGGAGCACCCGGGCCATGGGCTGGTCGTGGCAGGAGGGCCTGCAGTCGTAGCACTCGTCCACCAAGGCGGGCAGCAGCGTCCCCTGGGGCAGGGTGATCCGGAACCTGCCGTACTGGGCCGCCAGCCGGTTTAAAAAGCCCAGGGCCTCCCGCAGGCCTTGGGGGCAGGCCCAGGCCAGCTCCCGCACCACCCCGGACTTGGAGTAGGGCCCGTCGTTTTCCGCCTGGATGACCACGTAGCTCAGGGCCTTGCCCTCTTGGGAGAACAGGTAGCTGTAGCGCCGGTCCTTATAAGAGGCCTTGCCCAGCAGCTCCCGCCAGTGGCGGTCCTCCCGCTGGATGGCCAGCTGGCACTGGCCCAGATAGGCTTCGTACACCTGCTTGAGAGGGCTTAGATCGCAGCCGGGCTGGAGCATGTCCACCTGGCAGGAGCAGGGCAGGTGCCGCAGGGACTCCGCCGGGACCTGCCAGGCCGTGGGCAGCTGGCACAGCTCGTAGCCGAACTTTCTGTAAAAGCTGTGGGAGAAGGGGTACAGGCAGGAGAACACCGCCCCCTGGTCCCGCATCCAGGGCAGGGTGTAAGTGAAGAGCCTGCGCACCGCCCCGCCCTTCCGGTGCTCGGGCAGGGAGGCCACGCCCCCCACCCCGGTGATGGGGATGACCTTGCCCTGGTAGCGCGCCTGGTACGTGGGCAGCTCCAGGCAGGCGGTGAGCTTCTCCTCCTGGTCGAAAAAGCCCAGGGTGGTGTTTCTGGGGATCTCCGGGTCGTCCAGTTTCTTCAGGGCCTCCATCCTGTCCCAGGGGGCCACAAAGGCGATGCTCTGGATCCTGCCGCATTCCAGCAGCTCTTCTTTCTTTACGATCTGACGCACAGGCATGGGTCTACCTCCCGATTCTTCCGCCCCTGCCGGGCAGGGCGGTCCGCTAGATTTCTTACTCACATTGTACCCAACGGGGCTTTGCCCTGTCAACTAGATCTTCTATCCTGAAACGACACAAAGGAGCGCAACGTTATGAAAGCAGCCATTCCCTACGAAAATGGACAGATCTTCCAGCACTTCGGCCACACCGCCCAGTTCAAGCTCTACGAGCTGCAGGGGGGCAAGGTGGTCTCCTCCCAGGTGGTGGACACCAACGGCAGCGGCCACGGGGCCCTGGCCGGGTTCCTCCAGGCCCAGGGGGTGGAGGCCCTGGTGTGCGGCGGCATTGGGGGTGGGGCCAAAACCGCTCTGGCCCAGGCGGGCATCCAGCTCTACCCCGGGGTGACCGGGGACGCGGACCAGGCGGCGGAGGACCTGGCCGCCGGGCTGCTGGTGTACGATCCCCTGGCCCAGTGCACCCACCACGCCCACGAAGAGGGCCACACCTGCGGCGACCACGGCTGCGGCGGCGGGGAAGACCACGCCTGCGGCGGCTGCCGCCACTGAGGAGGGTCCATCATGTACACAAGACCAGTGCCGGTGACGGCCTACCAGGCGGGAGAGGGCTTCCTCTCCCAAAAGCAGAAGCTGGTGCGGCAGGTGGTGCTGCCCTACCAGTACGACATCTTAAACGACAGGCTCCCCGGGGTGGAGAAGTCCCACGCCATAGAGAACCTGCGCCAGGCCGCCGGGAAAATGGCGGGGGAGCAGGTGCCGCCGGAGTCCTTCTACGGCATGGTGTTCCAGGACAGCGACGTGGCCAAGTGGATGGAGGCCGCCGCCTACGCCCTGGCCGCCGGCCCCGACCAGGAGCTGGAGGCCCGGCTGGAGGAGACCATCGACCTGCTGGAACAGGGCCAGCATGAGGACGGGTACCTCAACTCCTACTTTACGGTGAAGGCCCCGGGGAAGGAGTGGACCGACCTGCAGGAGGCCCACGAGCTCTACTGCGCCGGCCACCTGATGGAGGCTGCCGTGGCGTACTTTGAGGCCACGGGGAAGGACCGGTTCCTGAAGATCATGGAGAGGAACGCCGACTGCATCTACCGCCACTTTACAGAGGTGTGCCCCAGGGGCTTCTCCGGCCACCCGGAGGTGGAGCTGGCCCTGCTCAAACTGTACCGGGCCACGGGCAACGAAACGTACAAGGAGCTGTGCGCCCACTTCATCGACGTGCGGGGGCAGTCCCCCAATTACTTTATCGAGGAGCGCAAGACCCGGGGCTGGCACGTGTGGGACCAGGGAGACCCCAACGGCATCGACACCGACTACACCCAGAGCACCAAGCCCGTCCGGGAGCAGCAAGACGCCGTGGGCCACGCGGTGCGGGCGGTGTACCTGTACACCGCTATGGCGGACCTGGCCAGAGAGTCCGGGGACCCCACCCTGAAGACCGCCTGCGAGACCTTGTGGAAGAGCATCACCGAGAAGCGCATGTACGTCACCGGGGGCATTGGCTCCACCGTGCTGGGAGAGGCCTTCACCGTGGATTACGACCTGCCCAACGCCACCGTCTACGCGGAGACCTGCGCCTCCATCGGGCTGATCTTCTTTGCCCGG